>JAHFCY010000046.1 GCA_023249255.1 Candidatus Lindowiibacteriota bacterium | reverse complement strand
GTTGCCGCCGCTCGAAACTCCGTCCAAAAAATCCACGACCCGAGCTTTTATCCTCGCCGCGTCCACGTTTCTCGCGATTCTTGCCGCCGCGGCGGCTGGCTCCATGTTTTTGCAATCGAAATTGCAGTTGGCCGGACCGCAGCCGGATGCAACGCCGACTTCATACAGCCCGGTCGTTACACCGTCTTTGAATTTCCTGACGCCACGCGCGGACGGGTCACCTCGATCGGAAGAGCCGCCGACCGAGTTCGTCCGGCAATCTGAAAGATGGAGTGTGGGAGAGCGTCCCGGGGATTTGAAATTGGCCGATTTGAACAAGGACGGGTTCCTGGACATCGTCACTGCGAATTCCAACGCCGACGACTTGAGTGTTCTCTTCGGGTTGGGAAATGGCCAATTCCGCCCCTTGATAAAAGTGCCTGTCGGCGATTCGCCGGCTTCCATCGCCATTGCCGATCTCAACGGGGATGGACTGCCGGACATCGCGTCGGTCAACGCCGGCTCAAGAGACATCAGCGTGATCATGTCATTGGGCGGAGGCAAGTTTGCTCCGCAAAAAAGGTTGAATGTACCTTTGAAATACCCGCATCAAATTCTCTGCGACGATTTGGATGGCGACGGCCACATGGATTTGATCCTGCAACACCAGTCGGTGGATTCAGTCACCGTCTTCAAAGGCGCCGTCGCCGGGGAGTTCTCATCTCCGACGCAGTATGCGAGCGGCTGGCCTATATCCATAGCCGTGGCGGATTTTAACAATGACGGCGTGAAGGACATCGTCGGCACGCATTTTCGTGCCATGCCTCATAAAGTGGGATTCATCAGCGTCTCGCTGGGCCGGCCCGGCGGAGGATTTGATGCATCCATACAAACCGTAAGCGCTTCGTTTGGACCTTCCCTCGTGTATGCGGCGCCGGGAGATTTCGATGGAGACGGCAAGACGGACCTTGCCATCGCGGACATATCGACGCGCAAAATTCACATTCTGCTCGGCCTTGGCGACGGGCGGTTTCGTCCGCGGGAAAGCATCGATGTCGGGAGCTCACCGAAGGCCGTTGCAGTCGGGGATCTCAACAATGACGGCCGAATCGATCTGGCCGTGGCGGTCGGGGGACCGGATGGGGTCAACGTCATTTACGGCAATGGGGGCAGAAATTTTGGCCATGCAAGAAAATTTCCTGTGGCGAATGATGGGCCCATCTGCGTTGCCATCGGCGATGTGAATGGGGACGGCCGCACGGATCTGGTTGTGCCGATCAATATCTCAAATGAAGCAGGCATATTGCTTGCAGAAAATCCGCGCCGCGTTTCATCGGCCGGAATATCCACGCCTCTCTCCTTCATCGCGTCTCCCGTACCGAGACTTGGATATGCAAGTGAACATACACCCGTTTTCCCGCTGATTGACCACAAGACGAAAATTCTCATTTCCGGCCGGGGAATCGAAATCGGCGTGAAGTCAGAATACCCGAAGGACAATAACAACCGCCCGGCTCATACCGTTTATGTAGATTGGGACGGCGACAAAAATCCCTTTAACAATCCCGTTAACACGTGGCAGGGTCAACTTGAACATTCTCACGGCTTGCTTGTATGGCCGGATGTCCAACTTGTGGGCAAGGGAATGTTTTATACGTTTGTCTCACGTTGGAAAATCGGGAATCTCGATGCCGACAGCATTTATCCCAACCGTTCCTTTGTCTGGCGCTGTCCGGTCTTAATCGATGCGTCCGTTCGCGAAGTCATGATTGTGGACGATGACTGCAATGGTTTGATCTCATCGCTTGATGGCTGGCTCATCCGCGACTTTGATGACACGCGGCCGGTCGGGAGTTCGGAGGTTCGGCATGTCAGCGAACCATGCAACTTGGCCGGCCGGGACTACCGGCTTGAATTCGACACTGCCGGATCGGTTTGGATTCCTTCTGTCACAAAGTCTCCGGACACTTTTTTCGCGGCCATTACGGCCGAGGTCGATCGACTGATCAAATCCAAGATGGAGAACGCGACTCCCGTTTCAAGACGAACGCAGGCACGGACTCGTCCCAGACCACCCCTTGCGTTGATATTTTTGGTTTGGGTGGTGATGATGGTTGTCGGTGGATTCGTGGCTTACGTCGGCGCCGTCATTCGTTGGGGGCGGGAGTCTGCCGCCCGCTATTTTTCTGAAACGGGTCGCTCGCGGCTTTTATTTTTCGCGGCGATCGGATGCCTGGCTTTGGTTGTGCGGTTCTGTTTCGGCGCCGGAAAATTTGAAATGTTTCTTCTAATAGGAATTTTATTCTTCTGGATTATTCTCTCTTACGGAGTTTACAGGACGAGTCTTGCCGGCCGCGTGCTCGTTCGGCTGGAACGCAGCCGATCTTGGATATTGCCGGTGTTGGGATTGTTCCTTATTTACGTCGCATGGATGGAAATACAGAGAATTTCTTCCGGGCCGGAGTTTTATACCAGTTATTTGATTGCGCTCTTTCGTCTTACTCTCGGAATCCTGTTTTTCCTACAAGGAACCTTCGGTACAGCTCTGCGCGAAGAAGGAATTGCCGCCCTCGGCGGATTGACTCCATGGAGCCGCATCGAATCGTTTCGCTGGGATCCGTATCCGCGAGGCTCCATTCTGTCAATTACGCTTAGACCATCGGGGGTTTTCAGTCCTCGCTTTTCCCGCATCCGCCGGATTCCCATCGTGTCGCGTCAACACGGAGCGGTCGATCGCATCTTGAAACAACGGTTGGCGATGGAATCGATCTCCGGCGGCAAGACCGGATCCGCGGCATGACCGCGTACCGAATCGCCGTCATTGACGGGCCGGAAAGCGGCCGGGAAGTTCCGATCGGAGAGGTCGTTTCGATCGGTCGGCAGGCAGACAACGATCTCGCGCTGGCGGATCCGGCGGTTTCCCGCAAACATGCGCGGATCATCCGCCGAAGCGTCGGATTGATGATTGAGGATTTGGGTTCCGCTCACGGAACCAGTGTCAACGGCGAGCGAATCAAATCCCGTGAATTAAAACCGGGTGATATCATCGGGATAGGGCCGGTCTCTCTCCGGGTCATGAGTGACGAAGAGGATGCGCGGACGGATTCGACGGACGTTGTGATGGTTCAATCCACGCAGGCCCATTCCCAGGTTTCGATGCCACCCTCCCGCAAATCGCCGCACAAAGATCCTTCGGCGCAAGCGACGCGGCTGGAGGCGTTATTGCAACTGGGATTGACGCTTCAGGGCGAACGCGAAATCGGAAAACTCCTGCAGAAAATCGCGCGCATTATCCTCGATACGCTTGATGCCGATCGATGCGCAATTTTTTTGCGCGGCAATACCAAACCCGAACTCGTATTCTCCCGCGCGGGAATCGAAACCGCCGACTCGCTTCCCTTTTCCAGGACGCTTCTATCGCGCGCGATGGAATCGGGCGAGGCGCTCGTGACGGCGGATGCCGGCCGGGATCAGCGTCTCGCCGGCGCGTCTCTGGCCGCCGGGACTATCCGCTCAGCCATGGTCGCGCCGCTCTGGGGGCGCGAGCGGGTGGTCGGCGCGGCGGTGGTCGAAAACCGCGGCCGGGCCGGGGCGTTCGACGCCGCCGACCTGCGTCTTCTCATCGTTCTCGCAAACCTCGCCGGCACGGCGGTTGAAAATACGCGCTTGATCGAGGAAGTCCGCCGCGAGACCGAGGAGCGCGCGTCGCTTTCCAGATTTTTTTCGCCGACTGTGTCCGATGAAGTCCGCCGTGGAGGCTTGGCACAGGGCCTTCGCGGCGAGCGGCGGCTGCTCACCGTGCTCTTCACGGACATCCGCGGATTTACGGCATTGGCGGAGACCCTGCCGCCTGATGAATTGCTCGAATGTCTCAATCGCGCTTTCGCCGCCAATATTCAGGCCATCTTTCGTGAGAATGGGACCATCGACAAATTTACCGGCGACGGCGTCCTCGCTTTTTTCGGCGCGCCCATCGCGCAGGAGGATCACGCGGCTCGCGCCATCAAAGCCGCCCGGGACATCCTCCAATCCTGCCGCGGTCTCCAGACGCGCTCCGGTCGGCCCATCCGCTTTGGCATCGGAATCGCCACCGGCGAGGCGACGGTCGGGACCATCGGATCGGCGATGCGGATGGAGTACACGGTCATCGGCGATGTCGTCAATGTCGCGGCGCGCCTGGTCGGCATCGCCGGACCCGAAGAAATTCTGGTCACTGCGGAAACCGCCCGCGCCGCAGGCGTCCTCGAAAGCGCCGAACGGGTTGGCGAAAAGTCAGTCAAAGGCCGCGCAGGAGAAGTTCAGATTTATCGAATCCGCTGAAACATCCTTCGGTCTGCGGATCATTTCTGTCCCTTCCGGTCCAGAATCTCCCTTGACGCCTCAATCCCTGTGACGTACGCTCCGCGGGATTTTTTGTTCGGTCAACTGACTCATTAAAAAAAAGAAAGCATGAAGGAGAAAACGATCATGGCAAAGAAGTACGTGTACTTTTTCGGGGGCAAAAAGGCGGATGGCGAGGCGAAGATGAAGAATCTGCTCGGCGGCAAGGGCGCCAATCTCGCCGAGATGGTCAACATCGGAATTCCGGTTCCGGCCGGGTTCACGATCACGACCGATGTCTGCACCCACTATTATGACAACGGGCGAAAGTATCCGAAGGAGCTGGCGAAGCAGGTCAGGGACGCGCTGGCCAAGATCGAAAAACACA
Source organism: Candidatus Lindowiibacteriota bacterium (assembly GCA_023249255.1). Classification (GTDB taxonomy): domain Bacteria; phylum Lindowbacteria; class 2-12-FULL-62-27; order 2-12-FULL-62-27; family 2-12-FULL-62-27; genus JAHFCY01. The sequence continues at coordinate 11,806 of JAHFCY010000046.1, read as the reverse complement.
TGGCTGCGGGATTCGGCGATCCGGCCAATCCTCTTCTCGTTTCGGTCCGGTCCGGCGCGCGCGCGTCGATGCCCGGCATGATGGATACCATTCTCAATCTGGGGCTGAACGACCGCACCGTCCAGGGCCTCATCAATAAATCGAAAAATGAACGGTTCGCGTACGACTCCTACCGCCGGTTCGTGCAGATGTACGGCGACGTGGTCCTCGACCTGAAACCCGAGAGCAAGACCGAGGAGGATCCGTTCGAAGTCATCCTGCACGCGAAGAAAAAGTCTCGGCGGGTCGAGTTCGACACGCAACTCACCGCGCAGGATCTCAAGGATCTCGTTTGGGAATTTAAGGCGGCCATCAAAAAACGCAAGGGCGTCAATTTCCCGGACGATCCGGAAGAGCAGATGTGGGGAGCGATCGGGGCTGTATTTGGATCGTGGAACAACACCCGCGCGATCACGTATCGCCGGCTCAATAAAATTCCGGACGAGTGGGGCACAGCCGTCAACGTCCAGTCGATGGTCTACGGCAACATGGGCGACACGTCGGGCACGGGCGTTGCGTTCACGCGCAACCCGTCAACCGGCGAGAACAAATTTTACGGCGAATTTCTCGTCAACGCGCAGGGCGAGGACGTCGTGGCCGGCATCCGTACGCCCCTGCCGGTTTCGCAGATGGAGAAGGCGTTTCCCGCCGCGTATCGCCAGCTCATGGCGATTCAGAAAAAACTCGAGAAACACTATCGCGACATGCAGGACATCGAGTTCACGGTGCAGGAAAACCGGCTGTTCATGTTGCAGTGCCGGAGTGGCAAGCGCACCGGCGCGTCCGCGGTCAAGGTCGCGGTGGACATGGTGAAGGAGAAACTCATCACCAAAAAAGAGGCGATTCTTCGCGTCCAGCCCGAACAGCTCGATCAGCTCTTGCATCCGATGATCGATCCTTCAGCGAAGGTCACGCAGATTGCGAAAGGATTGCCGGCGTCGCCGGGCGCGGCTGTGGGCCGCATCGTTTTTTCGGCGGAAGATGCCGAAGCCTGGGCGGCGAAAGGCGAAAAAGTGATTTTGTGCCGGATCGAGACGTCGCCGGAGGACATCGGCGGCATGGTCGCGGCGCAGGGAATTCTGACCTCGCGCGGCGGCATGACGTCGCATGCGGCCGTCGTGGCGCGCGGCATGGGCAAGTGCTGTGTGGCCGGATCCGGCGATGCGCACATGTCGTACGCCGAAAAAATCATGCGGTGTGGTCCGCACATCTTGCGCGAGGGCGACTGGGTCACGCTGGACGGGTCCGCCGGCCGCCTGCTGCTCGGCAAAGCCAAACTCGTCGATCCCGACCCGAATTCCGGCGATTTCAGAACGCTCATGGCGTGGGCCGACACGTTTCGCAAGATCAACATCCGCACGAATGCCGACACGCCGCACGACGCGGCCGTCGCCGTCCGGTTCGGCGCCGAGGGTATCGGCCTTTGCCGGACCGAGCACATGTTTTTCGAAGGCGACCGGATCGACGCCGTCCGTGAAATGATTCTGGCCGACACGCTCGCGGAGCGCGAGAAGGCGCTGGCCAAGCTTCTGCCGTATCAGCGTGACGATTTCGTCGGCATTTTCAAAGCGATGGGCTCGCGGCCCGTGACGATCCGTCTTCTTGACCCGCCTCTCCATGAATTTCTGCCGCACACGGACAAGGAAATCGAGGACCTTGCGATCAAGACCGGTCTTCCGGCCAAAAAACTCCGCGAGAAAAACGAGCAACTCCACGAACTCAATCCCATGCTGGGCCATCGCGGCTGCCGGCTCGGCATCGCCTTTCCGGAGATCAATCGCATGCAGGCCCGCGCGATTCTTGAAGCCGCATGCACGTGCAAAAAATCCCACGGCATCGACGTCCATCCCGAGATCATGATCCCGCTCGTCGGCGACGTGGAGGAACTGAAGCGCTGCAAGGCCGATGTCGACCAGACGGCCTTGAAGGTTTTCACCGAACGCGGCATGCGGGTCGCCTACACCGTCGGCACCATGATCGAAATTCCGCGCGCGGCCATCACGGCCGACAAGATCGCTGAGGTCGCCGAGTTTTTCTCGTTCGGCACGAACGATCTCACGCAGATGACGTTTGGCCTGTCCCGCGACGACGCCGGAAAATTTTTGCCGTTGTACGTCGAGCAGAAGATCTTCAAGGAGGATCCGTTCCAGGTCTTGGATCAGGAAGGCGTCGGGTCGCTCATGAAAATAGCGGCTGAGAAAGGCCGAAAGGTAAAACCGAAACTGAAGCTCGGCATCTGCGGCGAACACGGCGGCGAGCCATCCAGCGTGATTTTCTGCGCCAGGATCGGCCTCAACTACGTTTCCTGTTCGCCCTACCGCGTGCCGATCGCGCGGCTGGCCGCGGCCCACGCCGCGCTTCGATAAAAGTAACGAGTGGCGAGCGACGAGTAACGAGAGTTATCTGATCTACACCGACGGCGCCACGAGCGGCAATCCAGGGCCGTCCGGCTGGGGCGCGGTCATCCTTGGCGGCGGCCGCCGCCGTGAAATAGGCGGATTCGAATCTCATTCCACAAACAACCGGATGGAAATGACGGCGGTTATTGAGGCGCTCCGGAAAATTCCAGACGGCGCGCGGGCTGTCGTCCATTCCGACAGCGCGTATGTCATCGACGGCATCACGCGGTACATCCAAAAGTGGCGTCAAAATGGATTTTTGAAAACCGACAAAACGCCGGTCGGGAATCAGGACCTCTGGGAAGCGCTGGACGCGCTTTCCGGCCCCCGCGTCGAATATCGCAAAGTCCCCGCCCACGCCGGCAACCGCGAGAACGAGTGCGCCAATGACATTGCCCAGACGTTCTCGCAGAAGAAAAAAATCCGGTTGCGGGACGAAGCGTTTGACGTAGAGACTGCGTCTTTGGCGTCAGGGCGTTTGCCGCCTCTTCCGCGCGTGCGGTATCCTGTTTATGTCGTGTTCGAAAAAGGCGCGCTGGAGTTTTATCGCGAGTGGGAAAAATGTCGTATGGCCGTTGAAGGCCGCCGGGGCGTCCGGTACAAAAAATGCAAAAGTGCCGAAGAACTGGCGTTCACGTTGGAAAATTGGGGCGTCCGTAGTACATCCTGACCATGCGAATTTCGGAAATGCTCGCAAAGAACGGCCGGACTTTTTCGTTTGAATTTTTTCCGCCGAAAACTGCAGAGGGTGAAAAAAATCTCTACAAAACCATTGAGGTTTTACGCAAACACCATCCGTCGTTTGTGTCCGTCACGTATGGCGCGGGCGGAAGTACGCGGCACAAAACGGTCGAGATCGTGTCGCGGATCAGAAACGTAATTGGCATTGAAGCCGTGGCGCACCTGACGTGCGTGGGATCGCCGCGTACGGAGGTCTTCGCCGTGCTCGACCGGCTGCGGCATGAAGGCATCGAGAACGTCCTCGCGCTTCGAGGAGATCCGCCGCAAGGAGAGAGCGATTTTAAACCGCACCCGGATGGATTTTCCCATGCAGATGAAATGGTCGCGGCCATCCGCGGCCGGTACGATTTCACAATCGGCGTCGCGGGGTATCCCGAAGGCCACGTCGAGTGCCGGGACAGGCGGGTTGACCTCGAGCGTCTCAAATTCAAAGTCGGCGCCGGCGCTGATTTCGTGATCACTCAGCTTTTTTTCGACAACCGCGACTATTTCGATTTCGTCACCCGTGCCCGCGGGATCGGCATTACGGTTCCGATCATCCCCGGCATCATGCCGGTCACCAACTACGCGCAGATTCAGAAATTCACGAAAATGTGCGGCGCTCATCTTCCCGACGGCATGATCCACGAGCTGGAAAAAATTCATACCGACGCCCAGAAGGTCCAGTCATTCGGGATTGACTGCGCCGTCCGGCAGTGTCAGGACCTGCTCGACCGCGGCGCTCCCGGCATCCATTTCTACACGCTGAACAAGTCGCCTTCCAGCCGCGCTATTTTTTCCAGGCTGAAAATTTGAGATCCGCACCGCCGGCTGGATGCCTTGAAAAAAAACCGGGTCTCGGATAGTCTTTGGAGAGATTCGGGAGGACGGGATGGATGTAAATGAAATTCGCAGGCGAATTGAAGAGGCGTTGACGGGATCGCAGGCGCAGGTGCAGGACATGGGCGGCGGCGATCACATCGCGGTGACGGTGATTTCGCCGGCGTTTTTGGGTAAAACTCGGATGCAGCGGCACCAGATGATTTACGGAATATTCAAGGAGGAGATGGCGACCGATGCCATCCATGCCTTGACGCTGAAGACGCTGACGCCGGACGAGGTGGGTTGAACGTATCGAGGCGGATTTTGAATCCGCCGGACGGGACAAGCGGCCGCACGCCGCCACAGGAGGGATAGGCCATGTCGGAAGACATCATGGACCGGATCAAAAAGGACATCGGATCGAACAAAATTTTGCTGTACATCAAAGGCACGAAGGACGCGCCGGTCTGCGGATTTTCAGCGCAGGTCGTCTCGATTTTCAAACAGATGGGCGTGCCGTTTGAGACGCGTGACGTTTTGGATGGATCGGGCGTGCGGGAGGCGTTGCCGCGCTATTCGAACTGGCCGACGTTTCCGCAAGTTTACGTCAACGGTGAACTGGTCGGCGGCTGTGACATCGCGACCGAGATGTACGAAAACGGCGAACTCCAGCCGTTGATCGAGAAAGCTCTCGGCACCAAACTGTCGAACAACTGATTTCCGTGAATCAGCCGTCGTCTCGCACAGGAGTTTCCCGCGACGATGCGATGGCGGTGGCCGAAGCCGCCCGGGAAACCGAGTGGGAGCATCCGTCGTTTCTCGCCGAGATGTTCATGGGCCGGTTTCGGCCCGACCTGATTTTCCCCTATCCCGTTCAATCCGACTCCGACAGACAAATCGGCGATGCATTCATCGCCAAACTTGAGCCGTTTCTCCGCGAGCATCTCGATCCCGATGAAATCGACCGCACGCACGACATTCCGGTCGACGTGCTGAAAGGCCTGGCGGAGCTCGGATGTTTCGCAATGAAAATTTCGGCGAGCTATGGCGGTCTGGGTTTGTCGCAGGTCAACTACAATCGCGCGATCGCGCTGGTCGCTTCGTATTGCGGCTCAACCGCGGTCTGGCTTTCGGCGCACCAGTCGATCGGCGTGCCCCAGCCGCTGAAATTATTCGGCACGGAGGAGCAGAAGAAAAAATATTTTCCTCTGTTTGCGAAGGGGTTTGTCTCGGCGTTTGCGTTGACCGAACCGGACGTCGGTTCCGATCCGGCGCGGATGAGTACGACCGCGACGCCGAACGCAGACCGAAGCCTCTGGACGATCAACGGCGAAAAACTCTGGTGTACGAATGGTCCCGTCGCCGACGTAATGGTCGTCATGGCGCGCACGCCGGACAAAATCGTCAACGGCAAATCCCGCCGACAGATCACGGCGTTCATCGTCGACCGCAGCACACCCGGCATCGAAGTCATCCACCGGTGCGAGTTCATGGGATTGAACGGCATTCAAAACGGTCTTCTGAAATTTACAGACGTCAAAGTCCCGGCAAAAAATATATTGTGGGAGGAAGGCAAAGGCCTGAAGCTGGCTCTGGTCACGTTGAACACCGGCCGGCTGACCCTTCCCGCCGCCTGTACCGGCATGGCCAAGCAGTGTCTTCGATGGGTCCGCGAGTGGGCGAACGAACGCGTTCAGTGGGGCCAGGCCATCGGGCGTCACGACTCGATCGCGCAGAAAATCGGATGGATGGCGTCGACGACGTTTGCGATGGAGGCGTCGACCTATTACGCGTCAGCTTTGGCTGATCGTGGGGATGCCGACATCCGGCTTGAGGCGGCGATGGCGAAGATGTTCTGTTCGGAGGCCGCATGGAAAATCGCGGACGAGACCGTGCAGATCCGGGGTGGCCGAGGCTATGAGACGTCGCGAAGTCTTCGTGCCCGCGGCGAGAAGGCAATCCCGGCGGAACGGATGATGCGTGACGCGCGGATCAACACGATCATCGAAGGTTCAAGCGAGATCATGCGGCTGTTCATCGCGCGCGAGGCGGTCGACCGCCACATGCGGATTGCGGGTGATATCGTCAACCCGGGTGTGCCGTTTTTCCGGCGTCTTGCGACGCTTGGCCGGGCCGCGGGATTTTATCTGTTCTGGTATCCGTCGCTCTGGTTCAATCTTGCGTGGCCGCCGCGCTACTGGATGAAGGCCGGTGTGCTGGGATCGCACCTGCGATTCGCTCATCGCCGGACGAGAAAGCTGGCGCGCACGATCTTTCATGCCATGGTGCGCTTCGGCCCCGGACTGGAAAAGCGTCAGGCTGTTCTCAATCGCATTGTCGAAATCGGATCCGATCTCTTTGCGATGTCCGCCGCGATTTCGTATGCTCGCGCGCTGGTCAAACAAAATCCGAAAGACAAAACGCCGATTCAGCTTGCCGACCTGTTCTGCCGGCAGGCCCGCAGGCGGATCGCGGCGCTGGATTGCGCCATCTGGTGTCACGACGACGCCCGGACCTACAAACTCGCCTGCCGCGTTCTGGATGGACAGATGACATGGCTTGAAAAGGGATGCATCGGCGATACGCCCTGAGTAAATAAGCACTCATGACACAGACCGACCGGTTGATGACGCGCCTGCTTTCTTTGCCCACGACGTCCTTTCACGAGGACTCTGTCCGAGCTGTCGTGATCCAGAGACTCCGCCGGATGCGCGTGTCGTTTCGAATCGATCGCCACGGCAATGTCATCGCCCATCTTCGGCGCGGCCGGATCCATCCGCCGCTGGCGATGGTCGCGCACATGGACCATCCCGGATTCATGCTCGAGTCCGCGCCTTTGGCGCGCGCGCGTGCCTGCGTTTTGCGCGTGTTGGGTGGTGTTGGCGGAAATCTGGTCGGAAAGCGAATCCGATTTTATCCGGCCGGACGCGTGATCGGAACGATCTCATCTATCGAGGATAAAGGCGCAGGCGGCCGCGCGGTGCGTGTCCGGGCAAAGTTGCGCACGCCGCTTTCCGGCGAGATGTTTGCCCTCTGGGATGTTCCCGTTTTCCGGCGGCGAAACAACAAAATTTTTGCGCGAACCATCGATGATGTCTGCGGTGTCGCCGTCATGCTGGAGGTGTTGAAGCGCCTCCGCCGGCGTGCCGGACCGGTTGACGTCTACGCGTGTTTTACGCGTGCGGAGGAAGTCGGATTTGTCGGCGCGGCAGGCCTGGCGAAATCGCGAATTCTTCCAAAGAAATCGCGCGTCGTTTCAATCGAGATGAGCCGCAAGATTCCGGGTCGGGCTGAACAGGGCCGGGGATTTGTTGTCCGTGTCGGTGATCGGGCGGGTATTTTCGATCCGCGTCTTTCGCGGTTTCTGATCGAGTCGGCCCGGCGGTTGAAGTCAAAGCGTGCGTCGTTTCAATATCAAATCGCAGTGCTCGACGGCGGCGTCTGTGAAGCCTCTCTCTTTAACGCGATGGGTTATTCGGCGTCCGGCGTCGCACTGCCGCTCGGCAATTATCATAACCGCACGCCGTCCGGAGGAATCGGCGCCGAATTCATCGACGGCCGCGATCTACAAGGCCTGACCGAATTCCTGACGGAGATTGCGCAGAAGATGGATTGGAACGAAAACGCCCAGGCTCCGACCAGACAACGCTTTATCAAACAATTCGACCGTTGGAAAAAACATCTATAGGGACCTGCAACCGGGTTGCGAAGAAAAAGAGCCTTTATTACCGGCCTGACAGCCGGAAGCGGCCGAACCGGTCCGGCACATGAAACCATTTGAATGTCGGCGACCACGCATCATAGACGTGCCGGCCATCGATCCGGTCGACCCGCGCAAAATTGATCCGGGCGCCTGGGCCTGCGCGGTCCGGCAGTTCGTCCAGCGGAATTGCGATTTCGCAGGACCACCCGTCGTCGCGTGGCGGATCGATGCTTCGTCTCTGAATGCGTGTCGCCACCCGGACGCCGGATAGATTGAACTGCTTCGCCTTGTCAAAATCGATGTCAGGCCCGAATCGGATCCACGCGTCGAACAAAGTCCCCAGCGGATTGACTTCGATCTCCAGATACCGTTTCCCCTCTCCGGTGGGATCAAAAAACAATTCGACGACTTCCTCGCGCCAGAGATTGTCATCCCGGGTCGTGAGCGTTGCCATCGCCTGCATGTCCGCGCAATCGAAGGCGGCGTAGAGATACGATTTGTCGGCGAGCACCCGAACGAAAGTTCTCTGCGCGCTTTTCGCGCCGGTCTGGTTGTCTTTGAGGACAAGCCTCGGCGCCTGACGCCATGCGGATTCGGCCGTCCGGCCATCGATCTGGATCGAACCGTCCGGCCGGGGAGCCACAACAGTCGGAACGACGCCGGTGTCGGCCGTTTTCCAGGCGATACATTCGGCGGCGGTGATCGCGATCACGGCTGAAACGATCCCGCTGATCCGCATCCAGACTGACAACTTCCGTTTCATATCGACCTCTGTTTTAAGATAGGCTTGGCCCATGCGCAATCTCCGGCAGTTTCGAACGCATCTCGAAATTTTAAAACACAGCCATCCTGAACTGGTCGTCCAGCTTGCCCCGGAACCGCGCGGCCCATCGCCGGTTGAACTGTCCGGAGCCGATGATAGTCAGGCCCTCAAATGGAACGGCAAGTGCCTGCACAGTCCCAAAGCGCCGGATGCGGAGGCACAGCGTTTGTTGGAGTCCTTCGCGTTCGAAAATAATCGCGTCTACGTTATATTTGGCGCCGGATTGGGCCATCTGCCGCGCCGCGCCCTGGAAAAGCTTCCGGCGCAGTCCAGCCTCATCGTTTTCGAACCCGATCTGCGGGTGTTTCGAGAAGTCCTCGGATGTGTCGATCTGCGGGCGATCCTGTTCGATCCGCGCGCGGTCTGGGTGTCGGGCCCCAAATGGCGTGAGCATCTGTTGATTCATCTCCGCCATGCAGAGAAAGCGGGCCGTCGTCCGTCAACGGCCATTTTGAGTTTGCCCGCCTACCGGACCTTTTTTGAGGCGACCCTGTACGACATTCGAAGCCGCCTCGCGCAATTCATCAACGAACGGGTTATCGACACGCAGACGCGAAAGACTCTCACCGACCTCTGGAACCGCAACCTCACGGAAAATCTGCCGTACATTCTGGATTCCACGCCGCTCAATCTTCTGACAACGACGTTCAAGGGCGTTCCGTTCATTCTCGTCGGCGCGGGTCCCAGTCTGGACGACAATCTGGAGGCAGTATCGCAGTTGAAATCACGCGCGTTGATTGCGGCGGTCGACACCGCGCTGGCGCCGCTCTTGCGGGCCGGCTGCGATCCGGATGTTGTCGTGGCCATGGATGCGCAAGAGGAGAACGCACGGGATTTTGCCGGCGTGCCGCCGCACTCGTCGATCCTGGTCTATGACGCGTTTTGTTTTCCGAGTATCGTGCCGATGTATCCGCCCGACCGCCGCATCGTTTCGCAGACGGGACACGTGCTGTCGGACATTGACGATCTGGTTGTCGTCAAAAACGGGCTCCTGCCGCTTTTCGATCACCTCCTCGATTATGAATACGGATTTTTGCAGAGCGGCGGTTCGGTCATCACCTGCGCGTTCGATCTGGCGCGGATTGCCGGATGTTCGGCCGTCGGTCTCGTCGGCGTCGATTTCTCCCTGCCGGGATATCTCACTCACAGCAAACTGACGAACAAATTTCGAGCGCACATTGGCGAGCAGAGCCGGTTTGAAACGCTTGAAACTTCGTCCATCACCGGCATGAGCCAGCGCAGCCGCCTGCGACTGGATGGAGCGGCTGGCAAGGACGTGTGGTCGGATCGCGTGCTCGTCCTCTACAAGCACTGGATGGAAGACGCATCCGCCCGAAGCGGAATTCCGTGTTTTCGGATCGGGCCGCATCGCGGCGCCAAACTGACCGGGTACGAGCCTATTGGCGTGGATGATTTTCTGACGCGGTTTGGCGTCGAGCGGGCTGACATCGAATCACGGCTTGGCCGCTGCCGCGGCGCGCGGCCGTCAATCAAACCGGATGACGTTCGACGCCGGCTGACCGAATTCCGCAATGACTTGGCCCGGCTGGATCGCGATTCGTCGATCGACCGGGTCGGGCCGTTCGATCTTGATCGATTTGTCGCGATGACATCGATGGAAATTTCTGAACGGTTGACTGCGATTTTGGAACTTGAACCGGAATCGGAGCATCCCGTTCGCCGCCAGCAGGCATCCCGTGCCTGCCGCGATTCAGTCGCGCCGTTTCTGGACCGCTTTGAAGCCGCGTTGAATTCCTTCTAAAGAATTTCTTCAGCTCGACTACAGAGGAGAGCGCCGGGCGTAAAGCGCAGCGATGACGCATAGCGCCGCTATCACCGCAAACGTGCCGGGCCAGAACGCGTCGCTGTCGAACGACGTGATCATTCGCTTGCCCACCGCGCTTTCGTAATTGGGCAGAAGCGCCTGATTGGCGGCCAGCTCGCCTTCGAGTTGGGTCTTCAGGTCCGTCCAGCGCCGCCGTGACGACGCGGAGCACAGGGTCGGAAAATATTTTTCGAGGATCCGGTTTTCCATGACCGCCACGTGCATGAATTTGAGCCGGGTCTCCAGCGTGTCGGCCTCCGTCCGCATCCTCACCAGATACTTGTCCCGCCGGAAAATGTGGACCCGGGCCTCGTGAACATAGGGATCGTTTCTTGATGTGTGTTGTTTCAGAAAATTGCTGTAAGTTGTGTCTTCGTCGGCGTCGATCATGGCCGCGGCTTCCCGTCCGCGCGACAGATCGATCTGTGCCAGATCCACGGTAGTGAATGCGGAATTAAACGAGCCGATGCCGGGATCGGTCGTGGTATGGCCAAAGTCTGTGTACTGCTGAACAAACGCGGCGCCGGCCAGAAGCGTCACGCTCAACGTCGCGCACGCTCCCCAGACGTGCCTCGACCGCACCGGCTGATACAGCTCCCCGGGCCGCCATGCCTCGACGTGACCGACAACGGCCAGAAGAACAGCCGCCAGATCCCAGAGCGTGTCGTCCAATTCGCTCACCCGGCTCGCAATCAGCGACTGCAGGCTCTCGTCGATCAACCCCACGGCATAGCCGATCGAAATCACGTAGATGTAAATCACCCATCCTTGAATGCCATGTCGAACCGCGCGAAAGAGAAGCAGAGCCAGAATGCCGTATTCCAGAAAATGGATTTTTTCCGACGCAATTTCGAGATGCCGCATGAAATGGAGATAGCCGGCCGCAATCGCCGCGAACCAGATGCCGCGGATCAGTCCGTCCCCCGTTCGCATGTTGATCCGGACCCCGAGGCGCGCCAGTCCCCACGCGCCGACGAGCAGAAATCCCATCTCAAGGTGTGTCAGAGTGCTGTCGGCCGGCGCCTGACTCAGAGTCGTCATGTGCCAGAGCAGAGTTCCGAGAATGCCGCCGTACACCAGACCCGCAATGACCCATCGGCCGTGGCGTCGGATCAGCCGCACGACCACGACGGCCAGAGCCGCCAGCAGAACGGCGCCGGCCGCGTTGGCGATGTTTCGGTCCCCGCCAAAATGCGATCCAATCCAATGCAACATTATTTGCGCGTAGGGAACTGTCGCGAAGATGATGAGCGTCCAGACGGCGGCTGCCGCCACGTCCCGCGACGCTGTCGATTTCGTCGAACCGGTCATGGGCGCAGAATACATTTGAAGGCCGTCGCTGTCATCATTTCGTCTCTTGAGGATTGGCGCGCGGGATGCAAATATAGCCATCGTTTATTTTTCTCCACTTCATGGAGAAAGCAACCTGCCTGCCGGCAGGCAGGATAGCGGGGTGACTCCCCGGGAGGTATCGA
>JAHFCY010000045.1 GCA_023249255.1 Candidatus Lindowiibacteriota bacterium | reverse complement strand
CATGAAACGCTTTGGCCGCTGGGTCCGCGTCTTCGCCGAAAAATTACCGGGCTGGCCCAAAGCCTCCGACGTCGCCCTCGGCGTCTATTTCCCCTACCTCGCCACCGAATACTGGAAAGGCGAGTGGGTCGACCGGATCGTCAACCTCCGCGACCGATACTGGTTCGACGGCATCGCGCGCCTGCTTCTGCTCAATCAATTCAATTTCCGGTTCATTGACATCGGACGCGCGGTTGACGTCGGGCGGCTCCTGAAAAGCGCGGACCAGCAAAGTCTCTGGGTTTTTTCGATCGAGCGCATGGACGCCGACACGCAAAGACGCCTGGTCGCCTTCGCGGCCGCCGGCGGAAAACTTTTCTTCGGGCCGTTCTTCCCGGACAAGGACCTCTCCGGCCGGGCCTGTCCGATTCTCCGGGACGCGCTCGGCGTGCGGAGCATTACGACACTGGACGAATCCTGCGCCCAGATCGGCCCGGTCCAGGGCTGGTTTGACGGAAAACTGATTCACGCTGGCGCATCGAAAACGCAGACGCTGATTCGAAGCGCCGGAGGTAAATCGGTGGCCTGGAAAAAGACGCTCGGCCGGGGCCATGTTGTTTTCTGCGGTGTACCGCTTCAGCACACGTTCGACCCGGCGATCGACGCCATCCGAATCCTGGCCGACGCTCTGAATCTGACCAGCCGGTGCCGCGCGAAGGCGGACGGCGATTTGCCGCTCGTGTGGCGCGGGACAGACAGCGAGGGCGTGCTTCTCGCGGCGAATTACCACGACCGGCCGTTGACGGCGCGGATCGGTCTTTCGCAGCCGGGATTTCAAACCGACGAACTCGTCCTACCGCCTCGAAAATCCTATTTCTTCCCTGTCGGCGTCGAAATCAGGCCGGGCATGCGGGTATCGGCCACCGGCGAAGTATTGGATATCGCAACGAAAAAAAATGAAACCGTTCTGACGTTCGATTTTCCCGGGGGGCAGAATTCGATCAGCCTGACCGGCAATGTCCGGCGCGTCGAGGCATCCTCGGGACGGCTCACACGCCGCAAAGCGGGCAGGTGGCGGATCGATTTTGGCAAGACGAGTTGCGAAGAGGATCGGAGGGACGTGAGGATTCGCGTCCTTTAAAGGCAAGGAGGAGACCATGGCGGAAGTCGTTCTAAAATCAGTTGCGAAAGTCTACGACGGCGGCGTGAGGGCAGTCACCGACGTGAACGTCACGATCCACGACAAGGAATTCATGGTGCTGGTCGGGCCGTCCGGTTCCGGCAAATCCACGGCGCTTCGGATGATCGCCGGGCTCGAGGGGATTTCCGAAGGAGAGATATTAATTGACGGAAAAGTCGTGAATCATCTTCCGCCCAAACTGCGGGACATCGCGATGGTCTTTCAGGATTACGCGCTCTATCCGCACATGAACGTGTTCGACAACATGGCGTTCGGGTTGAAAGTCCAGAAATATCCGATGGCCGAAATCCGCCGGCGCGTCGACGAAGCCGCCGCCATCCTCGAGCTCACGCACCTGCTCGAACGCAAACCCAAAGCCCTGTCCGGCGGACAACGCCAGCGCGTGGCCGTCGGGCGCGCAATCGTCCGAAAACCGAAAGTCTTCCTGTTCGACGAGCCGCTGTCGAATCTCGACGCCAAACTTCGGACCCAGATGCGCACCGAGATCAAAAAAATCCACGCGCGGCTCGGCGCGACGATCGTCTACGTCACGCACGACCAGATCGAGGCCATGACGATGGGCGACCGCATCACCGTGATGGATCACGGCAAGGTCCAGCAGGTCGACACGCCTTTGAACCTGTATAACAAACCGGCCAATCGGTTCGTGGCCGGGTTTCTCGGGTCTCCGCCCATGAATTTCATCTCCTGCCGCGTCGCCGATGAAAACGGCACGATCTATATCGACGAGGGGACCGCAAAACTGCGCGTACCGGCGCGCGGCGCCGACATCCTGCGCCGGGCCGGGCGGGCGGGCAAAGACGTCATCCTCGGTGTCCGGCCGGAAAATATCGGCGACAAACTCTATACCCAGCCGAAATATCCCGACTGCGTCCTTACGGCCGTTGTCGACGTCGTCGAGCCGATGGGATCGGAAGTCTACTGCCTGCTGAAAACGGAACGGAACAACATCCAGGCGCGGTTTGGCGGATCAAGCCGCGTCCAGCCGAATCAGGAGATCGACGTCGTGATCGACCTGGACGCCATTCACTTTTTTGATCCCGATTCCGGCGTTGTGCTTTCCTGACCAGATTTCCCTGACATGATCGTCTGGCGCCTCATCGATACGGAACGGGACCGCCTGCGCATCGGCGCGGCCGGGATCGACCTCGCCTGCCGGGGCGGCTTGATGCTGGCCTTCGCCGTTTTTGTATGGAGGCTTTTCGAATCCGCCCACAGGATCGCGTTTTATCCATGGCTTGTGTGTTTTCCCGTCGCCGCGGCGCTCTTGTACGATGCCGCCTGGATCTGGGGAACGGCGATGGGAGCGGCCGCCGTCGGCTTCTGTTCCGCCGCGCTCGAAGGACTGTTCATGAGGGATACGACGGCGTGTATCACCGCGTTCGTTTTTTCGGCCGTTTTGCCGTGGATCGCCGCCGGACTTGGCCGGTGCATCCGGCAGGTTGAGGACTCGTGCGTTCTCGGACGCGTGGCCGTCCGGCAATCGGACGAACTGTTGACGGAAATTCAACGTCTCACCGTTCCGCAACTCAACAAACAGATCGACCAGCTGGAAATTCGGCTCAAAAAATATGACCGTTTGAATCGCCTTCTTCTGGACGTGCCGGAGGGCGAGGGCATCGGCGCGGTCGCGGCGTTCTATGTCCGGGAGGCCGAAAACCTGATCGGCGTGGGGCACGGCGAGTGTTTCGTTCAAAGCGGTGAAGACGACATCACCCTGCTGGCCGTTTCGGAGTCCGGCACGAGCGCATCGGCGGGCGGAACGTGCCGGATCATCGAGAAAGACGAGGCGGCCTTTGCGCGGTTTTCCGATTTGATGCGGCGGCCGCAACCGATCCTTTCGAAAAATTGCGGGGAAATTTCGGCGCCCGTGATGTCGGAAGAGCGGCCGCTGGGAATCCTGCGGATGACCGCGCGGCCGGGAGATTTATCCGAGCCGGACCTTCGAATCCTCGACGGATTGTCGATCCTCGCGTCGATCTCCGTCATGAACTCCCTGCTCTATCAACGCATGGAAAAACTGGCCCGGATCGACGGACTGACGGGTCTGGCCAAACGGCACGTCTTCGATACGGCTCTCGTGGACGAAATCCAGCGCGCCAACCGATATGGCCACGTCGTCGCGATCGTGATGATGGACATCGACCATTTCCGGAGATTCAACAACACGTACGGCCATGTCGTCGGCGATGGAGTCCTGCGGGAACTTAGCCGGCACATTCGGGAAACCATGCCACCTTACGCCGTCACCGCGCGGTGGGGCGGAGAGGAATTTGTCGTGCTTCTACCCAATGAGGACGCGAAAAAAGCGGCGGAGCGGACGGTGGAGCTTCAAAAGATTATCGCCGACCAAATCCGCATCCCGGCCGGAGCGGCGGCAGGAACCGGCGACGATCGCGTCACATTCAGCGCCGGAGTCGTACAGTTTCCAACCCACGGCCGCGAGCCTCAAGCACTCGTCAATCTCGCCGATGAGGCGCTCTATCAAGCCAAACATGCGGGACGAAACCGCGTGGTGATCCATGGGTCCTGATCTCTCGCATATTCTGGCCGCCGCGTGGGCGGTTGCGCCGCTGACGGGCGCATTCTCCGGCACGGGACAATCCAAACGTCCGTACCTGTTGGCGGCGTGGAGCGCGGCAGGCGCGGCTCTTGCCGCGATGCCAGGCGAACCTTACTGGATCTGGTGGTTCGCCTGGATGGGAATCATGTGGCTTCTCGAAATTGAATACCGCACGGCCCGAAAGGAACTTCGTGAAGCGGCGGAACTTCCCGCGGTCGAACTCCGACGCCGGATTGAACCGTTGGAGGAGCAATGCCGGATCCTGCGGGAACGCATCGATTCTCTTCAATCGAAAGTTTCATCCTGCGTCGGGCGGTATCTTGCCATGAAGGATTTTCATCTCTCGTTGCAAACGGAGGTACTCGCCCGGGCGGTGATCGACAAAATTTTCAAACTCACGAATTCCGCCGAGGCGGCCGTCGGCGTCTTCATGCCGGACGGCAAACCCGCCGTGATGGTCGGCGTTCCGGAGGAAAAAACACAGGCCGTCCTGCAGACAGCGAAATGGGTCAAAGAGGATCTGATCGAAGGAATGAAAATCCGGCTCGCGGTCAACGGCGAAAACGTGGACGAGGCGCTCAAGGAACTCGTCCTGCCTCTTCCGACGCTCTGGCGCCAGAGCATCCTTTATGCCCGCGTCGAGGAAATGGCCATCGTCGACCGGCTGACCGGCCTGTACGTCCGACGGCTGTTCGATGAACGGCTGCACCAGGAAATGATTCGGGCCGCCGCAAACCAGCGGCCCTTGAGTCTCATCCTGATCGACGTCGATCATTTCAAACAGTTCAACGACACATTCGGCCATCTGCTCGGAGACGCCGTACTAACCTCGATCTGCCGGACGCTGGCGGCCGAAATCCGAAAAATCGATTTTGCCGCGCGGTATGGAGGAGAGGAGATGACAGTCATTCTGCCCGAAACGCCTCTCGATCCAGCCGTCCACATCGCCGAGCGCATCCGAAAAGCTGTTGAGAACGTCACCGTGCCGCACGAAGGCCAGTCCCTCCGCGTGACCGCCAGTTTCGGCGTGGCCGAATACTCTCCCAACCTGCATGCGCCCGCCGATTTTGTTCATCGGGCCGATCAGGCGCTCTATCACGCCAAATCCAACGGCAGAAACCGCGTCGAAGTTTTTTCTGGAAACTGATCACGCGCCGCTTTCCAACCTGCCCAGCAGGCGCAGCAGGCCGTCTAAAATCGTCACGGGATGCGGCGGACAGCCGGGAATGTAGAGATCGATGGATGGAATATCTTTTTTGTCGATGTCATCATCCGGCCCGCGATGGATGGCCGGACTTCCCTGAAACGGCCCGCCGCTGATGGCGCAGGCGCCGACAGCAATCACCCATTTCGGATCAGGGACGGCGGCGTAGGTTTTCTGGACGGCCAATTTCATGTTTTGTGTTATCGGGCCGGTCAATAGAATGCCGTCCGCATGCCGGGGCGAAGCGACGAACTGGATGCCAAACCGGCCAAGATCGAACACGACGTTGTTCAGGGCCTGAATCTCCAGCGCGCATCCGTTGCAGTCACCGGCCGCGACTTGCCGGAGTTTCAGCGACCGGCCGAACAGGCTTCGCATTTTTTGATCGAGCGCTGATGCAAGGCGCGTCTCGGTGGTTTTGCCGTCAATCCATAAATCCTCTCGTGTCCGAGTTGCCATCCGGTGTTCCGTCGAATAGCGGATCGCCCCTTCGGGACAGGCCTCCACGCATTCTCTGCAAAAGAGACAGCGGCCGAGATCCAGTTGAATTTTCCTGTCAAATCGGATCGCCCGGGTCGGACAGGCTTTCTCACACGCGTCGCAGTCGGCCGGACATTTGGTGTCGTCGATGACGGGCCGGCCGCGAAACCGTTCGGGCAATACAGGCGCTTCGTCGGGGTAATCAGACGTGCGGTGTCCCTGACCAAGACGCGCTTTCAGAACATTCCACGTGTGGATCATGAGTTACAGATCATGTCCGGCATAGGACAGGTTGAAACTTTTATTGCAGAGCGGGAAATCCGAGATGGGCGTTTCGCGCAACGCCATTGCCAGCGCGGTCCAATTGTGAAAGGACGGATCCTTGATTTTGTACCGCCGGAGCACGCCCGATTCACCGCTGACCGCCACATGCGCAATTTCCCCGCGCCATCCTTCAACCAGACAAATCGTCATCCGGCCGGACCGTAATGGTCCGGCGGAATTTCTTAAATCCTGACCGCCTTCCGGCATGTCGTGGAGATGATCTTCAAGAAATTGAATCGAGCGTTCAACTTCGATCCGCCTCACCATCGCCCTCGCATAAACATCTCCACCTGACACGGTCGATACCGGAATGTGCGAGAACCGGTACGCGCCGTGCGGATGATCCGACCGCACGTCGAGCGGCATTCCGCAGGATCGCGCCGACGGGCCGACCAGACCGAGCTCGCGGCAGGTCCGCTCGGAAACGGCGCCGGTTCCCTCAAGCCGCGCAAGCACGGACGGTGTTTCAAACATGAGTCGCGCGGCGGATTGGATGTCGTATTCGGCGGCTTTGAGCCGCGCCTGGAAATCGGCGGGCATCGAATCGTTCAGGTCAAACGTCACGCCGCCCGGCCGCACAAACGATCGACCGTTTCGATTTCCCGTCAGAGACATCAGCAGATTCAAAAACTCGCCGCGCAGGCGGCCGAAATAGGCGGCCGACGGCAAAAATCCGACGTCAGCGCATAAAGCTCCGAGGTCACCGATATGATTGGAGAGACGTTCGAGTTCGAGCGCGACGGCCCGAAGCGCCTGCGCACGAGGCGAAACGGCGCATCTCGAAATAGATTCAACGACATTGCAATACGCCAGCGCGTGGCCGATCACGGTGTCGCCGGCGACGGACTCTGCCACGGCCATAGATCGGGGCGAAGGTGCAGTCTCAAGAAACGATTCGGCGCCGCGATGTTGGTAGCCCAGCTGAATTTCAAGATGGAGCACGTTTTCTCCGTGGCACTGGAATCGGAAATGCCCCGGCTCGATAATCCCCGCGTGAACCGGACCGACCGCCACCTCGTGCAATACCTCGCCCTCTGCCGAAAAAAACGGCGTGCCGCCCGGAATCGGCAGGGCGACGGATTGATATCTGACAGGCTTCATCCACGGATGACCTTCGGGAATCACATCGCATTGCTCAGCGATTTCCCGTTCGAACAGATGCGCCTGCGGACAATCCGGCGTCAGCGATCTGTACCGGTCGCGGACGGCGCACGACAGAACCGACAGAGAATTTTCGGCGTCATCGGCCAGAACGCAGACAAGAGACGTCTTCGCGGCGCCGATTCGTTCACCAAAATACGCCGTGATCCTCAATCCCCTTTCAACGCCATCCAGGATCTCCCGTCGAAATTGTTCCGGTGAAAGGATCGGGACGTCCACCGCGTCGAATGCAGCGCCGTTTTGCGTGATGAGCGCGTCCAAGGTCACATTCCCGCGATGAGTCGGGCGGCGCGTTGAAATACCGCCGTCAGTCCCGCCGGAATCCACATGCCTGTGAGGATGAGCCATGCGGTCATGGCAACCACACATCCACGCATAACCGTGCTTTCGCCGCGGAGCGCGCCCACGGGTTCCGGCGTATCTCCAAAAGCCATGTGAATGGCGGGTCTCAACGCGCCGCAAAACACAATGGCGACAGCCGCAAGAAACCCGGCGATGACGGCGAGATGCCCTCCGGCAATGCCCGCCCGAACAATCATAAATTCGCTCATGAAAATCGCGCCGGGCGCGCAACCGATCAGAAGGAGGATCGCGGCGAGAAGGCCCGAACCCCAGACCGGGCAGGCGGAAACACTGCCAGATATCGATTCCATATTTCTTGTTCCGTAACTCTGCCCCACCCGGCCTGCGCAAAAAAACGCCAGAGTCTTGCAGACGGAATGATTGAGCGTGTGATAGAGCGCCGCGACATATCCCGCGGGACCCAATCCGAGGCCGACCGTGATGATCCCCATGTGCTCAACACTGCTGTAAGCGAGGAGGCGCTTCACGTCCCGCTGGACCAGCACGAACACCGCCGCGACGACCATGGACACCAGTCCGAATCCAAGAAGAATTCGACGGCCCCAGTCCGGCGTTCCAGTGGACGCGGCGACGATCGGAATAAACCGGCAGATGCAGTACGTCGCGCAATTGAGCAGGACGCCGGAAAACACCGCCGACACGGGCGTCGGGGCCTGGCTGTGCGCGTCCGGCAGCCATGTGTGCATCGGCGCAAGGCCGATTTTCGTCCCGTATCCGACGACGATCAGCACAAACCCGATTTTAACAAGCGACGGATTCATTTGTCCCGCGTGACTGACAAGGTCCGTCCAGCAAAGCGCTTCTTCACCGGCCGCACCCGCGGAGACTGACGCGCCGTAGATGAAGACCGTTCCAAGAAGTCCCAGAACGATTCCGGCCGAACAAATGATGAGATATTTCCACGCGGCTTCCATCGACAGCCGGTCCGCATGAATGCAGATCAAAAAGGCCGATGCCAGTGTCGTCGATTCCATCGAAACCCACATGAGCCCGACATTGTTGAAAATCAGAACGCCGACCATGGACCCCAAAAAGGAAAACCACAGCGCGCCGAATTTTCGCGCCTGCCGGTCATCCCGCGTTGGGTCAAACGGCTCCTGATTGAAATATCCGCGCGCATAGATTGAGGACAGAAGAAAAATGCCCGTGACGAGGCTCAGATGAAATGCCGAAAGTTCGTCCAGAGCCAGATGCCCCAGGCAAGCGTCCATGCTTCCGACCCGATAGACTCCCACTCCCGCAATCACCGCCAGAACAGTTTCGATCGCGGAACCGATGATGATCCACCCCAACACCGCCTGTCGGCGCGGGATCAGAAGACACACGAGCGCGCCAGCCATCGGGACTGCGGCCAAGGCCCATAGAATCACGACGGTCTCTATCCCTTCAGTTTTCGCATGCGGCTCACGTCCGTATGCGAAAACGTTTCGTGAACGCTTTGGATAAATCCGCCAAAAATCATGGCTGCCAGAAGAACGTCAAACAGAATGGCCATCTCGATGACAAACGGCAGTCCTCGGCTGATTCGAAGCGACAGAATCAGAATTCCGTTTTCAAGAATTAAAAACCCGATTACCTGTCCGACAGCTTTGCGACGGTTGACCATGATCATCATTCCCGTCAGGATCGTGGCCAGACCCACGGCGCCCATGAGAACGTCGTGTGGTCTTGTTGGCAACGGAATGGCCGCGCCGGCCCAGAACGCCGCAACAAGGATGACAAATCCGAGGAGGACGGACGCGACGTGTCCGAGAAACGGCTGGGCCACCCGGAATTCGTCTGTGGAACGAATCGCTCGAATCAAAATGACCGGCATCAGAATGCCTTTCACCATAAGCGTTCCCGCTGAAAGAAACATGGCCTGCGGCGATCCGGCGAAAGCATCGGGCAATGGCAGAAGGGAAAGCAAACAGCCTTGCAGAGCGATCGCGCGGGCGCTGATGATGTAACGGCTTGTATTCAGGATGTAGAAATTGGTGATCACCACGAGAACAAGAATCGCTGAATATTCCCCGCTCATCATGCGGCCGCCAGGGTCAAGATCACGCCGAATCCGGCGAGGACAAATGCGAACGCGAGGAACTGCGGAATGCGCGCAAGGCGCAGCCGCGCCATGGTGGATTCGATGACGCCGACAAGAATCGAAAGCCCCAGAAGACCGATGCCAAGAACGGCGCCGCCGGCCCAGAATCCTCCGCTCCGGATGGGATAAACGATCCGGACAAGCAGCGCGCCCAGCGCGAAGAATTTGACGGCCGAAGCGTATTCAATCAGCGCGAGGTCAGGCCCGCTGTGATCGAGGACCATGACTTCGTGAATCATCGTCAGTTCGAGATGCGTGTTCGGATCATCAATCGGAATCCGGGAGTTTTCCGTCAGGAAGACCACGATGAACGCGGTCGTCACAAGACACAGAGCCGGCGCGTGAATTGACCAGATCCGGATGAGACCCACGCTCAAGAGGTCGCTCATGGAAAGACTGCCGGCCTCACGCGCCAGGGTCAGAAGGCCGAGAAACAGCGCGGGCTCCGCCAGACACGAAAAAACCGCCTCACGGCTTGCTCCCATGCCTTCGAAGGCCGACCCCGTGTCGAGCGCGGCAGTCATCGTGAAAAACCGCGACGTGCCCCAGACGTATGCGAAAAGAATCAGATCGCCTTGAAATGTCAGCGGCGCCTCCATCCCCCCGATCGGAATCATCAGGACAGCCGCCATCGCCGCAGAAAACGAAATTACGGGTCCGGCCCGAAAAATCCATGTGGTGGTCCGGCTGTAGGCGGCGCCTTTTTGAAACAGTTTCACAATGTCCCGATAGGGCTGAATCACGGGCGGGCCTTGTCGGCCGGCAACCCATGCCTTGGTTTTGGCGACGACACCGGGCAAAATCGGCGACACGGCCAGCACAAACGCCCACTGCCGGAAAAGCGCCGGTACAAATTCTGAAATCCAGGCCGTCATCGAAAAGCCTGGAATGACAAAACAGCCGCGAGAGTGACAAAAATATAGAGAAGATACGTCTGGACGCGGCCCTGCTGGATCCATTGTATTTTTTCGGCAAGATCCTGGATCCATTCGAAGAGGGGCTCGAATATCCGGCGGGTCGCAAGATCGGCGCTGTGTGATTCGTACGATGCCTTTTTGGGAAAATATCCGATCGGATTCTGGCGGCGTTCCCGCGGCTGAAGAAAGAGATGAAAGAGATCGATGAAATGCTGAACGAACGATCCGGCGGTGTATTGCATCCGGCTTGTCGGCGCGGAGTATCCGCAGTCCCACGTGACTGTCTGTGAAATCCGCCGGCGGGAAATAATCCAGGCTCGAATCAGCGTGATGAAGATCAGCAAGGCGATTAAAATTCCGATGCAAAGATTGAGCCGGGTCAGAATCGATGTCAGTGAAAGGAGCCCCACGTCGGCCGGCGACAAACCGAGACCGATCGCTTTCAGAGCCTCAACCGTAAGTCCCCGGACAGCCGCAGACGGAAACACACCGATGAGAATGCAGGAGGCCGCAAGCAACGCCATCGGCGTTGTCAGAGAAAACGGTGAAGCATGCGACGAAACGTCGGTTCGAGGTTCGCCCAGAAACACCACGCCAAACACTTTTGTAAAACATGCTGCGGCCAACCCGCCGATCAGCGCCAACCCGGCGATGGCGAACGCGGCCGCGGCGCCGGTAAAGAGGGGACCGCCGAGGGCCAGTTTGAAATAACAGACGTAAATCAAAAATTCACTGACAAATCCGTTCAACGGCGGCAGGCCGCTGATCGCGGCGGATCCGATGAGAAACGTCGATCCGGTGACCGGCATTTTTTTCAAAAGGCCGCCCAACTTTTCGATGTCCCGCGAGCCCGTCGCATGCTGAACGCTTCCCGCACCCATAAAAAGCAGCCCCTTGAAAAGCGCGTGGTTGATGACATGCAGCAGCGCGCCGGCCCAGCCAAACAGGGCCGCTTCTTCCATCCCGTACGACATGCCAAGAAGCCCTCCGCCCATGCCAAGCGCAATGATGCCGATGTTTTCCACGCTATGATATGCGAGAAGCCGTTTGATATCATGCTGGGCCAGCGCGAATAGAACGCCGAGAATGCCGGAAATCAACCCGATGCAAAGAAGCGTCATTCCCCACCACGCCGGCGGCGGACCCAGAAGAGCCACAACCCGGATGAGGCCGTAGATTCCCGTTTTGATCATGACTCCGGACATGACGGCCGACACGTGACTCGGCACCGCGGGATGAGCTTCCGGAAGCCACACGTGGAACGGCCAGAATCCCGCTTTTGTGCCGAAGCCGATCAACGCGAGAATAAACCACACCGATGCCGTGCGCGTCCCGATTTGCGAAAGATTTTGCCACGCGTCAAAATCGAAATTTCCGGCTGTGTACCCCATCCACGCAAACAATACGAGCAGAAACGCCGTGCCGATGTGCGCGGACGCAAGATAGATCCATCCCGCGCGGCGGACTTCAACCCGGCGGGAGTCGAGCATGACGAGGAAAAAGGACACGAGAGCCATGATTTCCCAGACCAGCAAAAACAGAATGGCGTTTTTGGCGGTGACGACGACGCACATCGAAACAACAAGCAAATGAAAAAAGAAAACAGCTCCTCCGATTTGACGGCTATCGCGGTCTTTCAGATATCCCACACCGTAGACGGCAGCCAGCGCGCAGAGAACCAAAATAGGAACAAGAAAAACGGCGGAAAGGGGATCCAGCGCGAGATGGAACTCGCCATAAGGCATCTGCCAGCCGGCGTGAAATGCCACACCATCGCCTGTCGCCAGCACTTTCGCCGCAGTCAGAAGCCCGAGGACGGAACCGGCGACGGCGGCAGACGCCGACACCGGCAGGATACGTTTGCCGCCACAAAGTCCGACAACGCCACCCAGCGTCCATAGGCCAAGACAGATAAGAAACGGCGTCATCGGGCGCGGCTGCGGGAATTTTTGCGGCCGGCGCGCGCGGACTGGCAGGCCACGGTTTCCTCAACTTTTCCGACTGCTGAAAAAATTGCCTCTCGCATGCCTGCTTTTTCCAGGATTTTTCGAACCCGGCCGTCTCTCAATACAAAAGCCAGCCGGGAGAGCAGGTGCAGGTGGGCCCGGACCGTGGGGCTGATCAGGGTGAAGAGGATCGAGACGGGTTTTCCGTCCAGCGATCCGAAATCAATCGGATGCTCCAGAAACGCGATCGTGATGGAAGGCCGGCTGACGTGGAGGACAATGGGATTGCGGACGTGGGGGATCGCGATGCCGTCTCCAACGCCGGTCGATCCCAGCGCCTCGCGGGCCAGAAGAACTTTCAGAAGAAACTCCCGGTTGACCTCTTCGGGAAGATTCAGGTGTTCGACGACATTCGCCAGAACCTCGTGTTTGGTTCGGCCTTCGACCCGGTACAGGACTCCGCCGCTTCGAATCGCCTCGGCGACCGCAGGCAGAGGCCGGCCCCCCGACTCCGGCTCGGACAAAATATTCGGGTCAAGCGGAATCTTTTGCGACGTCGCCCATTCGAGAAGTTCCACGCGGTTGAATCGAATGGTCTCATGGATCCGATAAGCCGGGATGCTTCCCTGTTTGATCCAGCGATACACCGTCTTCTCCGAAACATTCAGCAATCCGGCGGCATCTTTGACGGATAAATTCATTTGTCTTATGATTTCTCATATTTCTCATGGAGGGTGCAAGGGGGGAATGGCCGGGTCCCGCCGCTCCACGCGCCTTGCGACACGCCTTACAATCCGAATTCTTTGATTTTTCTTTGCAGGGTATTTCGATGGACGCCGAGAAGTTTTGCCGCCTGGACTTTGTTCCAGTGGGCGCGATTGAGGACATCCACGATCTGTTCCCGGGTCAGATGCCGCGGCGAAAGCACGACGGAGGTGGCGGAGGAGGAGGCCGATTGAGGCTGGCCCGGCGGCCGGATCGAAGCCGACATTTCGACCGGAGCGCCCGCCGTGGGCGAAATGCCGCTGTAAGTGAACTGCATTTCAAGAGATTTCAGATGGAACGGAATGTGTTCAACCAGAATTTTGTCCGTGGTCGTGGTCACCACCATGCGCTCGACGCAGTTCTCCAGTTCCCGGATGTTGCCGGGCCAGTCATACTCCAGCAGAATGTCGGTGACTTTCGGAGAAACGTATTTCACGTTCCGGTTGTTTTTCTTGTTGAATTTTTGAACGAAATGCTCGACCATGTACGGAATATCCTCTTTGTGATCCCGGAGTGGCGGCAGGGTAAACGAAACGACGTTCAGCCGGTAGAATAAATCCTTCCGAAACCGGCCGTCTTCCACCTCCTTCTCGAGATTCCGGTTGGTCGCCGCGATGATCCGCACGTCGGTTTTGATCGTGTGAACCCCGCCCAGCCTCTCAAATTCGCCGTCCTGCAAAACCCGCAGAAGCTTGATCTGAACCGGGATCGAAATTTCCCCGATCTCGTCCAAAAACAACGTCCCGCCGTTGGCCAGCTCAAACCGTCCCTGCTTTCGCGCGAATGCGCCTGTGAATGCGCCCTTTTCGTATCCGAACATCTCGCTTTCAAGCAGTGTCTCCGGCAAAGCCGCGCAACTGACCTTGATGAACGGTTTGTCCTTCCGAAGACTGTTCAGATAAATCATTTTGGCGCAGAGTTCCTTGCCGGTGCCGGTTTCGCCCAGAAGCAGGAGTGCGGCGTTGCTCTTGGCCACCCGCATGATGTTCTCGTACATCCCGGACATTTTCTGGCTGTTTTTGATGACCGTCGATCCGTCCGTGACGCCGTCCGCCGCGTCGTCCGTCAATTCCGGCAGAGTGGGAAGGGCGGCCTCTGCGCTGGTGTTGAACCGCTGAAAATCATCCGGAGTGATGCCGTACGATTCGCAGATTTTTGCGATGATCTGCTCTTTCGAGCAGATGACCAGCTCAATGGTCTTGTCCAGAATCAGCTGAAGATCTTCCACGATGATTTTATTGACGTATTTGGGCATGTGGGATGCGATCGTGAATGTCGTCTCGTCCTCTTTGAGCGGCAGGATGGTGTATTTGCAGGCGTATTTGACGGGAATGCGGTCGACCACTTCCTTGGTCGGCGACTCCACGTCATCGAGATTGACGAAGTGAATGCCATGCTGGAGGGCATAGGCCATGAGGACATCCTCCTGCGTCGCGTATCCGGCGTCCATCAAAATTTCCCCGAGAAGTTTTTGGGGTTCACGTTCCTGGATATGCAGGGCCTCCCGGAGTTGTTCCTTGGTAATGATTTTTGTGGCCAGCAGAATTTTGCCGATCAGGTCTTTCTTGACAAGCCTCATGCGGGTGGCGGGCCACTGCTCTCGCGTTCGATCAACCGCGGCGAAAGAATTTTGGAGTAGACCTTCATGTCTTCCTTCTCCTCAATCTGAATCAATCCATCCACCGCCTCCTGCCCCATTTCGATAAAGGGCTGGTGAACCGTGCTCAAGGACGGAGTAATCTGCGACGCGAGGATCGTGTCGTCATACCCGATCACGGAAATATCGCCCGGCACGCGCAGTCCTTTTTCGCGGATGGCGGTCAGAACGCCCATGGCCATCCAGTCGCTCGCGGCGAAGATGGCGGTCGGCCGCGGCTCATGTTTCAGAATGTCCATCGTTTCAGAGTGGGCAATTTTCTGGTCGAAGCGGGCGTTCCGGATCCACCGCGCCGATTCGATTTCGTCCATCAGCCGATGCCGCCGGAGGACATCCTCGCATCCTCGAAGACGCGCGAGGCCGCTGATCGAAGCCAGTTCGCCCGTGAGGAGGGCGATTCGCCGGTGTCCGAGGCCGATGAGATATTCCATGACCCATGACGCACCGGCGCGGTCATCCACGTTGACCCGGTGTTTCCTCCGGTCATCGGTGCAGTTGACATAGAGGATCGGCATACCCCGTAGTTCGAGATCCCGGATCACGGCTGTCTTTTTCATGTAGTTCAAAACAATGGCGCCCTCCATGTCCGTGGCGTTCTCCCAGAGCCGCTCCTCCTCCTCCGGACGCACCAGCAGATGCACCGTGACCCGCTTCTGGGTTTTCTCCGCGCCGCGGATGATGCCGACCAGCATCGACATGATCACCTGCGAAAAGTGAATTTCATCGCGGGGGGAAAGAAGGACCGTAATGAGGTTGCTTTTTTGCTGGGCGAGATTTCTTGCGTTGAGGTTCGGACGGTATCGCAGTTCCTTCATCGCGCGGTCGATCTGCCGAAGCGTGTCGGACGAAACCACTTCCCGGTTGTTCATGGCCCGGGATATCGTCGCGATAGACACGCCGGCCGCACGCGCCACATCGTAGATATTGACCTTTTCGACGGCAACTCCCGCCGCACGCCTGCCTTTTGTCGCTGTTTTCATGTCAGTTTCTCTCATCCCGGCTCCACTTGGGAATACTATATGTATATATGGACATTAATATTTAAATGCGCCGGTCATTTGTCCGGCATGTCCGTCATGCTGCTCGATTTTTCAGCCATCTTCTTGGTCTGATCTTCTTCCAGATCCTTGGACAGCTTTTTGATCTCGCGCAGCGCCTTCGAAATTTCCTTCTTGACCCGCTCGGCCGCCTTGTGCTGGTCATCCATTCCGAAATCAAACGCCGAGGCCGCTCCCAGCCGGCTTTCGTCTTCCAGACGCTTGGCCGTCTCATCCAGTTTCACAATCTCCTCTGAAACCGACGTCCGAATCCGATCCATAACCGCAATCATCGTCCTCAACTGCATAATAAACCCTTCGTTGCTCATGACAATCCTCCCACGATGAAGTTTAAATCCCGTGTAAGCGCCCATCTTAGTACCGCGCCGGGCGGATGGCAAGCCGCGCAGGACTCGGCTTCTTGTCTCTTTCGCTCGAAGCTGATAAAGGCATTAGAACTTTGGCGGCGCGTGGAAGCCGGTCCAGCTGAATTCCGAGTTGATTGAAGAAAGATTGATCAGCGATGAGCATTAAATCAGACGTCATCCCATCCGTTGTCCTTTTGAACACGACTGCGCGGGACTCGAATCGTTCGTCCCGCTCCCGTCCATCCATGGACTTCGCGGGATTCCCTTCATCCGGTCGGTCATATTCCGTC
Organism: Candidatus Lindowiibacteriota bacterium; assembly: GCA_023249255.1. Taxonomy (GTDB): domain Bacteria; phylum Lindowbacteria; class 2-12-FULL-62-27; order 2-12-FULL-62-27; family 2-12-FULL-62-27; genus JAHFCY01. The sequence goes on along the minus strand of JAHFCY010000045.1, from coordinate 271 downwards.
ACCATCACCGCCGAGGGCGGAGGGCGGAGCATCCATGGCGATCTCGCCGTAAGCCGATGGCGGGACGACCTCACTCAGGAGCGGTGGGGTCAGTTTTTTTATCTCCGCGATATTCGCACGCAGACTGTCTGGTCTGCCGGTCTTCTGCCCGTTCCGGCGCGGCCCGAACAGTATGAAGCCTCGCTCTCTGCCTGCGCCGTGCAAATTCATCGGACGGATCATGGCATTTCAAGCCGCATGGATGTGGTGACGATTCCGGGCGCGTCGGTCG
>JAHFCY010000044.1 GCA_023249255.1 Candidatus Lindowiibacteriota bacterium | reverse complement strand
GACCAAGAAGGGCCCGGCCCTGCACGAATTTGCCACGCTCGAAGGTGTCATCACCGATACGCTTGACATCCTCTGCAACATTAAATTGCTTCGGCTGAAAATGGACGCTGACGGTGTCGTCACGCTCAAAGCCGAAGGCGCCGGCGGAAAAAAAATCACCGGCAAGGATTTCGTTCCGGAGGACAAATCCGTCGAAATCCTCAATGAGGATTTGCTGATCGCTGAAGTCGCCGAGGACGGCAACCTCAAGATCGAGATCCAGGCCATGCTGGGCCGCGGATATATCCCCACCGAGATTCAGGACCGCAAGCTTGAGCCGGGATGGATCGCCATCGACAGCATTTTCACGCCGGTTGACCGGGTCAACTTCGAGGTTGAAAATACCCGCGTCGGCCAGATCACAGACTACGATAAACTCATCATGGAGATCTGGACCGACGGCAGCGTCTCCCCCCGCGACGCGCTCGCGCAGGCCGCCAAGGTCGTGAAAGACCACATGACGCCCTTCATCAATTTCGAGGAGGAGGAAAAGATCCTGGACGAGGAGATCGAGTTGACGCCCGAGGAGAAACAGCTCCAGAAAATTCTCGCGACCAGCATCGAGGAGCTCGAACTCTCCGTCCGGTCCTACAATTGTCTCAAGAGCGCCAACCTCCACACGCTGGGCGAGCTGGCGACCCGAAGCGAGGCCGAATTGCTCAAGACCCGGAATTTCGGCCGAAAATCTCTCACGGAGATCAAGGACAAGCTCCAGCAGTACAATCTGGAGCTCGGCATGAAGGGTATCTCTCACCTGCTGGTCAAATCCCAGGTGGCCGAGGTCGTGGAGACATGATCCTCTTTTCCGCACCGGCGGGAGCGGCGCCATGAAACACGGGCGGAAAATTGCCAAGCTCGGCCGAACCCATTCGGAGCGCCGTGCGCTTCTTCAGGGATTGGCAACCTCTCTCTTTCGCCACGGCCGGATCAAGACGACGCTGCCGAAGGCCAAGGGCCTCCGGCCGTACGCCGAGCGCCTTGTGACACACGCCAGGACCGGCACGATGAGCGCCCGCCGATTTGTGCGCCGCTCGATTCAGGACCGCGAAATTCTGTCAAAACTGTTCGATGAAATCGGCCCGAAATACAAGGACCGGGCCGGCGGTTACACCCGAATTTTGAAACTCGGCAATCGTCTCGGAGACAACGCCACGCAGGCCATCATCGAACTCGTCTGATTTCAGTAACGAGCAACTGTTTACAGGTCAAACGTATCGCGTAAAGACTCTTTACTCTTCCGCGCCCACGTGCGATGCGACTCACTCACCCGTAACCCGATACGCTCCCGGTACATGCCCGTTTTATTCCAGTTGGTTCTTCGCGGGGAAACTCTTTTGCAGTTACTGCCTCTTAACATCCGGTGATGGGTCGCCGGTAATGACAGTCGGAGGCGGACATGAAACATGTCGATCTGTACCCTCAAACACGAATCTGCGCGAAGTGCGGTGCGAAATTGCTCAAGGCTTACAACCGCAGGCGGAGAATAGTGACCTTGACCGGAACACGGCTCCTGATCGTACATTTTTTAATTTGCCGAAACGCCAAATGCGGCATGGAAGGCCGGCCCATACAACCGGAAGCGGAAAAACGACTGGCATTGCCTCGATTCAAATATGTGGGTGCTGGTCAAAGTCGGGATGTGAGCTATACGCTACCGAAAGTAACCGTATCTGGGCAGTATCAGGCATGGTTCTACGTACGGGATGCGAGTGACTTCGAAAAGAAGTACGTGATCTCAAATGATGGAAAGCCGTTCGATCTGTTTGATGTCGCCGTTAAACCGTCCAATGTGGAAATTGCCAATACATCCATTTCCGGCATGGACGTGCGAATCGACTATAAAGGTACAACGCCGGAAGGCAACCCCGTTACCAGCTTTTGGGTGAGGCTGGAAGGGCCTATGCCACTTCTAAAAGAGTGGACAAGGACTGGCAAAGCCTATTTCGATGGCAAAGGAATGACCAAAGGTGATTATACCTTTTTCGTCAAGACCGATGCCGCCAAGTCCAATGATGCGTCGACGACATTCAGAGTCCCGAAATTCAGCCCGCCGCCCTTTGCCGCAAAAATCACCATTACCGACCTCTCTCTTGAAGTCAACGGCAAATCCCAGACTGTGAACAAAGATATTGTTGTGTCGCTTGAAGGCAATGCGGGCGACCAGTATAAATTCACTGGATCAGCCACCGCCAAGAATCTAAGCGATCGTGACATGGCTGTCATTTGGTATTCGGAACCGCCCGACCCAGAAGACGGCGCGGCTTCGGTAGACAATGAGTTGGGTGTGGTCCCCGCCAAAGGCCAAGGGACTTTCAAACTCGACGACGATTTCAAAGTGCCGGATAATGTCCCGGCATTATACAACGCCTGTCTCGCCATCCCTTCCGAATACGCAGGCGAATTGAAACGTCCGCTCAAACCCTCGGAATGGGACCAGCTCGTATCGACCGGCAAACTCACAGTAACCCTCGCCGGCGGCCAACAACTCGAATTGGGCGGATTGGTCGGAAAACTAAGCGTGAAAATCCCTGACTCTGATAAAGTCTTTCGCGATATGCTTGATGGAATGGTCAACTCTTATGAGGCGCATAATTTGAAAGCGTATCAATCATCCTTGGCGCCCAATTTTGTCGGCCAGGACAAATCTCGCGCGGAGTATCTGAAACAGGTCGAATCGGCCATGCGGATGTGGGATGGGATTGACGCCACTTTGGTCGTCAAGAATGTCAAAGTCACTATTCCGGGTCCAGACCGCGGCCAGGCCGAGGTTGTCTACACCCTCGAAGAAAAATTCTCATCAAGGCGCTGGAAAGAAACACGAAACAGGCAGGGTACCTACAAAGATACGCTCCAGATGACAGTCGCCGGCTGGCAAATCACCAAACGCGAAAAAGTCGGCGGTCGATAAATCATGAATAACCTGAACGTATCGGAGACAAGCCCGGACAACTATCGCTTGGCGAAGAATTTCAAAAACGCGGAGGCTTTCATGACCCGAAACGGCAACGGTTTCGTGAGCGCCAGAAAATCACGGTTCTCGCTGACAAGAACTTTCGCGTTGACCCATTCTGCGTACGCTCCGATCAGCGCGTCGGCCGGCTTCAAATCCCGGTTACGATACGCGGTGAACAAACCCGTGGGAACGAGGTTGTCGTCATCTATGACGCAACCCATTAATTGCCAAAATCGATGGAGTTCTTTCAGCATGAGTGGATTGATATTTCGTCCCGCTTCATCCGCCACCATACGAGGCACACGCAGGTCTATCTTTCCCGCTTTTTGGGCTACATGCAGAATCAGCGCTTCACATTCCGGTTTTCGTTCAATGCCGAATGCGTATATATATTCGTTGCTGTCAAGAACGAGATCCAAATCGGTCCTCAAAAAGCGTGTATCGCGTTTTCTTGATCTTCGCCATTATCTGCGCGTCCGTCAGCCCATCCAACGGCGATTTATGTTTGCGCTTGAGGGCAAACGCCCGCTCGACAATTCTCACCGCCGCCTTGGCGTCGGGGGCTATTCCGTTCCGATTTCGCGGTCTATTGCTAACCGCCATGTTTCTCATGTTCATACTGTCCTAAATCCCGTCAGGCAAGTCAAGCAACACTCTGAACGCATCGGCGTATCGCCGTTTTATACATCGCCCCGGCGCCTCGCGCCCGGCCGTACCACTGACTGCTTCGAAATATCCGGAGGTCGATAGATCATGAAAAAAGGTTCCGTTGTTCATTGCTCATTGCTGAATTGCTGCATTGTTGCATTGATGTTTTCATTCGTATTTGCCGCTCCGGTGTGGGGAGCGGCGGATCTCGTCATCAGTTCCTTGACCGTCACTCCGCCCAATCCCACGGACAAGGACGCATTCGATATCAACGCAACAGTTCAAAACATAGGGGATGCCGAGGCTGTTTTGACCGGCGGCGTCTGCAGTTTTCAGTATGATCAACTATATATCCGGGGCAGCGGCACGATTCCACCGGGTGGGTCGCTGACGTGTTCTTTGCATAATGTTCCGCCATACGGATATTGTTTGGGAACACATACCGTTCCGGTCGTTGTCGATCCAAACAATGTTGTGTCTGAATCCAACGAGAACAACAACAGCCAATCGATCACTGTCACCGTTGCTCAATCCGTCGCCGACTTCGCCGCCACCTCATTAACATTCCAACCGACCTCGCCCACGGACCAGGACAACGTGACGTTTACCGGTGTGCTGAAAAATAACGGAAACGTGGCAACGGCGTGGTACGCTCGAATCTATGACCAGAGTCACTCGTCCTCCAATCCGAACCAGGGACTGGATATTCCGACATTGCAACCGGGGCAGACGTACAACATCACATTTGCGCCATTCAAGTTGTCTGTCGGATCACAGACGGTTACGATGCACGTGGAACAAAATACGCTGGGCTATTCGGACGCGAATCCGGCGGACAATGACAAGCAGGTGACGTTCGCCGTCACCCATGCCGCCGTCGACCTCACAGTGACGTCTTTGACTGTTACCCCCCCACAGCCGTTAGAGAATGAGAATATGACAATAACGGCGACTTTTAAAAATCTCGGGAATTTGAGTGTGCCTTTGGTGCGAGGACAGTTTTATGTGAGGCCCGGATATCCGCAGTAAACCGGGCGACCTCTGGAAACTCGACAAACTCATCTCCGGCCAGACGGTGACGTACAACAGCGACGGGACTGGATTGCCGATCATGCCGGGTGTTGATATTGATTATGTCGTGATCGACAAATCTACGGGCGCGGAAGTGGTCAAGGACAAATTCAAGATTGCTGACGATGAAGTGTCATTCGGATGGTCGCCGTGATGTTGGATGAACCGAAAAAAGTGCCGTGGTGGAAATGGGACATAGCCTCAGACCGAGTCGTCATCAAAGTCATCGTGTATGTAATCGCCTTCAGACTGAGTTCGATAGTCGGTACCTTTGTAGTGAAATGGCTGAGCGATCACGCCCTCGGAAATTATATTGTCCCGACCATCTGGACAGGAGTCGCCGCCGTTTGGATTTTTGCCATTGTTGGGGTGATTAAGGCAGTCAAAAAGAAGGAAGAATAGCCGATTCATGGAAAAAGAACCCAAATATTTTTGCGTGCCGGGCGGCCGGCCGCTGGCTGGTCGCGAAACGAGAGCGCTTTGGAGGAAGGCGGTGAGATCAGAGATAGATCACACGGTTTGTGACGGTTTCAGGAGTGTTTTCTCTTGCGATGGCCGCGACCTTCTTGATGATTGTCCCGATGCCGTATTTTCTCAGCCGGACATAGATGATGCCGGGATGGGTGACCGATTTTTGCCGCAAGGTGTCCGCAATCTTGAGAAAGTCGGTGTCATGGGTCAACAAAAGACAGGAATGCGCGGTTGCGTGGTTCAGTTGCGCCTCGTCGTCGGCTCCAAGAAGTCCGGCTTCTTGGGCGGTCAAGACCGGGATGGATTGCTGCTGAAGGCCGGCGGCGACACGGGGATCAATGTTTTCGTCGATGCATATCTGGATCAAGGAAGCGTATCAGGCCGGATAGGCGATTTTGTACTTTTTGGCAAATCGCTTGACCATTTTCTCGTCGTCTTCGATTTCCCCGTCGATTTCGTCTTTGTGCCGGAAGTAATAGGCGAGGGAGTCGAAGATTTGGTAGAGCTTGATGTGCGGATGGGCCGCATGGATATCCTCCGGCGTCATGCCCAGTCGTTCATGCTCGATGGCAATCTGGGACACGCGAATGCGGCTGCCGGCAATCACGGCCTTTTTGCCGCCGCCCGGCCTGTTCAGAAAAGCAATTCCCGAAGACACAACTGTACTCATGAGTGGAGTGTATTAAATAACGGGGCGCGGGTCAAATCCGTTCCGCTCAATCCGAGGTTCCGCTCAATCCGCTCAATCCGAAGGGGGTCGATAGATCATTAAAAAATATTCCGTTGTTCATTGCTCATTGCCGAATTGGTGCATTGCTGCATTGATGCTTTCTGTTTTTAGCGTCGGCGATGCCATGGCCGGCAACGTAACCGTGACCGTTCAGGCCGCTTCATTATGGCAGGGATCGGGAGTCAATGTCGTGTCAGGCCAACTTGTAACCATCTCCGCGACGGGAACGTGGTCAATTTGGGCGCCAGGAACTCATTCTGCGAATGGCCCTGATGGATCGGATGATGCAATTTGGCCTCTTAGTCTTGTTCCCGACGCTCGACAGGCCGCCCTGATTGGCCGTATCGGTTCGAGCGGGGCGCCCTTTTTGGTGGGATCCTATAAGCAGTTCACGGCCACATCCAGCGGCGAAATTCAGTTCATTTCAAACGATAACTATAATGAGGGTTTGTATGGGGACAACTGGGGTTCTTTGCAAGTGACAGTTTCAACTCAGGATGTTGAAGTCAGTTACACCGTCTCCCCCGCAACCATCGACTTCGGGAGCGTGTTTTTTCGGGAGGGGATATCGAAAAGTTTCGATGTCAATAACACGGGCGGATCGAATTTAAGTATCAGCTCGATTTCAGTCAGCGCCCCCGGAAGTTTATATGGGCTGAATATTTCTCCAACAATTTTCAATGTCCCTCCAGGGTCATGCATGGTGGCGAAAAATATTAAACGAAAAATCGCGCATTAAAAATATGTCGTTCAACCCCGTCCTCGCCGAACTCTTCGAAACCCCCGCCGAAGCCGAACCGGCCGCCGTCTGAGAATTATATCGGCGGCACCGTATCCTTATCCGTCATCACCCGGCAGAACACGGCGGAAAGAATCTCCTGCAGTTCCTGAACATCCTTTGCGCTTTTGCCGCGATCCCTGAACACGCGCACGATCTCCTCATCCATCGATCTCATCCGCCGGCTCATCGTTCGCATGATGCCGAATAACAAACTCACGGCATGTTCCGGGTTCTGTTTGAGAAACTGATTAAACGCTTTGCTCGTGAGACGAAATAACGTTGAATCATATTTCGCGACCACAGAGGCCGATCGCGGTTTTTTGTCAACCAGCGACATTTCTCCGAAAAAATCCCCGGGATAGAGTTCCGCCATCTCCTTCTGAATGCCGCGCTCCGGATCAACCAATTTCACAACCTTGGCGCCGCCCTTGACGATCACATAAAGCGCGTCTTCCGTATCCCCTTCTTTGATGATCGTCTCGCCGGCCTTGGAAATCTTTATCTCTGAAATGTTCACCATCTCGTTGATGACTGGATCAATCATCTCTTTGAAAATCGGAAACACCTTGATGTCCGCCGCCGTCCACTTCATCTTGCCCGGCTCGACGGCCGTCACAGCCTCGACTCCGCCGCATCGGACCAGCACAACCGAAATGTTGTCTTCGCCGCCGGCCTCATTGGCCAGATCCACCAGATGCCTGGCCTTTTGCTCTTCGACCCCCGCCTGAAGAAGAGCCATTTCAATCACGTCCGGATCGACCTTGTTGCTGAGCCCATCGGAACACAGCAAAAAAGTATCCCCTTCTTGTATGTCCTTAACCAGCGTATCCATCTTGATGGAATCTTGTGTGCCGATCGCCCGGGTAATGACATTCCGCGCCGGATGATATCGGGCTTGTTCCGCCGTAATGACTCCCTGTTTGACCATCTCGTTGACCCGCGAGTGATCCTCCGTCAACTGGTGCAGTTTCTTGCCTCGCAACAAATAAATGCGGCTGTCCCCCACATGCGTCATATATGCTTTGCCATTCCGGACCCACACCGCCACAGCCGTCGTCCCCATCCCGCGTTTTGTCCGATCCTTCTGTGACAGGTCATAAATCGAATGATTGGCTTTTTGGAATGCTTCGGTAAGAATGTTCAGGTATTGGGCGTCTGTAATCGCCTTCCCGTCGCCCGCTTTTTTCAATTCGAACTCGGCAAAAATCCAGAACTTCCGACACCATGGTCCGGCTCGCAATCTCCCCGCCTGCGCTCCGCCCATTCCGTCCCCCAAGATATACAGACCGATCTCCTCCGAATGCCCCACTGCATCCTCGTTATGCTCTCGAACCATTCCCCTGTCTGTAACAAGACTCTGCCCGATATTCACACCGGTAGGATATTTATTTCTCCCACTCCGGTCAATCGTCATTCCGTATCGAAATTTTCATCAGGCGAGTTTGTGAAAACATCGGCCGTATGGTAATCCCTACATCGTCACCGCGCCGGGATGGCGGAATTTGGCAGACGCACCAGCTTGAGGGGCTGGCGGGGGCAACCTCGTGGGAGTTCAAATCTCCCTCCCGGCACGTTGTTTGACTTGGTTTCCGCGTGAATGCTATAGTGCAATCGATCCGCTACATCTCATGATCGAATGATTGAATAGTTCGGGGGTCACGGGGCGCGTCTATGTCGTACGAGTATGCAGTGGTTGTTGTGTTCATGGTCGTCGGAATCGGCATGGTATTGGCCCCGCTTGTCATCGGGAAACTCCTCCGCCCGCATAATCCATATCCTCAGAAAAATATGCCGTACGAGTGCGGCAAAGATCCGTTTGGCGAAGCGCACAGCATGTTCGACATCCGGTTGTACACGCTCATGCTCGTCTATTTGATCTTCGACGTCGAGTTCGTGACCATTGTTCCGCCGATGCTGGTGATGGCGAATCTGGGCGTCCCGGCCCTGCTCGAAATTTTCGCGTTTATCGGCGTCCTGGCTCTCGGACTTGCCTACCTCTGGAAGCACGGCCATCTCGAGTGGGTCAAAACGGTCTGACGGGGGAAATCCATGGGACTTCTCGAATATAAATTTGAAGAAAACATAATCCTCACGCGCGTCGACTGGTTTTTGAACTGGGCTCGCAAGTCCAGTCTCTGGCCGATGACGTTCGGTCTTGCGTGTTGCGCCATCGAGATGATGGCAACGGGCGCGAGCCGGTTTGATCTCGACCGGTTCGGCGCGGGCGCGTTCCGTGCGACGCCGCGCCAGGCCGATCTCATGATTGTCGCCGGCACGGTCACGCTTAAAATGGCGCCTTGCGTCCGGCGGCTCTACGATCAGATGCCCGAGCCGCGGTACGTCATCGCGATGGGCGCCTGCACCATCGGCGGCGGCCCTTACGCGATTCATGGGTATCATGTCCTCAAAGGCGTCGATCTCATCGTGCCGGTGGATGTGTACGTGCCGGGATGTCCGCCGCGTCCGGAAGCTCTGATTGACGGCATTCGAAAACTTCAGGAGAAAGTCCAGGCCCAGGGGGTCCTCGTGCGGCCGGCCCATCCGGCCCAAAACGCCGCCGACCATGTCCTCGAGTTCGGGCGCATGGACGCGGTCCGTGTGAAATGGGACGAGAAACTCAAGTCGGGCGGATTGACGCCGCAGGACGAAGACGCGCGACTCGAAGAACAAAAAGAAAAGGAGAAGCAGGCCGCTTCCAAGGCCTGAACAACCATGTCTCCATCCGCGTTTGCCTCATCCGGTAAGCCTGCCGCCGAATCGGCCAAATCGAATTTCGGAGAAAAAATCATTGATATCCAGGCGGTATCCAGCGACGTGGTTCTGAAAATCCAGCCCGCCGCCTGGAAGGAGATCCACGCCTTTCTCAAATCGGAAGGGTTCGACATGCTTGTGTCGATCTCGGCTGTCGATTGGATCAAGGAAAATATCATGTGGATCGTCTCTCACCTTTCTGACACGAACAAACAGCGGCGGATATCGGTCAAGACCGACGTGCCGCGGGACGCCGCGCGCGTGGACAGTCTCGCGTCGCTCTGGCGGGCCGCCGATTGGCACGAGCGCGAATGTTTTGATCTATCCGGCGTGTCGTTCGCCGGGCATCCCGACCTGCGGCGGATTCTCTGTCCCGACGACTGGGAGGGACACGCGCTCCGAAAAGACTACAAGGCGCCGGATTTTTATCACGGCATCCAGAACAACGTGAATCTGATCGACCTCGACAACCGCCCGCCGATTCCGGAGATCGTCTGATGAATTCTCCGGGCGTCACCATCGACCGCGACGTCAAAACCGATGAACTGGTCATCAACATGGGGCCTCAACATCCCTCGACCCACGGCGTCCTGCGGGTGATTCTGAAAACTGACGGGGAAATTTGTCTTGACGCCCAGCCCGAGATCGGATACCTGCACCGGTGCGCCGAAAAAATCGCGGAGAATCTTGTCTATGGCCAGTTCGTGCCTTACACCGACCGCATGGACTACGTCTCCGGCATGGGATGCAATCTTGGATATTGCCTTGCCGTCGAACAGATCGCCGGCATTCAGGCGCCCCTGCGCGCCGAGTATCTGCGCATCATCGTCACCGAGCTGAACCGCATCGCCTCGCATCTGCTCGCTTTCGGCACCTACGGCATCGACACCGGCGCCATCACGCCTTTTCTTTACGGATTTCGCGAGCGCGAGATGATCCTTGATCTTCTTGAAATGCTCTGCGGCGCGCGCCTCACGTACAGTTACATTCGCATTGGAGGAGTTGATGGCGACGTGCCGCCGGGATTCATCGACAAACTGCGTGAATTTATCGATATCTTTCCGGGAAAAATCCGGGAATACAACAAACTGCTCACGTTCAATCACATCTTCATGAAACGCACGACGGGAATCGGCGTGCTGTCGCCTGAAACCGCCATCGCGTACGGCGTGACCGGGCCGAATCTTCGCGGGTCCGGCGTTCGGCGGGATGTCCGCAGGGACGAGCCGTATTCCGTTTATCCGAAACTCGAATTCGATGTTCCGGTCGGCACCACGCAGCACGGCGGCCCCCTCGGCGACGCGTGGAACCGGTACTACATCCGGATGAAGGAACTCGAAGAAAGCACAAAGATTTTGAAGCAATGCGTCGAACAAATGCCCCAAGGCCCGATCATGGCCGAAAAAGTCGGCCGGGTCAAACCGCCGGCCAAGACCGAAGGATATATGCGTTCCGAAAACGCGCGCGGCGAACTCGGTTTTTACGTTGTCAGCGACGGTACGATGCAGCCCGTCCGCGTCAAAGTCCGTGCGCCGAGTTTTTCGAATATCAGTGTCCTGCCCGAAATCGTCAGAGGCCAGATGCTGGCCGATGTCGTGGCGATCATCGGAAGCCTGGACATCGTCCTCGGAGAAATTGACCGATGAACGAACTTGCGAATTTTCTCCCGACGGTTCTAAGCCGGTCGGGGCTGACCGTTCCGTCAGCGTTGATCCCGGTTCTGGCCATGTTTTTGTGCGCGTCGATCATGGCGGCGTTCATGGGACTCTCGGCGGCCGTCCTGGTCTGGGCCGAGCGAAAACTTGCCGGACATTTTCAGTGCCGGCTGGGGCCGGTCTACGTCGGCGGCAAATTCGGATGGCTGCAATCCATCGCCGACGGAATCAAGTTGTTGCTGAAGGAGGACATCATTCCCGATCAGGCCGACCGGCCGCTCTTCCGTCTGGCGCCGTACCCGGTCGTGATCGGCGTGCTTCTCGCCTTTATCGCCGTGCCGTTCTCCGAAAAACTCATGGTCACCGATTTCAACATCGGTGTCTTTTTCATTCTGGCCGTCCTCACGGTCGAAGTCTTCGGCGTCATTCTCGCCGGCTGGGCTTCGAACAACAAATGGGCGCTTCTGGGCGCCATGCGCGCGGCGGTGCAGATGGTGTCATACGAAATTCCGATGGGTCTGGCGATCCTGCCGGTGGTGGTTATGGCGCAGAGCCTGTCGCTCAAGACCATTGTTGCGGCCCAGTCGGGCGGGGCGCTCCACTGGTTCGTTTTTCAGCCCCCGTTTTTCATGGCCGTCAGTTTTCTGATTTTCTTCATCGCCGGACTGGCCAGCCTCAAACGCGCGCCGTTTGATCTGCCCGAGGCCGAATCGGAATTGACCGCCGGATTTCACACGGAATATTCCGGAATGCGCTTTTCGTTTTTCTTCATGGCGGAATACGCCGGCATGCTGCTCGTGTCGGCGGTGGCCTCCGCGCTGTACTTGGGCGGCTGGCACGGAATTTTGCCGGGCCAGGAAAGCGTCTGGTGGTTTTTGGCAAAGACGGGATTTCTGATCTTCGTCATGATCTGGATCCGCTGGACGCTTCCGCGTCTTCGCATCGATCAAATCGTCTATGTCGGCTGGAAGGTGCTGACCCCGTTTGTGCTGGCATGCGTAGTCGGCCAGTCGCTCTGGGCGACGCTTCGATGAAAGGACGCGTGCGATGACCGCGGTGACAACGTATTTTTCGGACGTCTTCAAGGGACTTTGGACGGCGATGGTGGGCATGTCGATCACGCTTCGATATCTCTTTTCCAAACCGGTCACCGAGATGTATCCCGATGTGAAACCCAAAACACCGACGCGCTATCGCGGCATCCACGTGTTTGAAGAGGAGAAATGCATCGGATGCTACGTCTGCGCCAAGGCCTGTCCGGTCGACTGCATCGAGATCGGCGTGGTGCGCAAGGGCAAGGAAATCAAGATCACCAAATTCGACATCGATTATCAGAAATGCATGTTTTGCGATCTGTGCTGTGAGCCGTGTCCGGCCCACTGCATTCACATGGGACCGGAGTTTGAGAAGGCGTCGTTTACTCGCAGGGGGACGATTTTGCAGTTCGCCACTCCCAAGACGCTGACAGAGGAAGAAAAGAAGATCGAGAAGATCGCGAAGAAGTAGGAAGAACGTATCTATTCAGGTATGCCGTTGAAATTTTCATAAGGAATCCAAGAATGCAGGAGGAGGCATAACCGAAGATGTTCATGGCTTCCTGGCTTCCTTATAATTTTTCTAAGGAATCTGAATTGTTACGGAAGAACATCATGTTCGGAGTCGCAAATGGGCGTTGAGAAGATTGCGTTTTATATTTTGTCCGCGTTGACCCTCGGTGGCGGCGTGGCCATCCTGTTTTCAGTGAGACTCATGCGGTCCGTGGTCTATCTTCTGGTGTCTCTCTTCGGCGTTGCCGGGCTTTTTATTCTCATGGGCGCCGATTTTCTGGCCGCTCTCCAGGTGCTGATCTACGTCGGCGGCATTACCGTCCTGCTCGTATTCGGTCTCATGCTGACCGGCCCGTCCCAGTTTCAGAACCAGGAGGAAAATCGCCTCAAGGCGATCACGTCGGGCGTCTGCAGCGTTGCAATCGCGATTGTTCTGCTGTTGATTGTCCGAAAGACCCAGTGGCCGACGGGCGGCGTGGCGGCGTCGGAGACAGCGGGAGGAATCGGCCGCCTGCTTCTGACCCAAAACGTATTTGCATTTGAAATCGCCTCGGTTCTGCTCTTGGTGGTCCTGGTCGGCGTCGCACTTTTCATGCGCCTTGCGAGGTCGAACCGGTCATGATCACGCTTCAGGAATACCTCACCGTCGCGGCCCTGTTATTTTCCCTCGGTCTTCTGATCGTGCTCTTTAGAAACAACGCCATTTCCATTCTCATGGGAATCGAACTCATGCTCAACGCCGCCAACATCAACTTCGTCGCCTTCTCCCAATCCCTGGGCGGTCTGGCCGGACAGGTTTTTGCCCTCTTCGTGATCGTCGCGGCGGCGGCGGAAGCGGCTGTGGCGATCGCCATCATCGTTCTGATGTACCAGAATCTCGGGACGACCGACGTTGAGAAGGCGAAAAACTTGAATGGTTGAGTCGACCCCGATGCCCGACTTCTCGTGTCTGATGAACGGGATTTTCTTTCCATATTTCATCGCGTTTGCGGTCATCATCCTGTTTTTGCGCCATCGCGAGAAAATGGCGATGACGGTCTCGATCCTATCGTCCGCCCTCGTTCTCATCTCGACGCTCCTGTTGTTTTCCAGACATTACGCCCTCGCGTCGCACGCCGAATCGCCTCTGTCGCCTATTACGTACACGGTGACGTGGCTCTATTCGACGTCGGTCCAGTTTCAATTCGGATATCTCGTCGACTCGCTTTCGGTTCTGATGCTGATCGTGGTCGAAGTCGTCAGTCTGCTGGTTCAACTCTATTCCCTCGGCTACATGCACGGTGATCCGGGCCGGGCGCGTTTCTACGCGTATCTTTCGCTTTTTTCCGGATCGATGACAGGACTGGTCATCTCGCCAAATCTCCTTCAGACCTACATTTTCTGGGAACTGGTCGGATTGTGCTCGTATCTCCTCATCGGATTCTGGTGGCACAAACCCGAAGCGGCCGCCGCCGCGAAAAAGGCGTTCGTGATGACGCGATTCGGCGATCTCGGATTGTTTTTGGGATTGTTAATGCTTCTCCACGCAACCGGCACGTCGGCCTTTTCTGAATTTGGATCGCTGGGGCTTTCTCCGGGCGCCGCCTGCGGCATCTCGCTGTTGATTTTCTGCGGCGTGGCCGGCAAGAGTTCCCAGTTCCCGCTTCACACGTGGCTGCCGGACGCCATGGAAGGCCCGACGCCGGTATCGGCCCTGATTCACGCCGCGACCATGGTGGTGGCCGGCGTGTATCTATTGTCCCGCACCGCTCCGATTTTTCTGGCGTCATCCCTCGCGATGGAGATCGTCCTCGCGTTCGGTGTCGTCACCGCGTTTGTCGCGGCAACCATGGCCTGCATTCAGAGAGATATCAAAAAAGTCTGGGCTTATTCAACCATCTCCCAACTCGGCTACATGGTGCTCGCGTTCGGTTCCGGAAGCCCGCAGGCGAGCATGTTTCACCTGTTCACCCACGCTTTTTACAAGGCGCTCCTCTTTCTGGGCGCCGGCAGTTTCATCCACCACGCCGGAAGCAACGACATTTTCGAGATCGCGCGAAAAGGCGGTCGACGCATGACGATCACGTTCTGGACGACGGTGGTCGGCGCCTGCGCCCTGGCGGGCCTCCCGCCGTTTTCAGGATTTTTCAGCAAGGACGCCATTCTGCTTTCGCTCAAGGAAAACACGCATCCGCTCTGGTATGCCGCCGTCATGATCACCGGATTTTTAACCGCGTATTATTCATTCCGCGTCGTGTTTTTGCTGGGCCGCCCGCAGAAGGTTGCGCACGACGATTCACACGATTCCCACGGTTCACACGACTCGCCGCCTGTCATGACCATGCCGTTGCTCGTTCTTGCCGCCGCGACCGTGCTCGTCGGATTTTGGGAGGGTGGATTCGGCCATTATCTGGCCGGCGCGGAACACGATCCCATCCATCTCGACGTTGCCATTCCGGCGACGCTTCTGGCGTTTCTCGGCATCGCGCTGGCCGCATCCTCATTCGCGTTTGGCTCGGATGAGGAGGGCGTCGTCGATCGACTCCCGGCCATGGAAATTCCCCGGAAAAAATATTATCTCGACGATTTCTATTTCTGGGTCACGCATAAAGTCGTTCTGGGAGTTTCGTGGGTCTGCGCCTATGTCGATCGCCACTTCGTCGACGGCGCGGTAAACGGCGTCGCCGACACCGTCCGCTGGGCGGGCAACCAGTGCTCGCGGCTCCAGACCGGCCGGGTCCAGCAGTATCTCAATACTCTCGTGCTTCTCTTTTCGATCCTTGGCTTCACCCTGTATCTCACGGTGAAATTCTGATGCAGTCCGAGACGAGTTTCGGGGTCCTCACGGCCATGTGGGTCACGCCGATGGCCGCGATCCTCGTGCTCATTTTCATCCCCCGCGCGTGGGACCGGGCCATCCGGCTGGTTTCGCTTCTGGCGGCGCTCATCACGCTGGCGCTGTCCGTTTACGTCTACTCCCATTTCGATCATCGCGGCGGATTCCAGTTTGTCGAAAACAGAATGTGGATCGATTATTTCGGCGTCCGGTACCACCACGGAGCGGACGGGCTGTCGGTGCCGTTGCTCCTTCTGACCTCCATCGTGATTTTCTGCGGAATTCTTTCGTCCTGGGACGGCATCAAAGAACGCGTGAAGGAATTCCACATGCTGATGCTGTTTCTCGTCGCCGGGGTGTTCGGCGTATTCATGTCCCTCGATGCGGTCTTTTTCTTTATTTTCTACGAGATTGCCGTTCTGCCCATGTATCTTCTGATCGTCGTGTGGGGCTCGACGCGAAAAGAATATTCGGGAATGAAACTCACGCTCTATCTGCTCTTCGGGTCCGTTTTCGTTCTGATCGGCCTGATTGCGCTCTATGTCCATACCGGCATGAAAACGACCGATCTGATCGAGATCAAGGCCCTGCTCGACGCCAATCCGCCTTCGACCGCGTTCGTTCGAATCGTTTTCCCCCTGTTGTTTATTGGATTCGGCATGCTGGCGGCCATCTGGCCGTTTCATACCTGGTCGCCGGACGGCCACGTCGCCGCGCCGACGGCGGCGTCGATGCTTCACGCGGGCGTGCTGATGAAACTCGGCGCGTTTGGAATTCTTCGCGTGGCCGTGTTTCTTCTGCCGGACGGATTGCGCTACTGGGCCGACATGATCATGGCGTTGTCGCTCGTGAACATCGTCTACGGCGCGTTCGTCGCGATGCATCAGACCGATCTTAAATTTGTCATCGGCTATTCGTCCGTGTCCCACATGGGAGTCGTGATGTTCGGCATCGCGATGATGAATTACGAGGGATTTGCGGGCGCATCCTTTCAGATGTTCGCGCACGGCGCGATGACCGCCCTGTTTTTCGCCTGCGTCGGCGCGATCTATGACCGGGCGCATACGCGGTACATTCCGGGATTCGGCGGAATTTACCGCAAGATGCCGATCGTCTGTGGCGCATTTTTGTGCGCCGGACTGGCGGGCCTTGGCCTTCCCGGA
>JAHFCY010000195.1 GCA_023249255.1 Candidatus Lindowiibacteriota bacterium | reverse complement strand
TCCCGGTGCGGGGAATAGAACGTGTCGCCCCGAACCTGCCATCCCACCGTGTCCTCGAATTTCAGGTACTGCTGAATGGGAGACGTACTACCGGTGGCACCGACGCGCGCGCGGAGAATTCTGAAACCGTACGGCGTATACGTCGACAGCGTGTCAAATTCCCGGCCGCCCTCCACAGACGGCACGAAATCAGCGCCGAACGCCCAGCCGATCCGAACCTTGTCGGTGTCCAGCTGTGCGATCGAAATTCCGAACGCATTCGTCGCGCCGGTGGCTCCGTCCATGTTCATCGTGTCGGCGTCGCCCGACGTGCTGACTTTCGTCGATCCCAGATACTGCGACACGTTCGGGTTTACGATCGTCAATTCCGTGTCCCACGATCCGGCCTTCCCCATCCCCTGCGCGCCCGTCACGGTCTTGTCGCCGAAGATGTTGTAGAGCACGTAGCCGCTTGTCGCGACGGCCGGGGCCATGATGTCCCGCGTCGCGTCCTGAGTGCGGGCGCCCGTCGCCGAGACGTTCCGCCAGGCGTAGGTCAACTGCGAATCCGTATGCACCGTCGTCGAATCGAACTTCGGAATGCGGTACTCGAAGTAGTACGAGTACGCCGTTCCCGGAAACATCGTCGCCGTGCAGACCCACGAGCCGTCTCCAACCGGCCTCATCGGCAACGCGCACGTCTTGGCGCCCGCGCTCGTCGCGATCGTCTCACCGTTGGTCGGGCAGGCCACGCCCGTAAACACAATCGCCTTCGAAAAATCGGCGAATCCTCCGTTGTTGAAGCCCGCCACCGTGTACGCGTTCGCGCTCCGCGCGAAAAACGTCACGATCGCCAGCAACACAACCATCCATCTCGCTGCCTTCATGTGATTCACACTCCCCTTGATTGAGCGATTACCGGCTTCATTCGAAACCGGCCCAAACCATCTATGACTTCCGTTTTTCTGTACGCTGTTGCCTGCCATGCTTTTCATCCCTGCCCCCGCGGCCGCGCGATATACGCCTTGGTCCAAAACGCCCGCCACGGCTGGGGAATTCCGTTCACGTATGGCGTCAGCCGCAGGCGGCCTTCACCTGCGCCACGCGGAAACGCCGTGTTGTAGTCGAATTTTTCAACGAGGAAGAGAAAGTCCTGACCCGCGTTACGCTGGAATGCGGAATATCCGCCGCTGAAGTTTTGATCTTTCGTGTCACCGCTGTTGCCGTAGGCGTCCTGCCAGATCACCGTGTAGACGAAGGTGTCGCCGACTGAGGCGTTGGCGGGCAGCGACGTGTCGGTGAACGAAATCGCGTCGTTGTACCAGCCGATGCCGATGTCCGTGCGGCTTGGCGACCACAACGTGTCGCCCGTCACCTTGTTCACGACGGTGTCCTCGAACACGAGATTCGTAATCAGCGACACACTCGCGCTGGCCGAAATCCGGGCCCGCAGAATCCTGAATCCGTACGGCGTCGACGCCGACTGCGTGTCAAATTCGCGGGCGCCCTCCAGGGTCGGCGTGAATCCGTCCCCGCCGGCGCTGTACGACCAGTGGAGGGTGACGGTCGTGTCGCTGTTCTGGAAGAAAGTCATGTTGTAGTTGTGGTTGCCGTTGAGATTGCCCGTATCGCCGTCGCCGGTATTGTCGACGTCGGTGACGCCGCGGTACTGCGCGATGTCCGGATTGGCGGCGGTCATCTCGGTGTCCCAGGCCGTGCCCTGCCTGGTCATGCCCTGTTTGCCCCGAACATCCTTGTCGCCGAAAATGTGGTAGAGGATGTATCCGTCCTCGATCGTCGCCGGCAACGTCACGTCTTTGACCGCGTCCTGACTGCGGTCGCCCGACGCCGGGACATTGCGCCAGACATACGTCATCTGCGAATCCGTTCTGATCGTCGTCGAATCGAATTTGGGGATGCGGTACTCGAAGTAGTACTGGTATCGGGCGCCCGGGAATATGACGGCCGAACATATCCAAGACCCGTCGCCGACCGGGCGCATCGGAATCGCGCAGGATTTCGACCCGCCACTCCCCGCCACCGTCTCGGCGTTGACCGGGCAGGCCGCCCCCGTAAAGACGATCGCCTTGGAGAAATCTGCGAATCCGCCCTTGCCAAAACCGGCGACGGTATAGGCCTGGGCCGAAGATCCGAAGAGAAGGAGGGACAGGAGCACGCAGGCGAGGATCCTCGCCGACGAATGGCCGGACGAACCCCGCGCATTAATACTTAGTGTAGGCGCTGATTTAAAACTAAAATAATCTCCAATAGTGTTACGATCCATGACCGTCATAAGTGCAAAATTGCAAGAATGTAGACCTTCCCCGTCGTGTCTACACCAATACCGATCGGGCAGAAACAATCCGCCGAAGCAGACCCTGTCTGCTTCGCTCAGCGTTAATTCATCAGCTCGATATGAACCTGTTATCCGCTCTTGCCGGAATGGAACCGGACTAAGTATTTTTTATGTGTACCCGCAAAGTCTCAATTTTCAATGCTCAATTTTCAATTTTCAAGTTCTTAAACTTGGGACTTGAGAATTGAAAATTGGATACTGAACCTTACCAGTCGATCACCGTGATGCGGCCTTCGTCGCGCAGATTCGACGCCGAAGCCTGAAAGAGATAGACACCGGCGGCGACGGTCTGGCCGCCATTGGTCACGCCGTCCCACTGAACTTCGTTGGTTCCGGAAAGCGTGCGGATCTGCCGGCCGTCAAGCGTGTAGACGCGCACGGTCAGAAGCCCGACATCCTGCGGGGGCCGGATCGTCACCGCTCCGCCCTGGCGGACCCGAAACGGATTCGGATAACTCACGACATCCTTTCCCTGCTTGACTTTGAATGCCGCCACGCGCAATGCCGCCGCCGCGTCGACGCTCCCAAAGGCGGTCTGCTCGTCCCAGCCCGGCGTGTTGAGATCTTTGGTCGAACTCGAGAGACGGCTGCGGACTTCGTCACGCGTGAGCGACGGCTGTTCGCTCCAGAGCAGTCCCGCAACGCCCGCGGCAAGCGGCGCGGCGAAAGACGTTCCGGAGGTGATGGGAACATTGCCGATATTGGGAAACGTGTCGCCGAAAATATCCACGCCGGGCGCCATGAGTTCAGATCCGTCCTTGTAATTCGAAAAAGCGGCCCTCTCACCGGTCGTCGGATCGATCGCGCCGACAGAGATGACCTGATCGTACCGCGCGGGATAGGAGACGGAGTTTGCACCCTCGTTACCTGCGGCGGCAATCAACAAAATGCCCTGGTCGTAGGCGGCTTTGATCGCATCCGAGAGGACGGAACCGGGATCGCCGCCCGTGCCATTCCCGAGGCTCATGTTGATGATCTGGATGTTGTTTGCAGCCGCCCACCGAAGCGCTTCGGCCAGATCCGACGTTACTCCCGCCCCGGTGTTGGACAACACTTTGACCGCCACAAGCCGGCAACCCCAGCACACACCCGAGATCCCGAATCCATTGTTGGCCTCGGCCGCGATGAGCGACGCGACGTTCGTGCCATGGCCGAATTTATCGCCGGCATACGGATCACCGGTCACAAACGAAATGGCCTGATCGATTTTATTTTTCAAGTCAGTGTTATCGGTGTCGATGCCGGTATCAAAAACGCCGATCCGGATGTTGGGGGATCCGGTTTGATAATCCCAGGCGGTCTCGACGTTCATGTATCGGAGGGGAAGTTCATCAGCGGCCAGGAAATTGGTGAATTGCGGATCATTGGGAGTCGTGGTTATCGCATGCATCAGATAATTCGGGCTGAATCGCGTGTCAGGCGCGGCAGCGGTGTCCGCAGCAGTGTCAACCCAGGAAATGTTGGAGAGCGGATAATATCGTTTCTCGCCATATCCAAGGCGTCCGATTTCAAACAGGCGGTCCGAGTCGGTGATCAGAGACGGCCACTGGATGATCCATCCGTCGTACGTCGCGGCCGACGCGGGCGCACACAATCCCGCCATCGCGAGGCACACCCCTGCCGTCGCCGTGACTTTCGACATCACTGGATTTCCCCTGCCAAATCCCATTGTGGTAAATCGTCCTTCCGACAATCTACCCTCTCGCAGCCCACTCCATACTTTCCGAGCAAAATTCTTCTTTACGAACTTAACTACTTTCGGTGTAGCATCAATTAGTACCAAAAAGCTGTGCCAAAAGCAAATCATTTCCGATCGCATATCTCCTTTGTAAACACTGTATGTATGCACCAATACAAGCAATATTCGTTCCACTTGTCTTGAATCACAACATTATGAAAGCGCTAACTAAAACGGTTTAGTTGTAAGCCACTATGTGACAAGTTCATTTTACTCCTTGGATGGTGCATGATCAGCGTCAAATTTCAACAAACAGTGTTCATTTTTTAGGCAGGACAGCCCTATATGAACAACAAAATGAACTAAAAAGTGCATTTTGACTGCTGTAAATAGGACAAAATGAACAACACCATCCCATTTCAAGGGCAAAGCATAAGGCGATCGTATCCATTCAGGTATGCCATTGAAAATTTCATAAGGAATTCAGGAATGCAGGAGGAAGCAAACCCGGCCATGCTCACGGCCTCCTGGCTTCCTTATAATTTTTCCGAAGAAGCTGAATTGTTACAACCGATCGAAACTTGCCGCTACTCCTCCTTCGTCCGCATCACCAATCCCAGGCGACATTCCACGCGCCGCGGATCTTCGACGGGAACGGGATCGTTGTTTCGGATCAGGAAAAAGATCTGCTTTTGCAATGTCGAATTGGCAGTCGCATAATTCTTAAACACACTTGAATCTCCTGCAAAGTCTACAGTACAAATACGGTAATAGTATGTATCCCCCGGTATAACATTTTGATCGACATAGAACGTGCTGTCGCCGGGAACATCGGCCAGAAAAAACCAGCTGACCGAGTCGGCGGGGTTTTCGCTGTATTCGATCCGGTACGAATCGAGATCTTCAATCTGCGACGCGGCCGACCAGGTAAGCAGGACCGTGTAGCCGGAACTTGGCATGGCCAGAAAATCCGTCGGTGTATACGGCGTGTCCTCCCAATCGGCCGAGACCCTGAAGGTCGATGTATCCGGCACCACAATCTGCCGCATGGTCGATGAATTGACGGTTGCGTCGATGCTCAACAGCGAATTGCCGTTTCGGACGACGCTGTTATAGGGATCCGTCTTCCACGTCGTGCCGTTGAGGGTGAACCCGTACTCGTAAATGCCGCCGTTTGGAATGTTCGCATCCGCCCTCCAGTAGCCGTCCTGGTCCAGCCGCATGGTGTTTGACTGCCCCCAGTTCCAGCTGCCTTTGACCGTGACCGAGTTGATGCCGCTCGCGTTCGGATAGATGAACATGTCCTTGCGGCCGCTCGACACGGGAAATTCAAATGTCTTGGTCCCGGCCGTGTCCTTGACGGCAAACTTGTACGCGAAATCGAATCCCCGGTTGAGCGGCACGGTGTCACTCCACCATTTGGTCGTTCCCTCGCGCGTGAGCGGCCGCTCCGTCCACCCCCCCCCGGTATCATATCCGAGGTAGACATCGCTGTCGTTCATCTCGCCGACGAAAATCCTGAAGACCACGCTGTCAAACGCGCCGGGGCTGACCTGGATCGAATCGGAGTAGCCGGAAAAGAGCGGGCCGGTGTCCCAATACGCGTCGAATGACCGCAGAGAAAAATAATAGATCGAATCGTTGGTCAGGTTCGTGCAGGTCACGGTCGCGCCGAAAATCGTGTCGTTGGCCCGAAAACGCAGCCAGGTATCAAACACGGGTCCCGTGTCGTAATACAGGTAATAGCCGCCACCGGTCGCCACATCGAGACTGCCGTCACCGGCCGGCGCCGTCCACGTGAGCATGACCTTGCCGGAGTCGGTGTAAGCCTTAAGGCCCGTCGGAGGCGAGGGCGTGTCGGACCAGTTCATGAGAATCGTCGTGGCGGCGGCTGGGACGACGAACGTCCGCCGGCCGCTTGTCGTGACAAAATCCGCCTCGTATTTTTCGTTCGGACCCTTCGGACGCAGGATGGCCTTGAATTCCATCGTCGCGCCCGGCACAAGCCAGAGATCGATGTACTGGCGGCCCGTCGCGTCGGTGTCGGTCATCTCATATTCTGTCCAGGTACCCGTGGTGTCGATAAACGCGCCTCCGACTCCTTTGGGAATGACGGACCACGAGTCGGCGATGTCGGTGTCGCCGGCCATGGCCGCCGGAACTGAACACAGACCCTGAATGAAGATGATCAATGCAACAATGCGGCAACGTTGCATTTTCATAAATCGACCCTCCGGATCACACCCATGATTCGCGGAGCCTGCCAGATGTCTTCCTCGCGGGCGCCATCGGGGGTCGGGGTCAGATAGACGATGTAGCTGTTGTGTTCGACGTAATTCCAGTCCATGTTGTGGACTTTGAACCGGACGCGCACGGGGGCCCGGGGAGTGGCGCTGTCATTGGTCGCGGTGTC
>JAHFCY010000043.1 GCA_023249255.1 Candidatus Lindowiibacteriota bacterium | reverse complement strand
CATCTCGAAATCACCGGGGACATGATCGACCGCTGGACTTCAAACGCGGCGGAAGAACTCAAGTCTGCCCGGACATCGCGCGAGACGATCCTCGCGGACAGCCGCGAGAAACTCGCCGGCGTCCATAACGCCGCCCGGAAGATTTTTTCGAATTACTTCGACCGGATCGTGCCGCGTGTGTGAGTTGGGGCTGTAAGATCCCGTGAAAGGTCCGCCGTTTTTGGCGATGTACCGCGCCTTGAAACGCGCGCATGGGATTCGTGGGTGGTGGCCTGTCTTTCGCCCCAGCGCGAAGGCGTCCGCCAAGCCGGTGTATGACCCGCGCCGAAAAACGCTCACGTCCCGGCAACGATTTGAAGTCGCGGTCGGCGCGATTCTCACGCAAAATACGGCGTGGTCGAACGTCTCCAAAGCGCTTCAGGCCCTGCACCGTGCCCGCGCGCTGTCGCCCGAATCAATCGCCCGAATGCCGCGATCACGTCTGGCAGCTCTCATCCGGCCGTCCGGATATTTCAATCAAAAATCGATCAAACTCAAAAAATTTGCGCGATACGTAATCGGATTTGGATCGACGGCGCGCTGGATCGATCGCTTGAGGCGCATGCCACCCGAGGCCGCTCGCGGTGAACTTCTGGGTCTTCACGGCGTGGGTCCGGAAACCGCTGACTCCATATTACTATACGCGATAGGAAACCCGATTTTTGTGGTCGACGCCTACACCCGTCGAATTTTTGCGCGGCATGGATGGATTCGGGGGGATGAGCCGTACGAAGAGATCCGCAAAACATTTGAAGCGGCGCCGGGGAAGGGCGTCGGGCGGTCGGCAGTGGTGGAATTATGGAACGACTATCACGCCCAGATTGTGGAAGTCGGCAAGAGATACTGTCACCGGCGCGGGCCGGACTGCCTGCGGTGCCCTTTGTATCGACGGGAATTTTTTTCGTCGGAAGGACGTTTCGAAAATCCGGTGTTGGAGGAGGCCGAGGCCGGAAATCCGGGATAGGGCGTCAGCTGGATTCGTGCGTGAGACTCGATGCGACGGAGAATCGCCATGTCGTGGTGGGAGACCAGGCTGATGGCCATGCCTTTTTCGCCGATGCGGCCGGTCCGGCCCACGCGGTGGATGTAGACGTCCGGTTCTCGAGGCAGATCGTAATTGACGACAAGTTCGACGGAGAGCACGTCCAGTCCGCGGGATGCGACGTCTGTGCAGACAAGCGCGCCGATCCGGCCCTCCCGGAAATTTCGCATGATCCGCATCCGTTCGTCCTGCTCGCGGCCGCCATGCAGATAATCGATGGTCAGCCCGCATCCCCGGATGGCGGAGGCGATACGCGAGACGGCCTGTTTCTTGTTGCTGAAAATGAGCGCCGCGCCGGGCTTCAGCGTGGACAGGAGTTTTCGAATCGTGGAATCTTTTTCCGGACCGTTGGCGTTGATGAAATGGTGGCTCAGCGTGTCAGCCGTTCGCGTCGCCTGTTTGATTTCGATGTGGTCGGGATAATTCATGTATTCATTGATGAGCTGTTTGACGCCCGGCGCTACGGTTGCGGAAAACAAAATGTTCTGACGGACCTTGGGCGTGCGGTTGGCGATATAGGTGATGTCGTTCAAAAATCCCATGTCTAACATCTCGTCGGCCTCGTCCAGAATGAAATTCCGGACGTGTGACAGATCCAGCCTGTCGCGCATCATCAGGTCCTTGACGCGACCCGGCGTGCCGAGAACCAGCTGAACCCCCTGCCGGAGCGCCGCAGACTGGATGTCGAGGGAAAATCCGCCGAAGATGGCCATGACGCGAAGACCGGTATCCTGAATCAGGTCGTGGGCGACCTCGGCGACCTGCACGCACAGTTCCCGCGTGGGCGTGAGGACGATCGCCTGAACGGCCGGGTTGGCCGCGTCCAGCCGGGCAATGACCGGCACGAGATAGGCGGCGGTTTTTCCGCTGCCCGTCTGGGATTGTCCGATGACGTCCTTGCCGGCCAGAACTTTCGATATCGTGGCCGACTGAATCGGTGTCGGCTCCTGAAACCCCAGCCTCGCGAGGTTCGCCTTGAGCGCCTCCGGGATGGGCAATTCTTCAAATCGAGTCCATTCGACGGTATCCATAAGCCACGCACCCTATCAGGGATTGCGCTACGGATGCAATGGTCGGCTCCGCCGCTTGACATCCGCGCCGCTTGCGGGTAAGGTATGGATAATTTCGGACTGACTGGTCAGTCCGAAATAGGAAAGGGGACGAGGATGAGGGCTGGGGTTGGACGCAAGCCGGCGGAGGCGGAGAAGATTTTGGAGGCGGCCTGCCGCGTGTTTTCGCAAAAGGGATACTTTTCGGCCACGGTCGAGGATGTCATGTTCTCCGCGGGCGTCGGCAAAGGGACCGTCTACCGGCATTTTCACAGCAAGGAGAAACTGCTTCTGGCGGCGCTTAACCGCACGTCGCACGAAATGTCTGATAGACTTTTGTCCGCAATCCGGCCCGGCCTGCCCGTTCGGGATCAACTCGCCGCGGCCGCTCGCGAATGGCTTGCGTATTTTGCGGCGCGCCCGGCGCTTCTTCGGGTGTTTGTTCGGGAAGGCGCGCTGTCGATCGTGTCCGTCCGGTCCGCGATGCGAAAAATGGCCGCGGATGCGAACGTCCGGATCGCCCGGATCCTCGGCGGCGCATCCCACATCCGGGCGGCCGCGGTGTTCCACAGCATGGTGTTCGGGCACCTTCGCCAGAAACTCGGATTCTCCGATGAGAAAATTGATCCGGACTGGGATTCCGTATTTTTAGTCGACATGTTTTTGAACGGATTTCGCGGCAGGAGGAAATCGTGACCCTGCGAATGTCCTTCGCTGCATCCGCCGCTCTTGCCGTGTGTCTTGGGATAGCCTTCGTGCTCCCATCCCGCGCCGCGTCTCCGATGGAGGTCGCGATCCGCGAACCCGTTGCGTCCGGCGGATTGACTCTGGACATGGCCTGCCGCCTGGCCCTTGACCGGAACGAAAAAATTCAGTTGTCGGAGGAGCAGATGGCATCGACCCGTGAGAATATCCGCCGGGCTCGCGCCGGAATTCTTCCGACGCTTTCAACGTCCGTTACGCAGTCCATGAACAAAGTCGCCGGTGCCGGAGGGTTCGCGACATTTCGATACAACCGGGATCTGCGCCTTGATCTGGAACAGCCGCTATACGGCGGAGGAAAGGAATGGGCGGCGCTTCGGGCATCGAAAGTGGGGGAGGAAATATCCCGCGAGCAGATTCGCTTTGCCAAACAGGCATTGCTCCTCGATGTGTCGGTTGCTTATTTTTCGGTGATCCGTGAACAGGAAAAATTGACGGTGTCTCAACGATCTCTCGATCTGGCCCAGCAGGAGTTGAATCAGGCCCAAGCCAGAAAAAATGCCGGGACCGCCACCCGCACGGACGTGGTCCGCGCCGAGGTTGAAGTCACCAAGGCGAAAACCGACCTGTTGCGCGCTGAAAATGCCGTTCAGACGTCACGCGTTCGCCTCGGCTTTCTCATCGGCGAACCGGTGATATCACCCGTCCAGAATGCGGAGGCCGACGCGGATGAATCATGGAATCTGTCCCATCTGGATCCCCTGGTCCAGCAGGCGATGGTGGCCCGGTCCGACGCACGCATCGCACAACTTGATATCCAGGCTTCGGAGGAGGGAGTGAAGATTGCCCGCGCCAAATATTTTCCGTCCGCCAAACTGATCGGCAATCTCTCCCGGACCGAAAACGTCAGCGCCTTTCGAGAAAACGACAACTGGCAGGTTCAGGCCAAACTCGATTACGATATTTTCGAGGGGTTTGGCCGGGATGCCGAATACGAACAGTCCAAAATCGTGCTGCATCAGGCCACGCTCTCCCGCATGTATCTCTCGCGCGAGGTGGAACTCGACGTGCGGGAGGCGATGTTGGACATCGAGTCCCTGAACGCAATTTTGGAGGAGGGCCGCAACCAGGTGAGGTTGGCGCAGGAAAATTATGATCGCGAAACCGCTCAATACCGGGAAGGCCTCGCAACGCCGGTTGATGTGGCCGACGCCCACACGGCCCTGATCACAGCCGAAGAACAAGTTGCCGCCACCCGGGCTGACTTGCAGATTGCGCGCCGAAAGGCCGACTTTGCTGTCGGAACAATCGACAAATCCTATCTGAAAGGCGAATCCGCCCGATGAATCGATTCTATCCCCCGTCTCGTCCGTTTATCCGCTCGTCCGCTCGTCCGCTCGTCAGTTTCTTCCTATGCCTGTCCCTCTTTCTTGCCGCTTGCGGAGCCAAACAAAAATCGGCTGGGCCGGCGAAATCATCCGCCGTCGATTCCACACCGGTCGCGCCCGCCGTTTTGCCGCCGCTGGTGGACGTCGCGCCGGCGAAAACTCAACACCTTGAGGACGCAGCGGAGGCGGTCGGAACCATCGAGGCGAACGAGAAGGCGCAGATTAAACCGGAGATCGCAGGCCGGATTGTTGCAATGCATTTTGACGAAGGCGAGAACGTGAAAAAGGGGGATATTCTGGTGGAGTTGGATCCCTCGAAATTTGCACAGGAGGAGGATGTCGCCGAGGCGGGTGTGCGGCAAATCCGCCAGTCAATCCTTCAACAGCGCAAACAACTCGCGACGGCCCGCGCGCAGATCGCGCAGGCGGCCGCGTCCATCGATCAGGCGCGTCAGGCGGTTCGGGAAATGTTCGCGCGACTTGACCGGGCTGACGCGGTTCTCGAGCGGGCGCACCAGGACGAGGCCCGGACGCGGGCGTTGTTCGAAAAAGAATTCAAAACACAGGACGACCTGGAAAAGGTGACCACCGCCGTCAAACAGGCCGAGGCGGACCGCGCCGCCGTGCTGGCCGGCCTCTCCACGATTTCCGCCCGGAAAGACGCGATCGACGATCATCCGATGGTGAAACAGGCGAAGGCCGAATTGGATGCGGCCCGCGCGGCTGAACAGGCGCTTCTCACCGCACTCGGCGATGCAGCCGATGAAAACAATTCCGTCGATGTCCACCCCGCGGTTCAACATGCGGTATCCGAACTCAACCTGATCAAGGCGCGCATGAAAGATCTGACGTTGATTGCGCCGATGGATGGCGTGTTGTCGGAGCGTCGCGTGGCGGTCGGAGATTTCGTCGACAAAGCCGCGTTGATTTTTGAACTGTACGATCTGTCGACGGTGCGGATTGTTTTTCAGGTGCCGGAACGATACATCAATAAAATTCGAATCGGCCAATCGGCCGAGGCGCGGCTGGAACCGTACCCGGACGAGACGTTTCGTGGCGTGATCTATTACATCGATCCTGCCGTTGACGAAAAAACCAGAACCGTTCTCATGAAGATGCGGATTCCAAACGCCGCGCGCAAACTCAAGGCCGGTCTGTTTGCCACGGTTCGCATCGATATCGGCGATTTCCCGTCCGCGACGGTCATTCCGGAGGAATCGATTGTGCCCCAGGGCGGAGATTCGTTCGTTTTTGTCGTTGAAAATGGCGTTGCCCACCTTCGACAGATTCGGATCGGACTGCGCCAGGGAGGGCAGGTTCAGGTTCTGTCCGGGATCAAGCCGGGCGATCAGGTGGTTGTGGCCGGCATCCAGAAAATCCGCGACGGCGCGCCGGTTCGCGTGAACCCGGGATCCTGACGATCCCCGCGACCTGATGTTCCTCTCCAGCCTTTTTATCCGCCGGCCTGTCACGGCCGTCATGCTCACGATGGGTCTTGTCATCGTCGGTCTCCTCGGATATCGAAAACTCGAAGTTCGGGAAGTGCCCGACGTTGAAATTCCGATCGTCACGGTGAATGTATCCCTGCCGGGTGCAAGTCCCGAAATCGTGGAGACGGAGATCACGGACGTGATCGAAGAGGCGGTCAATACGATCGAAGGCGTGAAAACGCTCACCAGCGTCTCGTCCGAAGGGTTGTCGTCCGTCACCATCGAATTCAATCTTGAACGCGAGATCGACGCCGCCGCCCAGGACGTCCGCGATAAAGTCGGCGCGGCCCGCCGAAATCTCCCGTCAGACATGGATGAGCCTCAAATCAGCAAACTCGACCTGAACGCGCAGGCGATCATGTGGCTGGCTCTCACGTCCCCGAAGATGACCAACGTCGAACTGACCGAATACGCCGAGAACGTGCTCAAGGAACAGATTCAGCGATTGCCCGGCGTCGGGAGCATCATCATCGGCGGATCCCGGAAATTCGCGGTTCGGATCTGGTTGGATGCCCGGAAAATGGCCGCGCAGGGCATAACGGCCGCAGACGTGGTCACCGCATTCCGGACCGAGCACATCGAAATTCCGTCAGGACGGATCGAGTCCAACCGCCGCGAGTTTGTGGTCAAAACGGAGGGAGAATTTTCCTCGGTCGACGAGATGAACGAGATCGTGCTCGCGGTCAAAGACGGCGTGCCGGTCCGACTCCGCGACGTCGGCCGCGCCGAATCGGGCATCACCAATTACCGCAGTCTTGCGCGGTTCAACGGCGATCCGTCGGTCGGACTCGGGATTCTCAAGCAGAGCAAAGCCAACACCGTGGACGTCGCGCGCCGCGTGAAAGACATGTTGCCGGAGATTCAAAAAAATTTACCGCCGGACATGCAGATCCGCACGGCATTTGATTCGTCGCAGTACATTGAAAACAGCATCCGCGCGATCAGGGAGGATTTCGTTCTCGGGGGAATTTTTGCCGCCGCCGTGATTTTCGTTTTTCTACTGTCGCTCCGATCCACCGTCATTGCCGCGGTCGCCATTCCGACGTCCATCATCGCGACGTTTGGGGTCATGTTCTACCTCGGGTTTTCACTCAACAATTTCACGTTTCTGGCTCTGTCTGTTTCCGTCGGCGTCGTCATCGACGACGCCATCGTCGTCCTTGAAAATATTTACCGGAAAATGGAGGAAGGCACGACGGGCGTTGAAGCGGCGCATGCGGGCGCGGCCGAAATTTCCGGCGCGGCGATCGCGGCCACTCTTGCGATCGCGGCCATTTTCCTGCCGGTCGCGTTCATGTACGGACTCATCGGCCGGTTTTTCCATGAATTCGGCATGACCATCTCGATCGCCGTGCTCATTTCGCTTTTTATCGCGCTGGCTCTCACGCCCATGATGTGTTCCCGCATGCTGTCGGTCGGCCGGCCCACGAATCGGATTCTGCGGTCCGTTGACCGGTTCTGGGAGTGGTTTTCCGAACGGTACCGGCGGATGCTGGCGTTTGCGCTGGATCACCGCTTTGTGATGGTGTTGATCGGCATCGCGGCTCTTGCCGGGTCGTTCAGCCTGATCCGCTACAAATTAAAAACGGAATTTTTCCCGCCGGAGGACAAGGGGTCCTTTGTCGTCAACCTCGAGGCGCCGCAGGGAGCGACGTTTGAATACATGAACCGGTATCAACTCCAGGCCGAGGCGATCGTGGCGTCGATTCCCGAAGTCAGCACGTTCTTTTCGGCCATTGGACTTGCGCAGGCCGGGCCGCCGTCGCCCCGCAAGAGCATCATTTTTGTCCGGCTCAAACCGCGCGAGGAGCGTTCGCGCGGCCAGGATGCCGTCATCGGGGAACTCCGCCGCAGGCTGGGCGGCATCACCGGCCTCGTCGGGTACGTTTTTCCGATTCCAACGGTTCGCCTGGGCCGTGCCGACGCGGCTCTGCAGTACATGATCCAAAGCGGCGACTTTGCGGCGCTGAAAAAATATGAGGCGATCATGCTCGAAAAAATGAAGACGATTCCGGGCCTCATCGACATCGATTCGGATCTGGATCTCAACAAACCGGAACTCAAAATCACCGTTGACCGGAAACGCGCCGCCGACCTGGGCCTGTCGGTCCGGGACATCGCCGCGGCGCTTCAGGTACTCCTGGGCGAGGACGACGTCGCAAAATTCAAGCTCCGCGGCAAACGCTACGATATCATTCCGCAGTTGGACGCAGCGTTTCGAAACGATCCGTCGGCCATCGACCGCATTTACGTGCGGGCCCGCGACGGAAAACTCGTGCCGCTGTCCAGCGTCGCGCACCGCGTCGAGGGCGTGGGCCCCGATTCGATCAATCGATATTCGCGCGAGCGGTCTGTTCGGCTGACCGCCAACCTCCAACCGGGAAAAACGCTGGGCGAGGCGATCAAGGAGGTTGACCGCATTGCGAAAGAAACATTGCCGAAGGATTTCCGGACGGTGCTGGTGGGCCAGAGCAAGGAATTTACAGAATCGATGCAAAGCCTGCTTTTTGCGTTTGTTCTGTCCCTCCTGACCGCCTACATGGTTCTGGCCGCGCAGTATGAAAGCCTCGTTCATCCGATGACGGTGATGCTGTCCCTGCCGCTTGCGCTCATCGGGGGTGTCGGCGGGCTGGCGATTTTCGGCCAGACGATGAACCTCTTCAGCGCGATCGGGATCATCACGCTCATGGGTATCTGCAAAAAAAACGCGATCTTGCTCGTCGATTTCGCCGTGACGCGCCAGCGCGACGGCGCCTCGGCCCGGGATGCCATGCTCCACGCCGGCCCCATCCGCCTGCGGCCCATTCTCATGACCAGCGTCGCCATGATTTGCGGCGTTCTGCCGATCGTCTTCAGCACAGGCGCGGGATCCGAGGTCCGCCGGCCCATGGGCATTGCGACCGGATTCGGCATGCTCTCCTCCACGTTCCTCACGCTTTTTATCGTCCCTGTGATTTACACGTTCATGGATGACGGCGTGAGATGGGTCAAACGAGTTGCGCACTGGATATATCCGTCCAGCCCGGTCCCTGCCCTGATTGGGATCCCTCCCGCCGACAAGCCGCATGAAGTATGATTTGTCGTGAATAGATCTTCTCTGCTCTGGACGTTCTGGCTCGGATTTCTTCTTGTCGCCTCGGGCGGAATGCATGCATATTTCTGGAAACGATTCTTGAAAGACACGGGCATGCCGGGCCGATGGGTCCGGAGTTTTGGATGGGGATTCGCGGTATTGACGATCCTCTTTCCATTCTGTTTCTTTTTGCGTCGGCGTCTGATCCAGCCGATCGATAGCATTGTGTTTCTGGGACTCATGTCATGGCTTGCGATTTTGTTTTATCTGGTGTGTCTGCGCGGCATTTTTGAAGTGATTCCACTGGCAGTGTTTCTGTATTCCAAAATCCGGAAAAAAACGGCGTTCGATCCAGCTCGCCGGCAATTTCTTCTGCGAACGCTTGCGGTCGGGACTTTGACGATCGGCGTCGCCGGCGTGGCGCGCGGCATGATGAACACGTTCAAGGATCCGGCATGGAAGGACGTTCCGGTTCGACTCGACCGCCTGCCGCCGCTCGCACGAGGATTCACAATCGTCCAGTTGACCGATCTGCATGTGTCGCCCTGGACGCCACTGGAATTTCTGGAACGCATCGTCGATCGGGTGAACGCGTCGCGTCCGGATGTCGTCGTCATCACGGGCGATCTCGTCGACGGCGAGGTCGACCGGCTGGGCGATAAGATCGGTGTCTTTGCAAAATTGTCGGCGTTGCATGGAGTTTTTTTTGTGACGGGCAATCACGAATACTACGTCGAAACCGACCCGTGGCTGGATCAAATCCGGCGAATGGGAATCACCATTCTGCATAATTCGGGATTGCCCGTGGCCGGCGCTATTTTCCTGGCGGGAATTCCGGATCGGACGATCCGGGAAATCAGCGGTGTGTCACCGGATGACTGGCCTGATATTCCCCGTGCTCTTGCCAATCGCCCGGCCGATCTTCCGACCGTGCTTCTGGCGCATCAACCGCGTGAAATCGCGGCTGCCGTTTCCGCCGGGGTCGATCTGCAATTGTCCGGACACACTCACGGCGGACAAATCTGGCCGTTTGGCGTCGTGGTGATGGCCGCCCAGCCGTATATCAGCGGCCTGCACCGCCGCGATCAGACCCAGATTTACGTCAGCCGGGGCACCGGCACCTGGGGTCCACCCATGCGCATCGCCGCTCCTGCGGAACTGACGCGGATTGTGTTGACTTGAATCGCGTGTTGATCGCGTCCGGGTCAAATTCAAAGTGATATCATGATATATATCATGATATCATGATATCACTTTAACTTTTTCAAATATTGTTCCGCCATCAGGCGGATTTCCGGGTCCTTTGTTGTCTGCGCCGCCCTCTGAAAAAACGCAACGGCTTGCCCCTTCCGGCCCTGTTGCATCATCAAAAATCCCATCATGAAATGTGCGTCGCCGTCGGATGGATGTGTTCCCAAATGCTGTTTGAGCAATGTTTCGGCTTCGGCATATTTTTTCCGCTGAATCAGCGCTTGCGTTTTTTGATGCACGGATAGGTCTGCCGACGGCTCCGCCTGTTTCGCCGCGGGTTTGGAGACAACCGGCTTGGCGGCGTGGACACTCCTGGGTGCGGGCCGCGCCTGCTCTTCCTCATCCCCGAGCTCTTCCGGCTCTTCCTTCTTCGACGGCCTCGCCGCCCCCGCCACTGGTTTCGATGGCTTTGGAGGCTCCGGGGTTGGGGCAACCGTCGTTCCTCCGCCGCGTGTTAACGCCGGTACGGCCTCGGATTTTTTCGCCGCCGTCGCCGGTGCGGCCGGAGAAGATTTCTGCGGCGCCGCCGGAGATTCTTCCTCCATGTCCTCCTCGTCGCCTCCGATATCCTCGCCGCCTGCCTCCTCCTTCCGGACGGTCTCCACCGGTTTGGTTTCTCCTCCGCCGGTGTTTGCGATATTGACGGGTTTGGCCGCCCCCGCCGCCGTCGGGCCTTTTTCCGCCGGGGCCTCATCGGAAAAATCGCTCAGCAGGTCATCGTTGCCCGCACTTTTTTGTTTGACGGTTGCCTGCCCGAACAAGAGCCGCAGATCGTCCCAGAAGAAAAAATAGGAGACGGCGCCGCCGACGCAGAGTACACCTCCCACGATCGAGAGGACGATGATCAGTTTTTTCTTCACATCCCACCGCCTGTTCGGGATCGCCGATTTTTCGGCCGCCCGATTACCGCCGGATCAACCGGACTTGAACGTTTTTGCCGGCTTTCTCCACGGAAACATTGTTCTCACGGGCAAGCCATCCAATCGCCATCGCGGCGACTGATACTTCGAGCCCCGCACCCTTGGCGATCTGCGCGATACTCTCCGCCTCGGACTTGTCGGATAAATACTGATACACCTTGCCGGCGTTTTCGCCGATCTCGTAAACCAGGGACACAGGCTCCGCAGCCTTCTTCATCGCTTTCACAGCCATTTCTCCCCCACCTCCTTTCTGTCGAAAATACACGGCGCGTCCGTACAGCGTCGCGTACGCGCGCGCCGCCCGATCCCACGTAAAGCGCTCCTGCATGGCATAGGTTTGAATCATTCGAAACACGCCCGGCCTGCGATACGCCTCGAATGCTTTCATCAGGGTCCCGATTAGCGCGTTTGCCGTATAGCTTTCGAACCCGAATCCGTTCCCCTGTTTCGCCGCCGCCTGCCACGGTTTGACCGTGTCGGCCAACCCGCCGGTTAGCCGGACCACCGGCGCCGTTCCGTATGACATCGCGATCATCTGCCCGAGCCCGCAAGGCTCATACTTTGACGGCATCAGAAAAAAATCGCTTCCGGCGTAAATCAGTTTGGCGAGTTCGGTGTCGAATTTCAGGTTCACCCTTACTTTATTTGGAAAGGCCCGCGCAAGGTTGCCAAATGCGGTCTCGAGGTCCCGGGCGCCCGATCCGAGCAGAATCAGGCGGGAATCGGTCCTCGGCAGAATCTGAAACATCGCGCGAAGCAGGATATCGCATCCTTTTTGCGGATCGAGCCGCGTGACGCAGCCCATGACGGGAGGATCCGGGTTTCCGTCCCCCGCCGACATATCCATTTTTTCAAGAAGCATTTTCTTGGCTGCGGATTTGCCGGCGAGATTCCGGATGTCGTAGGGCGGAAACAGATTGGCATCGCACGCCGGACTCCATTCATCATAATCGAGGCCGTTCAAGACGCCGGTGAGGCTGTGGCGACGCGAATACAGAATGCCTTCGAGTCCCGCGCCGAAACTCCGGGTCTGAATCTCCCGCGCGTATCGGGGACTGACGGTGGTGACGACGTCCGAGAAAATGATCCCGCCCTTCAGAAAATTGATCTTGCCGTAAAATTCGAGCGCCTCCATCCGGAATAGATGATTCGGCAGACCGAGACTGCGCCATCGGGCGGCCTCAAACACTCCCTGGTAAACCAGATTATGGATGGTGAGGATCGAGCCGGTCCGGGAAAAGAATTCATCATCCTGATAACGCGTTTTGAGGTAGACGGGAATCAATGCGGCCTGCCAGTCGTGGGCGTGAATGACATCGGGCTGAAACCCGAGATGCTTGAGAAGCAGGAGAGCGGCCCGTGAGAAAAATCCAAATCGCTCGTCGTTGTCGATGTAGTCCCTGCTGTTTTCCTGATACAATCCCGCCCGGTCGAATGCGGCCGCGCCGATGAATAACACACGCGATCTCCGCGCCGCGTTGCCAAGTCTCCCCTCCCATATTTCGGTGCCGCCCATGCCGGGAATTCCGCCCCGGGTGGATATCAACGTGAGTCCGTGCGCGGTCCGGTCGATCGATGCGTAGAGCGGCGTGATGACGAGGACCTCGTGTCCCAGGGCGGCCAGCGCCGGCGGCAGGGTCCCCGAGACGTCGGCCAGTCCGCCCGTCTTCGAAAACGGTGTGACTTCGGCCGAAACGAACGCGATTTTCATGGATCAGACGTCCACGTTTTCATCCCGCAAAAATTTCGCGGCGTTCTCGGGCGTCACCGGATTGATGTAAAACCCCGTCCCCCACTCAAAGCCGGCAATCCGCGTGAGCCTCGGGATGATTTCGATGTGCCAGTGATAGTCCATCTCGATGGTACCCCACTGCTCTGGATGCCCCGGCCGCGGATGGGTCACGGGCGAGGTGTGAAGGATGTAGTTGTAACTCGGGTCTCCAAGGGCTTGCCGGATTTTTTTAAGGACGCTCTTGAGCACATAGGCCAGAGATGAGATTTCACGGTCGCTGATTTTGCAGTAGTCGTGCATGTGCCGTCTCGGCAGAATATGAACCTCGAACGGAAACCGCGAGGCGTAGGGCATGATCGCAACCATGTTCTCCTCCACAAGGACGAGCCGCTCCTCCAGAAGCTGTTCCTGGGAGATGATGTCGCACAGAAGACATCGGTCTTTGTAGCCGTAATATTCCCGGCAGTAGTCGAGCTCCTCGGCGACGCGTTTGGGCGTGACGGGCATGGCGATTAACTGCGAGTGCGAGTGTTCGAGCGTCGCGCCGGCGCGCGCTCCGTGATTTTTGAACGCGAGCATGTATTTGAACCGCTGGTCGTTCTTGAGATCCGCGAGCCGGTCCCGGTATGCCCGGAGGATCATCTCGGTCTGCGTCTGGGAATAATCAGGCAGTTCCTGCTTGTGGGTCGATGTTTCGATGATGACTTCGTGCGCGCCGATGCCGTTCATCTTGTCGTAGATGCCGTATCCCTTGCGTCCCAGTTCTCCTTCGATCCGCAACGCCGGATATTTGTTTGGAATCACGCGAAGCGTCCAGCCGGGCTTGTTGCGCTCGGCAGGCGCGGGTCGGATCGCCAGGATCTCGGGAGGCGTCAGATGCTCGTTGCCCGGACAGAACGGGCAGATGTTGCCCTCGATGGGTTTGGGATTCTCCACTCGAAAATCGCTGGGCCGCATCGCCCGCTCCGTCGCGATGATGACCCACCGATGGGAAAGGGGATCACGTCGAAGTTCCGGCATGAGTTAAATGTCCTCCATTCGTTCTGGTACGCCCGCGCGTCGCCCGGGCTTACAGGCCTGCGATCTGTCCCGCGTCAATCGTCAAAGCCAAATTCTGCCGCGGGACGTCGCTTTCTTCGCAAACCAACAGCATCGACAGGCCTTGAAACGTTTTGTCCAACCCCGAGTCCGATTTGGATACGGTGTAGGACGGAACGGTCATCCAGCGAATCGGCCTGTCCGACGTCAACCGCAACCGGGTCCGGCTGATCCCGTCTTCGATCTCGGCGCCTTCGCCCCGAAATTCACCCTCGAATCTGCCGGGTGAGCCCGAGTCGGCGAATTTCACAGCCAGATGCGATTCCGAACTGTAAAATAATTCGAGTCCCATTCCGAGCACCGCCGGATTCTTCACGGCCGGGCCCTGCATCGAAGCCGATACGGAAATTCTACTTTCGTGTTTTGAAATCACAATATGCTTCTCAAAAGAAAACCCGCCGGCGTTGCGCTTCAAATGAATACTGAATGTTTCAGGCCGCGTTTCGGTTTTACATTCATAGGGTCCGTCGGCCGCCGTTTTCTCCGGAAGGGACTGGGTTTTGAAATCATCCAAGGAGACGGCCGGGTCGAGCGCATGTAACAGACCACTCGATTTTCGATAGCGGTCGTAGACGATGTCCCGTCGCACATCCCGCGTCGCATCGTCCGATTCACCTCCGGTCGGCGTCAGAATAATCCGCCGGGGTTTTGGATCCGCCGACTGATGACAGGCCTCCGGCCGCCGCGTCAGAGTGTTTTGGAAATTGTAGTATGCGGGACGAAAAGACCACTCGATGACGCCCCCGCCCATGGCGGGTTTGACGGCAATGATCCAGTCGTCAACGGCCGCAAGAAGTTCCGGCTGTCCGTCGCAGTCCGTGTCGTCCTCCTCGATCGCAGGAAAAACGCCCATTTTTTTCGAAAACCGCGTTTCGGCTTCGAGCAGATTGGCGAAGACGGCGTGTCGAAGATGTGGAGCGTAGAGACCGCCGGAGTCGTCTCGCTGGTACACGTCGCTGCACCAGGCCCGGTCCAAAAGATCGCGGATGGCCCTGGCTTCTCTGTCCGACCCCAACTTGTCCAGTACCGGTCCCATTTTTTGCGCCGCGCCGAAGACCCGTTTGTGCGTCCAGTTGGATTCGGGATAGTTGTAAAAAAACCCACGCCACATGCCGCCTGCGGAAATGGGGGGAATATAGATCGGCCCGGTGGCCGCGCTTTTCGGAATCGCCTCGGTTGGCGTTGAGATCATGACGGTTTCGATTCCCTGTACGGCTTCCAAAAAAGCATTCGTCCAGTCGCGGCCGCGCTCTCCGTCTCCCCCACGCCCGCTGAACTTTTCGATATCGTCCATGAACGTCAAAACCAGCCCGGATGAATCCGTCCCCGTTGCAGCTTTCTCCCGGATCGCCCCGACAGCCGCTGCCACGGACTTTTTGGCAATCGCGTCCCCCATATTCCTGTTGATGGGCAAAATCTTCAGCCGGTGTCCGCTGTCCTCGGTGAGATACACGCCGTGAATGCCGCGGGCATCCACGCCGGCTGCGACGACATGTTGCTCGTCCAGAAAAATAAATTCAATGCCCGCTTCCCGGATCGGCCGGCACAGGTGCGGCTCCCACGCGAGATGCGCCGGCCAGAATCCTTTGGGCCGATTGCCAAATTTTTTTTCCAGATAATCGCTGAACCGCCTGATCTGCCCGCTGCGGTCCGCTTCCGGCAGGGCGGATAGAATCGGATCGTACATCGCTCCACCGATAAGCTCGATCTGCCCGCGGCCGACGAGAGTTTTGATCAGCGCGATCAGTTCCGGCCGGCGGGGTTCGATCTGTTGAAGAAGCGCGCCGGAGAAATGCGCGCACAGTTTGAACGACGGGAATTCCTCAACCGCGCGGAAAAACGGGAAATAACAGTCGTCGGCGGTCCGGTCGATGACAGACTCGAGCTGGCCGACGGGCTGATGGCAATGAACGCCGAAGATAAACGACAGTGCGATCGTCACACCATCCACTGCGAGGAATAAAACGCGGGATCCGGCACGACGATTTCGAGATGCTTCCCCACCGGCCATCGCTCGATCTCCATGCCGCCTGACATAATCATGATCGACAGCAGAAGCCGCGTTCCGGCAGCCGCGCCCAGGATCTCCAGCGGAATGGCCGCTTCGAGCACATCCCCCCGCGCGGCGAGTACCGTGCATTCCCGCCCCACGCCTTTGACTGTGCCGTGCCGGACGAGCGGATCCATTGATAAGTGGACATCCACGTCCTCGCGGTCCGTCCGGAAATGAAGCTGTACGCCCGCGCCGTCCGGGACGTCGGACAACTCCAGACACACGTACATGTTCGTCTCATCAAATCCCCAGTACAGCTCATCCAGATAATAGATCGCCTTGTGCATCGCTCCGGCCATGAAACTGACGTCGATTCGCGCCGCCCCCAGCCACTCGTAAAACGGGCGGATGCGGCCGTCGATGGTCGGTGTGAACCGCTCGGTTGGCGGCTTGGCCTCCAACACCCCCTGGCCTTTCTTGATCGGATATAAAATTTCGGTCGGCGCGGGGACGCCCGCGAGTTTGCAGATCGCCATCAGGTTTTCCCGAAATAACCGGTCGAACATCGGATCGTCCATGGAACTGTGGTCATCCCCGAACCACCAGTACCAGTCACTGCCCTCTGTGATCCGGAGTAGCCGCGCGGCGTGGTCACGGGCATCCCCGGCCGGCATGGACTCAACGGCCTTCCGGACCGTCTGAACGGCGTCCCAGCCGGCGTTGTCTTCGGAGTGGCCGATCCAGATGTCGAAATTCGCGTTGATCCAGGATCCGGGCGAAAGATGCGGCAGGGGAGACTCGCCGCCATTGCCTCCCTGCGACAGACTCGCGCATGTGCGGGTTGCAATGTCGGATTTGGCCAGAGCTGAAAAAAGGTCCGTCAAAAACGGCCGGCATGATCCCGTCGCATAATATTCCCACGCGTTCTCGCCATCCAGAATGACGCTGACAACCGACGATCCGTTTCCGTTCTTTCCGGCTTCACGGACTCGCGATATAAAATCGGCGGA
>JAHFCY010000194.1 GCA_023249255.1 Candidatus Lindowiibacteriota bacterium | reverse complement strand
TTGTCACCGATGACGTCTATCCGTTCGAGATGGGCCTGGAGGCCCGACACACCGGAATTGAACGAACGAATCATATTGTATGACCACCTCTTCTTCTGCGTTTGCCCCCGCCTTAGGCGGGGATGGCTACGACTGTTTCTGCGGCTTTATGGGTTCCCTGGCGCCCTATTGTCCGAGAATACTGCTGCTGTTGCTGACCTCCGGCACCTTGATTTTTATCACATCATCCAACGAATACTGTGTCCCACCCACCGTGAGCTTGATGTCCTTTCCGACAAAGCTGATTTCATCGACAATGCCGGTAATCTGTTTGGGCGTCTCACCCTCGGTCAACGTCTGGTCCATCGGCTGGATCGTGACTTCGCCTCCCAACATCGATACGGCGTC
This sequence comes from Candidatus Lindowiibacteriota bacterium, assembly GCA_023249255.1. Lineage (GTDB taxonomy): Bacteria > Lindowbacteria > 2-12-FULL-62-27 > 2-12-FULL-62-27 > 2-12-FULL-62-27 > JAHFCY01. The sequence continues at coordinate 6,112 of JAHFCY010000194.1, read as the reverse complement.
ACTCTTGGAGGTCGATCCGCTCAATTTATCCAGCGACGTGTTCATCTTCACCATCTGCTCCAGACTCGTGAATTGAGCCATCTGGCCCAAAAACTGCTGATTGTCGACCGGCTCGCTCGGATCCTGAAACCTGAGCCGTGACACGAGCAGTTTCAAAAACGCGTCCTGCCCGAATCCATTTCCGCCTGTCCCAGCCGCGGCCTTCGTCGGCTCCTGCGCGAAAATGCTCGTCGGAGCCGCAATTCCTGTCGTCGTTCCTGCCATCGCGTTTCCTCCTGTTTGGTCATCCTGTCGGTCATCCCGTTCCCGTCCATCCCTGGACTCCGCGGGATTTCCTTCATCCTGTCGGTCACGGGTATTTTTTCTTCCCCGCGAAGGGATTCTTCACCCCTCCGCGGAGAAGAAATCAAAATCATGCAACCAAAGATAAGTGCGTTCCCATACCCGCGAGCGCGTAGGCGATTTGCGACCCGCCTGTATCCATCGAGAGCCCGTCTTCTTCGCCGCTCCCGAATACCGTGACCTTTCGAAGCCCGCCGCTTCGTTCGCCCTGAAAAGACGTCTGACCGGCATCGCTTCGAACTTCAACGCTGACCGCCGAGATCACGATCCCGGCCTCGTTCAATTTCTCCTTCAGCACATCCGTATGCTGTTCGAGAAGCTTCTGGACTTCCGGGCGATCCGTGACGAACTTCGCCTCCATCTGGCCGTCCTCCATCGAAATCTTGATGTTGAGGTTGCCGAGATGTTCAGGCTTGAGCTGGATCGTCATCTCAGACCGGCCGCCCTCCAGGAACATTTTGGCCTTCGAAACCAAGTCCGAAAACGTCGCTTCCGAATTGACGGGAGCATCCAGTTTGCCGCTCACGTAACCGTTCAACCGGCGCGCGCTTTCGGCAAGTTTGGTCTGCGCATCAGAGCCTTTGGACTGGCCCATCGCGCCGCCGTTCTGCTGTGATCCCGTGCCCGACTGCGATGCTGCAATCCGTCCGCCCGCTTTGGCCGCCTCGACCGACAGCCCGCGGCTGACAATTTCAACCGGCGTCTTGCTCGACAAATCCTGAACCGGAACGGGAGCCATGATCGGCGCGTAATCGAGAACCGTCCGAGCGTGAAGACCGGTCAGCTTTTCAAAATCGCCGGCCGTTTTTTTCTTCGGCGCTGACTCCGACGTCGGGGTTTCCTCGGCGCGCGGTTTGTCAAATCCGTCCGCCACCTTGCGGTCGGACGCTTTCGCGTCCTGCGGTTCGGCCCGGCCCGGCGCCTGGGATTTCTCCTCGGCGCGATCCCGCCGCTGAACCGAACGGCCATGCTCATCGTCTCCCCGGGGCGATTTCATTTCGGACGACTTTTGATCATCCCGTGTCCCGGCTTCCGATCCGCCGTTGTCTCTGGCTTTCGGCCGCTCTTTGCGCTCCGGACCTTTTGCCGATTCCTTCAAGACGCCGCCATCATCGGCGGTTTGCGGTTTCTCAACCGTCCTGGCTTTCGGCGCGTGGTCCTTGTTCTCGGCGGCGTGTTCGGCCCTGTCGGGCGATCTCGCCTTCTCGACTGAAACGGAATCGCGCTTTTCGGTCCGGACTGCGGCGCGCTCGACAACACGCGTCACGGTTTGGGCCGTCTGCTCGATTTTCGCCTGAATCGCCGCAATCTGGGATTGGAGCAATTCCGCCGCCTCGGATTTCCTCGTGACGGCTTCCTTCGCGACCCTCGGCTTCTGCTCTGTCTCTGCTTTCGCCTTCGGCGCCTCTTTGGCGGCTTCGGCGACAGCGGCTTTTTCGTCCGCCGCGCCAGCGATGGGCAGAAACGAGGACTTTTCCGGATCGGCGCTTTTCTCCGCCGCGTGTTTCGGAAGACGGCGGATCGACTCCGCGCCGTTTTCGAGACCGCTGTCGACGATGGAAAAGATCGTGGAAAATTGAACGCCGTTTCCGCCGGATGCCTGATTTCGGCGGCGCCGGAGCTCTTCTTCCATGGTCACGCGATTAAGCGATTTTGCGCCCGTTTCAGCCTGGTCGAGGTTGACATTCTGCAATTCCTGCATGATGCCTTCCCTCTTTTCAATTGTGTGCGTCCCCGCCACGCGGGGCCGCGGTTTTCAGGTTCCCTCTCACCTCCTGTTGCGGCATTTGTGCAACGAGTAACGGGCAATGGGTAACGCGTTACCCGTTGCCTGATACCCGTTACAGGCTTACTGCGTGACCGACTCCGGCTTCCCCATTTTTAAAACCAGCGTCGACGCGTGTTCCTTGGTCATCAGCGACAAAATAATGGCGACGGCGTCGGATTTCATTCTCTTCAGAAGCTCGATGGCGAGTTCGTCGTCCTGCGATTCGATCTGTTTGGCCGCCGCGTCCGGCGGCATCGCGCCGTAAATCTCAACAAGCCGGTTCAGCCGCTGGTCCCGGTCGTCCTCCTGCTTTTCCCGCTCAGCCAGCTTCACCTCCAGCTCGCGGATCTGCCGCCGACGCTGTTCCAGGAGATCATTCTCCTCTTTCACTTGTTTCTCGCGCTCTTCGATCTCCAGATCCTTGTTGGTCAGCACCTGCTCCTTTTCTCCGATCGCCTCCTTGATCCGCTCAAGTTCCCGGGTCTGAAGATCGAGCGGCGAGGTGAGGTCCTCGGCTACGGTGTATCCGACAAAGGGCATTTTTGCGATGTACGGCGCCATCTCGCCTTTCACGTCATAAACTCCCGTTCGCTGAAGCGTCCAGAGGAGAAATCCGATGCATCCGAAAAAGAGGGCTACCAGCGACAGAAATTCTATTTTCCGCATCAGGATTCCGGCCCTTCAAGCGCCGCTGTGTTCTCGTTGAGGCGTCGGCGGATATCGTATATTTTCTGGATGTAGGACCGGGTTTCCGGAAAGGGAGGCACACCCTTGTATTTGTCGACGCTGGCCGATCCGGCGTTATAGGCGGCCAGGGCTTTCTCTTCGTCTCCGCCGTATTTGGCCATGAGATTGGACAAATGTCGAAGACCGGTCGGAATGTTGACCTCGGGTTCGAACAGGTCGACGGATTCGTCCACGCCAAGGCCCGCGGCGGTTTGGGGCATAAGCTGCATGACGCCGATCGCCCCTTTGGGCGACACGGCCCGTGGATCGAAATTCGATTCGGCCTGCATGACCGCCAGGGCCAGATCGGGCGGGACATCGGATTTGGGAAGTTCCCGACGCAACGTTTCCATCAATCGCTTCTCCAGCGTACCGTCTTTGGGCCCCGCGCCGGTCGACGCAATCGGCGTTGACTGCGTTGAACTGCGGGGCGTTTCGACGGCTGGCGGCGCCGTCGCCGGCGCCGCGCCTGCTTTTCCATCCATGGATTGCCGTTCCTTCGCCTGATCCAGCGCGGAACGAAAGGACGTTTCGGTCGGACTTTGATGAACGTCTGTCGATCCCGTTTGATCCGCCGCTTTCGATTCGACGGCCCCGAACTGCTCGCGAATTTCCAGCATCTTCTGGAAAACCCGCTCGATGTCCGCAAGGCCCGTTGGACCAGACTCAATCGAGAATGTCATGAACAGGCGCTCCGATCAGCCTTCCCTGAGCTGTCCTGCGCCTGCTGCCGGGCGGAACGAGTCCCCCCGAGTTCATCTATGACCTTCTGTTCGGCCTTTTCCTCTTCTTTCTTGAATTCAGTCATGCGTTTGTCTTTTAATTTTTCGAGAAGTTTCTTTTTCCGGGCGGCCTCGACAAGCGTCCGGCGGGCAGATTCGACGGCCGTGCGCTGGACGCCCAGGTCGTTGAAGGCGCGGGCGATGTCACGTTCCAGCGACTCGATGTACCTCTGATGGTTGATGACAGTGCGGGCCTCGATCGCTGTTTGCGACATGATCGTATCGCCCTTGAGATATTCGTCCGACTGCTCGATCCGAAGGCGGTCGATTTTTTGAAGGACGGCAATCTCCTTTTTGCGCTCGAGAGCCAGCTCGTTCTGCCGGATGCGCTCCTGCGTCGCGCGGACGTCGAGCACGCGCTGAAGATTGAACCGGAATCTACTCATGGAAGATGCCCTTCATTTTGTCCAGCGTGGATTCGAACGGCTCGTTCTCCTCCACCGCCTGCTGGAGAAATGTGTTGACGGCGTGGATGGCTTTCAGCGCCTCGTCCAGGTCCGGATCGGTGCCCGCCACGTACGCGCCGATGCGGACGAGATCCTCCGAATCCCGAAACGTCGCGAGAATCTTCCGCATACGGCCGGCCAGAGATTTGTGCACCGGCGAGGCCACGACGCTCATGACACGACTGATGCTGTTCAAGACGTCGATGGCGGGATAGTGATTTCGGGCGGCGATGTCCCGGGAGAGAACGATGTGCCCGTCTAAAATCGCGCGGACGGTGTCGGCAATGGGTTCATTCATGTCGTCGGCGTCGATCAGGACCGTATAAAGGCCGGTGATGCTGCCTGTCTCGGACGTGCCGGTCCGCTCAAGAAATTTCGGAAGCATTTCAAATACGCTCGGCGGGAATCCCCTGAGGGCCGGTGGCTCTTTGACCGCCAGACCCACTTCGCGCTGGGCCCGCGCAAACCGCGTGACTGAATCCATGAGCAGCATCACGTCTTTGCCATGGTCTCGAAAATATTCGGCGAGCGACGTGGCTGTGAACGCGGCGCGCATGCGCATGAGCGGCGCCTGATCGCTCGTCGCCACCACAACGACTGAGCGCCGAAGTCCCTCCGGACCCAGGTCCCGCTCAATGAATTCCCGGACTTCCCGTCCGCGCTCGCCGATCAGGGCGATGACGTTGACGTCCGCCCGCGCGTAACGGGCCAGCATGCCCAGCAGGGTACTCTTGCCGACGCCGCTTCCGGAAAAAATTCCGATGCGCTGTCCCCGTCCGACTGTCAGAAGGCCGTCGATGGCCCGGATTCCCGTCTCAAGAACCGCGCGAATCATGGGCCGTGTCAGAGGATTCGGCGGCGCGCGGTTGACAGCGGTACGACCGGTCAGTCCCGTCAACGGCCCCTTGTCGTCGATCGGCCGGCCGAACCCGTCCAGAATCCGTCCCAGAAGTCCCGGGCCGAGGTCGACCATCAGGCTCGAGCCGGTCGCGTAGACCATGCAACCCGGCGAGACGCCATAAATTTCGCCGATGGGCATCAGGATCATTCTGCCTTCCCGAAATCCCACGACTTCCATGGGCCGCCGCGCTCCGTCATCCAGAACTGCTTCGCACAACTCCCCCACTTTCGCCTGGGGACCGATCGATTCGATGAGCAATCCCTCCACGCGGCTGACGCGGCCGAACGGCCGCGTCAATGGAGCCCGAACGGCGTCCATGGCCTGGTCTAGAATGTCAGGCATGTCAGGCGGTCATAACACGGATCGGGGAATCAGCCGGTCGCGGAGGGTCTCCAGTTTTTTGCTGACGGTGGCGTCAATGAATTCGAGGCTCGTCTCCGCCACACAGTCGCCCGGCGACAGCGTTTCGTCTGGAATGAATGTCGTGAGAAGATCCCGGAAGGCGTCCGGAGATATTTTCCGAAACTGATCCAGACGATCGATGTCGGATGGATGAACGCGGATTCGGACAGGATGATTTTCCCGGATCTGCGCGATGGCGTCCCGGACGACTTCCTGAACGACGGCCGGGTCAACCTGTATTTTTTGCCGGATGATTTTTTCCGCAATGGCCAGAGCGGTTTCAAAAAGCCTCGGTTCCGACGACTGGACACGGCTCAAAAACGATTCGCGCGCCTCCGCGATCCGTTGCCGCGACCGATCAAGCTCAGATGCGACCGCCTGCGCCGCCTGCTCCTCGCCGGCCTTCTGCCCCGCGGCAAATCCCTCGTCGTGTCCCCGCTTCTTTTCCTTGTCGACCTCGGTTTCGGCGCTGTCCCGGATCCGCTTCGCCTCGCTCTCGGCGCCGTCCCGGATCCGCTTAAGATCGGCTTCGAGCGCCTCTTTTTTTTGGACGTACGAATCGGCCAGCTCTTTCGTTTCGCGCGAGTAGGTTTCCCGCATGTCCTCGAGAATCTTGCGAACGCGCGTCAGTTCGTCCTCCGCATCCCGAAGAAAACGTGAACGAAGACTCGACACGCCCGGGCGCTCGCCGAGGATGACTTCGCTCGGCCGGAACCGGATTTCCCGCGCCTGATAAACGTTTTTT
>JAHFCY010000042.1 GCA_023249255.1 Candidatus Lindowiibacteriota bacterium | reverse complement strand
GGTCGAAGTCGAGCGCTCCCTTCGCGTCCTGGACGGCGCGGTCATCGTCTTCTGCGGAGTCGGAGGAGTCGAGCCTCAGAGCGAAACAGTCTGGCGTCAGGCCACCCGCTACAATGTTCCCCGCATTTGCTTCATCAACAAGCTCGACCGCGTCGGCGCCGATTTCTACGACGTCGTCAGTCAAATATACGAAAAACTCGGTTCCAACCCTCTTCCCATCCAGATGCCCGTCGGCGCCGAGGACAAATTCACCGGCGTCATCGATCTCGTCGAAATGAAATACATCAAATGGCTTGAGGAAACCCTCGGCGCCAAATTCGAAATCGTCGACATCCCGCCAGAGCTTGCGGCCGCGGCCAAGGAGGCGCATGACAAGATGCTGGAAAAGGCCGTGGAGGTGGACGACGCGGCGATGGAGATGTTCCTCGACGGCAAGACAATCGAGCCCGCGCGTATCCGCGAGCTGATTCGCAAGGGAACGCTCGAGGGAAAATTTGTTCCGGTCATCGGTGGAACGTCATTCAAAAATAAGGGTGTCCAGCCGTTGCTTGATTCTGTCCTGGCTTATCTGCCGTCGCCGGTTGATATCAAGCCGACCCGGGGCATCAATCCGGACAACGGGCAGGAGGAATTTCGAAAGGCCGATCCGAAGGAACCCCTGTCCTCGCTCGCGTTCAAAATCGCCACTGATCCCTACGTCGGCAAACTCACGTATGTCCGGATTTATTCCGGAAGACTCGATTCCGGCAGTTACATCATCAACACGCGAAACGGCCGCAAGGAGCGCGTCGGCCGGGTACTCCAGATGCACGCGAACAAGCGCGAGGAGCGCGAATTTCTTTCGGCCGGCGATATCGGGGCGGTCGTGGGTCTTCAGGCGACCAAGACCGGCGACACGCTCTGCGGGCAGTCGAATCCCATCCTTCTCGAATCCATGAAATTCCCTGAACCGGTCATTTCAATCGCCATCGAACCCAAGACACGCGCCGATCAGGATAGAATGTCCGAGTCGCTCAATAAACTGGGCGAGGAGGATCCGACGTTCCGGATCGGAGTCAATCACGAAACCGGCCAGACCCTCATTTCCGGCATGGGCGAGCTTCATCTCGAAATCATCATGGACCGGCTGAAACGCGAATTCAAAGTCGAAACAAACAGCGGCAAGCCCCAGGTGGCCTACAAGGAAGCGATCCGAAAAACCGCCACGGCGGAGGGAAAATACATTCGTCAGACCGGCGGCCGGGGACAGTACGGCCACGTCTGGCTTACTGTCGATCCGCTGCCAAGAACCAGCGAGGAGCCGTACGAATTCGTCAACAAAATCACGGGTGGCGCGATTCCGAAGGAATATGTTCCGGCGGTGGAAAAAGGAGTCCGCGAAGCGGTTCACAGCGGCGTCTACGCCGGATATCCGCTCATCGGCGTTTCCGTCACGCTCATCGACGGGTCGTTCCACGAAGTCGATTCGTCCGAAATCGCGTTTCAGATCGCCGGATCGAAAGCGTTTAAAGAAGCGGTGATGGCGGCCGACCCGGTGCTTCTCGAGCCGATCATGGATGTCGAAGTGACGACGCCGGAGGCGCACATGGGCGATCTCATCGGGGATCTCTCGTCCCGCCGCGGCCAGATTGTTTCATCCGACCAGCGCGGCAACGCCCGCATCATCCGGTCCCTTGTGCCGCTGGCCGAAATGTTCGGATACGCCACCACCATCCGGTCGCTCACGCAGGGCCGGGGTACGTTTGTCATGGAGTTCAAGGAATACCAGGAAGTCCCGCAGAACGTCACCAAGGAAATTCTCGGGCTTCGAAAGAGCGCATAGATGAACTTTCAAAATCCGGAATCTACATTGAGGAGGGAAACCATCGATGTCCAAACAGAAATTTGACCGAAACAAACCCCATGTCAACATCGGCACCATAGGCCACGTTGACCACGGCAAGACAACGCTGACCGCGGCGATCACGCACGTTCTGGCGGGCAAAGGTCTGGCGCAGGCCAGAAAGTACGACGAGATTGACAACGCGCCGGAGGAAAAGGAACGCGGCGTCACGATCAACGCCCACCACGCCGAGTATCAGACCGAAAACCGGCACTACGCCCACGTCGATTGTCCCGGCCACGCGGACTACATCAAGAACATGATCACCGGCGCCGCACAGATGGACGGCGCCATTCTGGTGGTTTCGGCCGCGGATGGTCCCATGCCCCAGACGCGCGAGCACATCCTGCTGGCCCGCCAGGTCGGCGTTCCGACGATGGTGGTGTTTCTCAATAAGTGCGACGCCGTCGACGATCCGGAGCTTCTCGATCTGGTCGAAGAAGAAGTCAGGGACCTCTTGAAGAAGTACGAGTTTGATGGCGCCAAAATTCCGGTCGTTCGCGGCAGCGCTCTCGAAGCTCTCAATAATCCGACCGACGCCGGGAAGATCAAGTGCATCATGGATCTCATGGCTGCCGTCGATTCGCACATCCCGCTTCCGGTCCGCGATATCGACAAGCCGTTCCTCATGTCGGTCGAGGACGTGTTTTCGATTTCCGGCCGCGGTACCGTCGCCACGGGCCGGGTCGAGCGCGGCAAGATCAAGGTTGGCGATGAGGTTGAGATCGTCGGCATCAAGCCGACGACCAAAACCGTCGTCACCGGTCTTGAGATGTTCCGCAAGACGCTCGAGTACACCGAAGCCGGCGACAACGTCGGCGCGCTGCTCCGGGGCATCGAAAAGGAAGGCGTCGAGCGCGGCCAGGTTCTGGCCAAGCCCGGCACGATTACACCGCACAAGAAGTACAAGGCCGAAGTGTACGTGCTGACCAAGGACGAGGGAGGCCGTCACACGCCGTTTTTCCCGGGCTATCGGCCCCAGTTTTTTTTCCGGACGACCGACGTCACCGGCTCCATCATTCTGCCGACGGATGTCAAAATGGTCATGCCGGGTGACAACATCAACATGGACATCGAGCTCATCAACGCAATCGCTATGGAGAAGGAACAGCGATTCGCCATCCGCGAGGGCGGCCGCACGGTCGGCTCCGGCGTCGTGACGCAGATCGTCGAATAGGTCAAAAAGGAGACAGAGACGGCCCATGGCCCAGCTTCGGATTCGGATCAAACTCAAATCGTTTGATCACCGCCTGATCGACAAGTCGACCCAGGAAATCGTGATGGCGGCCAAGAAGACCGGTGCGACCATCGTCGGGCCCATTCCTCTGCCCACCAAGCACGAACTGTACACTGTTTTGCGTTCGCCCCACGTCAACAAGAAGTCCCGCGAGCAGTTCGAGCTTCGCACGCACAAGAGGCTCCTCGACATCGTCAATCCCAACCAGGAGACGATGCAGTCGCTCCTCGACCTCGGGTTGCCATCCGGTGTCGAAGTCGAGGTCAAGGAGGCCTGACCGTGCGCGCGATTCTCGGCCGAAAAGTCGGCATGACCGAATTGTTTGACGAGAAGACCGGTTCGGCTGTGTCCGTCACGGTCATCGACGCCGGCCCGTGCACGGTGGTCCGGACGAAAACCGTCATTCACGACGGATATGAGGCCGCCGTCATCGGTTACGAGGAGGACAAATATCCCTCGAAGCCCCGCGCCGGCGAATTCAAAAAACGAAATCTCGAGCCCCGCAGGATTATTCGAGAATTGCGCGGGTCTCTGCCGTCGGGTATTGAGGCCGGCGGTGAAATCCGGGTGTCGATATTCAAAATCGGAGATCCGGTCGATGTCATCGGCACAACCAAAGGCCGCGGTACGACCGGTACCATGAAGCGTTGGAATTTCCACGGCGCGCCCGGGTCCCATGGCACCGAAAAACGCCACCGCACGCCGGGTTCACTCGGATCGAACACCGACCCCGGCCGCACGTGGCCCGGCAAGAAGCTCGCCGGCCGGTACGGAGACGAGCGCGTCACGATTTTGAATCTCCGCATCGTGCAGATTGACGAGGAGAACAATCTCCTCGCCGTCTCCGGCGCCGTGCCCGGCCCCCGATCGGGTCTCCTGCTCGTCCGCGACGCCAAAAAGGCGCGCGTGTCGAAAGCGCCGGCGAAAGGATAGGCCGATGCCCAAAGTCGACGTGCTGGATCTGGACGGCAAGAAGAAGTCGACGCGGGATTTGTCGGCTGCGGTGTTCGACATCAAAGCCAATCCCGTCGTGATCGCCCGCGCCGTCCGATACTACCGCAACCGCATGCGCGCCGGCACCGCGTCCGTCAAAACCCGGGCCGCGGTCCACGGGTCGGGCCGCAAGCTATGGGCGCAGAAACACACGGGCCGCGCACGCCATGCCGATGCCCAGTCGCCGACATTTGTAGGCGGCGGCCGCGCGCATGGCCCCTATCCGCATCGGGCATCCATCCATCTGCCGCATCGCCTCCGCCATCTGGCGTTGCGCGCCGTCCTCTCGGACAAACTCCGCGACGGTTGTCTGCGCCTTCTGGCGTTGCCGGCCATCAAGGAGCCGAGCACGAAACGATTTCAGGCATTCCCTCAGCGCGCCGGATTGACAACGGGCCGCATCCTGTTTGTCTTCGAGCCTGACGCAAAGATGGCGCACATGTCCGTTCGAAATCTTCCGAAGACCAGGTCCCGCCGCGCTCTGTCTCTCACAGCCTACGATGTTCTGGCGTCGCGGAATCTGGTTCTGACCGAAAAGGCCGCCGAGGTCCTGATCCAGCGGCTCACGGAGGCGGCCCATGGCTGATGAAAAAAAATCGGCGGCCCCCGTCGCCCGCGCCGCAGACCATCGCCTGATCGTGCGTCCCATCGTCACTGAAAAGACGACAACCGCCCGTGAAACGATCGGAAAATATATGTTTGAAGTGGCTGAAGGATCGACGAAGGCTGGAATCCGAAGGGCCGTCGAGCGGATGTTTGCCGTGTCCGTTCACCGCGTCAATGTGGTGCGCCGGCACGGAAAAGTCCGCCGTGTCCGCAATCGGCCCGGCCTGACCAAATCCACCAAGCGAGCCATCGTCACGCTGTCCCCGGGCCAGAAAATCGCATTCTTCGAGGGAATCTGATGGCCGTCAAAACATATAATCCGACCACGCCTGCGCGCCGGTACATGACCACGGTCACGACCAAAGACTTGACCGACAAACGTCCGGAGCGGGCTTTGACCGAGCGGCTGTACAAGACGGGCGGCCGGAACAACACCGGCCGTATCACGACGCGCCACATTGGTGGCGGCCACAAACAGCTGTATCGCGTGGTCGACTTCAAGCGGAAGAAGGATGGCGTCAAGGCCAGAGTGATCGCGCTCGAATATGATCCCAACCGTGGCGCCCGTCTGGCCCTGATTCAATACGAGGACGGCGAAAAGAGATATATCATCGCGCCGCAGGGGTTGACCGTCGGCATGACGGTGGAGAGCGGCGACAAGGCTGAAATTTCCGTCGGTAACGCGCTTCCTCTCGGCCTCATCCCACCCGGAACCGTCGTTCACAACATTGAGCTTACGCCCGGCCGGGGCGGTCAGATTGCGCGCGGCGCTGGCGTTGGCGCGCAGGTCATGGCCCGCGAAGGCGACCGTGCGTTCGTCAAGCTTCCCTCAAACGAAATCCGGCTGATCCACATCGCCTGCCGCGCCACCGTTGGCATGGTCGGTAATGCTGACCGCTCGAATATCGTCATTGGATCGGCCGGCCGCAACAGGCATCTGGGCATTCGTCCGACCGTCCGGGGTATTGTGATGAATCCGGTCGACCATCCCATGGGCGGCGGCGAGGGCAAGAGCAAGGGCGGAAATCATCCGCAGAGCCCGTGGGGACTGAAGTCCAAGGGCCAGAGAACGCGCCGGTCGAAAGTGTCGGACCGATGGATCGTTCAGCGAAGGAAAAAATAGGGAGCGGATCGAATGAGTCGTTCAAAGAAAAAAGGCCCGGTCGTCGACGAGAAGTTGCTCAAGCGCGTGAAGGAAATGAAGGGCGCCGGCAAGCGTCAGCCGATCAAGACGTGGTCCCGCTGGGCCACGATTGTTCCGGAAATGGTCGGCCAGTCTTTTTCGGTTCACAACGGAAATAAATTTCTCACTGTCTTCGTCTCGGAAAACATGGTCGGCCACAGGCTCGGCGAATTCGCCCCCACCCGGACCTTCAGGGGTCACCGCGAGCCGCGAGGCGAGGAAACGAAGACGGCGGCGGCTTGAGATGCTCGCCAAATCGAGGGGCCGGTTTCTTCGGATCACCCCGCGAAAACTTCGGATTGTCGCCGATCTCGTCCGTGGCCGGACCGTTGCACAGGCCGTGGTGATTCTCGACAACACGCCGAAGCACGGCTCGGTGGTGTTGAAAAAAATAATTTTGAGCGCGCAGGCTTCGGCGGCGGTCAAAGATCCCGCGGCACGGCCTGATCAGTTGCGTATTTCCAAACTGATGGTCGATGGCGGCTCCGTCTTGAAACGCTGGCTGCCGCGCGCCCACGGTCGGGCGACGCCGATCCTCAAGCGGACCGCGCACGCTCTCGTCGAACTGGAGAAGGTGGCGTAGGCATGGGACAGAAAGTCAATCCGATTGCGTTTCGGCTGGGCATCAACCGCGAATGGGACGCCCGCTGGTACGCCAAAAAAGATTTTGCGAAAAAGCTGGCTGGCGACCTGAGGATTCGCAAGTTCATCAAATCACGCCTGTTTCACGCCGGTATCGCGGGAATCCTCATCGAGCGATTCACCAAACGTGTTCGGGTGACCATCGAAGCGGCCCGGGCGGGGCTGGTGATCGGCAAGAAAGGATCCAACATCGACAAGCTCCAGCAGGACGTCGTCAACCTCACGAATCTTCCCAAGGAGGACGTCGAGGTCAACATCGAGGAAGTCAAAATTCCCGATCTCTGCGCCATTCTCGTGGCCGAGGAAATCGCCAGAAAAATTGAGCGACGGATCGCGTTTCGACGCGCGATGAAACAGGCCGTCTACAATTCCCGGGCCCGCGGCGCCCAGGGAATCAAAGTGATGTGTTCCGGACGGCTGGCCGGTTCTGAAATCGCCCGCCGGGAGTGGTACATTCAGGGTCGCCTGCCTCTTCAGACGATCAGGGCCAACATCGACTATGGCGCAACCGAGGCGTTGACCAAATACGGAAAGATCGGCGTGAAGGTCTGGATATGCAAGGGAGATTTCGCGTCATGACCGGAAGGCGATTCTGATGCTTCAGCCGGCCCAGCAGAAATTCAGAAAGCAGAGTCGGGGCCGAATGCGCGGCCTGGCTACACGCTGCAACACCGTGTCATTCGGCGAATACGGTCTGAAAGTGATCGACCGCGGATGGGTTACAGCGCGGCAGATCGAAGCTGTGCGCATCGCGCTCAGCCGATTCATGAAACGCAAGGGCAAAGTCTGGATTCGTGTTTTCCCGGACAAGCCGGTCACCTTGCGGCCGGCCGAAACGCGCATGGGTACCGGCAAAGGCAATCCCGAATTCTGGGTTGCCGTCGTCAAGCCGGGGCAGGTTTGTTTTGAAGTCGGCGGATTGTCGGAGGGCGAGGCCGCCGAATGTATCCGGCTGGCCGGCGCAAAACTGCCGATGAAATCAATCTGCGTCAAGCGAAGGATGGGACTTTGAGATGAAGTGGTCGGAATTGCGAACACTCCCGGATTCGGCGCTCCGTTCTGAAATCGAGAAGCTGGTTGAGGAACAGAAAAATCTGCGGTTTCAGAAGGCGATCACTCCGCCTGAAAATCCCCAGATCGCCCGAAAAACCCGCCGGACCATCGCGCGAATCGGGACAATCCTCCGCGAGCGCGCGGCCGGGGCGGCCCGCTGACATGAAAAAACACATCGAAGGCCGCGTCGTGTCGGATCGGATGCAGAAGACCATTCGTGTGCGGGTTGAGCGACGCGTGGTGCATCCCATTTACAAAAAAATTGTCACGCGATTCAATGATTTTCTTGCGCACGATGAAAAGGGCGACGCCAAGGTCGGTGACCGGGTGGATCTGGAAGAGTCCCGCCCGCTGTCCAAGCGCAAGCGATGGCGGCTTTTCAAAATTCTGGAAAAAGCACGGTGAGGACGGAAAGGCTGAATCATGATCCAGCAGGAAACGTATCTAACAGTGGCCGACAATTCGGGTGCGCAGGTCATTGACACCATCCGGGTTCTTCGGGGCAGCAGGCACCGCTACGCGTTTTTGGGTGATGTCATCGTCGCGGCGGTCAAATTCTCCCAGCCCGACGGTCTTGTCAAGAAAGGGCAGGTCGTGAAGGCGGTCATCGTCCGCCAGCGCCATACCACCCGGCGCGCCGACGGATCGCGGATTCGATTCGACGACAACGCCGCCGTCATCATCAACGAGCAGATGGAGCCGGTCGGCACCCGCATTTTCGGCCCCGTCGCACGTGAGCTTCGGGACCGCCAGTTCATGAAAATCATATCGCTTGCGCCCGAGGTGCTCTGATGCCCGGCCTGCATATTCGCAAGGGTGACGAAGTGGTTGTCCTGAGCGGCAACGAGCGAGGCGCGCGCGGCAAAATTTTGAGCGTCGATCGGGAGAAGTTGCGTGCGATCGTCGAACGCGTGGCGTTGCGGAAACGTCATGTCCGCCGCACTCAGGATAATCCCAAGGGCGGCGTGGTCGAAAAAGAAAGTTCGCTCCATATATCGAACCTCATGCTGGTTTGCCCCCGGTGCGGCAAGCCGACGCGGGCCGGCCGCAAAGTCGAAAACGGCCAGTCGCGGCGCGTCTGCAAAAAATGCAACGAGGTCGTGGCGTCGTGAGCAAAGTCGTCAAACCGCCCCGCGCCCCCAAAGGCAAGTCTGCCGGCGAGGCTGAAGTCCCCGCCGTGTCCGAAATTCCCAAGGGACCCATCCCGGTCCCGCGGCTGAAGGTGCTTTACAACACGGAACTCAAGGCGCGGTTGATGCAGCAGCTTCAACTCGAAAACATCAATCGGGTTCCGCGGCTCACAAAAATTTCGATCAATGCGGGACTCGGTGAGGGCATCAAGGAATACAAGGTGATCGAAGAAATGGCGCGCGATCTGGCGTTGATCACGGGCCAGAAACCGGTGATCTGCCGCGCCGCCAAGGATGTGTCGGCGTTCGGCGTTCGTGCCGGCCAGCCGGTGGGCCTTCGCATCACCCTTCGCAACAAACGCATGTACGAGTTCCTTGACCGCCTTATCAGCGTCGCCCTGCCCCGCGTGCGGGATTTTCGCGGCGTCCCGCCGTCCGGGTTTGACGGCCGGGGCAATCTCACCATGGGAGTTCGGGAGCATACCGTATTCGCCGAGGTGGACATTGACAAGGTGTTTCGCGTGAAGGGCATGAACATTACGTTTGTGACGACGGCGCCGGACACCGCGCAGGCCCGGGCATTGCTTGAAGGATTTGGCATGCCGTTTACGGACAGGAAATAACCGGAAGGAAGGCGAATCACAACATGGCGAAAAAATGCTGGATTGAAAAATGGAAACACCCGAGAAAATACCCGGTCAGTCAGCACAACCGGTGTTCGGTCTGCGGGCGATCCCGCGGCTACATCCGCCGGTTTGAACTCTGCCGACTCTGTTTTCGAAAACTCGCGTCCAGGGGCGAGATTCCCGGCGTCATGAAAGCCACGTGGTAGCCTGACATGAGCGCCGTTACCGATCCCATTTCCGATCTTCTGGTCCGAATCAGAAACGGAATCGTCTCCCGCAAAAAAACCGTCGACGTGCCGGCGTCCCGGCTCAAGGTTTCCATCATCCGGATTCTGAAGGACGAGGGATACATCAAAAATTACCGGATTCTGAAGGACAACCGTCAGGGAATCCTTCGCGTGTATTTGAAATATTTGAAGGATGGCCGGCGCAATGTCATCCAGACCCTCCGGCGCATTTCCACTCCCGGCCGCCGGGTTTATGCGCCGCTTCATCTCATCCCCCGCCCCTCCGGGGGACTGGGCATCGCCCTCGTATCGACGTCCAGAGGACTTCTGACCGACCGCGAGTGCCGGCGAGCGAAAGTCGGCGGCGAAGTGCTGCTCGAGGTGCGATGATGATTCCGGGGTCGGTGAAATAACATGTCACGGATCGGCAAAAATCCCGTCGCGATCCCCAAAGGCGCGAATGCCCGGATTCAGAACGGAACGATTGCCTTCAAGGGACCCAAAGGCGAAATGACGGTGTCGATTCCGCCGGATATTTCCGCCAAAATTGAGGGTGATAACCTGGTTGTCGTTCGCGCGGACGACAGCGACGCCGTCAAGGCCCGCCATGGGCTGGCCCAGCGGATATTTCGCAACGCCCTCCATGGCGTGTCCCAGGGATTTGTCCGCGAACTTGAAATCGTCGGGATCGGTTACCGAGCCGCGCCGCAGGCCGAAAAAATTATTCTCTCCATCGGTTACACCAAGCCTGTCGAGATTCCGATTCCGAAGGGGATCAAAGTCAAGGTTGAGGCGAACACGAGGATATTTCTCGAAGGTGTCGATAAACACGAGCTGGGCCAGCTGGCCGCCAACATTCGCGGCGTCCGGCCGCCCGAGGTCTATCAGGGCAAGGGTATCCGCTACATGGGTGAGCGGGTCCGCAAGAAGGCCGGCAAGACAGCCGGGGCGGGAGCCGGCGCGGGCGGGGCTGCCGGAGGGGGCGCCAAATAACATGGCCGACAAAAAACATTCCGACGTCACGGCGTACAAGAGCATTCGCAGCCGCAAGCGCGTTCGGGGCATGCCCGATCGTCCCCGGCTTTGCGTCTTCAAAAGCCGAAACCATATTTCGGCCCAGGTCGTCGACGACCTGTCCGGCCGCGTGTTGACCGGCGCGTCCACTCTTTCGCCGGAGCTTCGATCCGTCGTGAAGGGCAAAAAAAATAAGGAGGCCGGCAAGGCGGTCGGTAAATTGATCGCCGAGCGGTGCAAGGTCGCGGGTGTTTCCCGCGTCTGTTTTGACAGGTCCGGATACATTTATCACGGAAAAGTCGCGGCCGTCGCGGATGGCGCGCGTGAAGGAGGATTGGAATTTTAATGGTAACCGACGTCAAATCGCAGCCCAGGTCCCGACAGCGTTCCGACCGGCGGGATCGTCCACCGAGGCAGGGTCAGGAACTGGGCGGGCCCGAACTGATCGAGCGTGTCGTTCAGATCAATCATGTGGCCAAAGTCGTCAAAGGCGGCCGGCGATTCGGCTTTTCGACCGTCGTTGTCATCGGTGACGGCAAAGGCAAGGTCGGCGCGTCGATCGGCAAGGCCAAGGAAGTACCCGAGTCGATATCCAAGGGGCGCGCATCGGCCACCAAAAGCATGGCCCAGATCAAAATTGTCAAGGGAACTATTCCTCACGAAATCGTCGGCCGGTGCGGCGCCACCCGCGTCCTTCTGCGCCCTGCCGTTCCCGGAACCGGCATCATCGCCGGAAAAACCGTCCGTGCCATTCTGGAAGCAGTCGGCGTCAAAGACATCATATCCAAAACGCTTGGATCCACCAACGCCGTGAATGTCGTCAAGGCCACCATGGATGGATTGGCGCGGCTCCAGCTTCCGGAAGAGGTTGCCGAAATTCGCGGTAAAACCGTCAGTGAAATATTTATCGCCAAACGGATTCGGCGGACAGGCAAGGTTGAAGAGGAATCTGCGGAAACATCTGATGCATCGGGATCGGCGGATCCGTCATCCGCGGACGCCGCCCGCAAAAGGGATTCGCGGCCGCCGCGTCCCCGGCCCTCCGGTCCTTCCGGTGATACGCGCCGTCCATCCGACCGGGATCGCTTCGCCGATCGTCGTCCAAAATTTGACCGCCGGCCGCCCCGGAGACCCGAGGGGCCTCCCGCCGTTTCGGATTCCGCCCCGCCGTCCACCCCTCCTCCCGAGCCATGAGCGTCGATCTGTCAAATCTGCCGAAAATTGTTCAGCGCCGTCAGCGTCTGGGCCGCGGCGAAGGCGGCGGCCGGGGCAAGACATGTGGCCGGGGCAACAAGGGCCAGTATGCGCGAAGCAAAGTCCGGCCGGGGTTTGAGGGCGGACAGATGCCGCTGTATCGCCGCCTGCCCAAAGGGGGATTCAAAAGACCGTGGCGGATTGTGGCGGCAATCGTTCGGCTCGACACTCTGAACCAGTTTGCCGACAACGAGGAAGTGACGCCGGACAAGCTCAAGCAATCCGGGCTCGTTCGGACTGCGGCGCTGCGCGTAAAAATACTGTCGGGTGGAGAACTGAAGAAGCGCCTCAAGGTGTCTGTTCACGGGTGTTCCACCGCCGCACGGGCCTCCATCGAGTCCGCCGGCGGCTCCGTCGAGTTGATTCCCTGATCCATGTTTGACGCGTTCCTCAACTCCTTTAAGATTCCGGAACTGCGCAATAAAATTCTGTACACTCTCGCGTTTCTCGGTATTTATCGCCTCGGAACATTCATTGTCATTCCCTATGTCGACGCGCAGTCCGCCCTCGCCTATTTCGGCCGGACCACCGGCGCGTTCAGCGGCATTTTCGGATTCATGAACATGTTCACCGGCGGCGCCTTTCAGCGAGTCTCCATTTTTTCTCTTGGCATCATGCCCTACATCAGCGCTTCGATCATTCTGCAGCTTCTCACCGCCGTTATCCCCGCGCTGGAAAAACTCGCCAAAGAGGGAGAAACCGGCCGGAAAAAAATTACGCAATATTCCCGTTACGCGACGGTGGCCGTTTCGGCCGTTCAGGGAACAGGCCTGATCATTTTTCTGGAAAATGTCCCCTCGACTGACTTTGGCAGCATTGTGGTTCACCCGGGCTGGACATTCCGGCTGATCGGCATTCTCACGGCCATCACCGGCACGACGTTTTTGATGTGGCTCGGAGAGCAGATCACGGAACGCGGCATCGGCAACGGCGTATCCTTGCTGATTTTTGCCGGCATCGTCGCGGACATCCCGCGCGCCATCATGAACACCACCCAGGTGGTCCGCGCCGGTACGATCGATCTCATCACGCTGTCCGTCGTTCTGGTTGTGCTGTGCGCCGTCGTCGGTGTCGTCGTCATCCTTCAACTCGGCCGCCGAAAAATTCCCGTCTCCTACGCCAAACAGGTGCGCGGCCGGAAAGTCTACGGAGGCCAGAACACGCACATTCCGCTCAAGGTCGATTATTCCGGCGTCATCGCCGTTATTTTTGCCTCCGCCATCCTCATGCTTCCCATCCAACTCTTTCAGTTTCTCGGTAAAAACGATCCCCAGTCGCTTTTCACCAAGCTGGCCCTTCTCATGAATTTTCACAACGGCGCGTGGCTTGGAACGATTATTTTCGTCACCCTCATCATTTTTTTCTGCTATTTCTACACGGCCGTCACGTTCAACCCGAAGGACCTCGCCGAAAATCTTCAGAAATATGGCGGATTCGTTCCCGGCCGAAGACCGGGCGATGCCACGGCGCAGTATATCGAATACGTTCTCACGCGGGTCACGTTTGCCGGCGCTGTTTTTGTCGCCGTCATTTCGGTTTTGCCCGTGTATCTCATCCGCGCCGCTCATGTCCCCTTTTATTTCGGCGGCACGTCGCTCTTGATCGTTGTCGGCGTTGCCCTGGACACGATGCAACAGCTTGAATCTCATTTGCTGATGAGGCATTATGAGGGCTTCTTGCGTAAAGGCCGTCTTCGGGGCAGGTACACCTGATGCGTCTCGTTCTACTGGGTCCCCCCGGCGCAGGAAAAGGTACGCAGGCCAAAAAGACTGTTGATGCCCTTCGTCTCACTCATGTCTCGACCGGCGATATGTTTCGCCGGACGGTTGCGGATGGCGGTGAGCAGGGCAAACGGATTCAGGCGATCATCGGGTCCGGTCGGCTGGTTCCCGATGAGGAGACGGCCGCGGTCGTCGATTCTTTTTTGACGAAGCAGTCCCTGTGGGACAGTTTCCTGCTCGACGGATTTCCGCGAACGGTTCCCCAGGCTGACGCGTTGGACCGGATGCTGGAAAAGCGCGGCAAACGGCTCGACGCCGTCGTGGCCATTGATCTTTCAGAGCAAAAAGTTCTTGCCCGTCTCGGCGGTCGAAAAAGTTGTCCGTCGTGCGGCAATGTCTACCACGACGTTTCGGCCCCGCCCAGGCACACGGGGTTGTGCGACCGCGACGGCGTGGCGCTGGTCACGCGCGAGGACGACCAGCCGGAAAAAATACTTGAACGCCTTCGTGTCTATGAGAGTCAGACCCGGCCCCTGCTCGACTATTACACGCGCAGCGGGGTTCTTCGGCGGATCGACGGTGACGCGGACTCGGACCAGGTGACGGCAAGAATTTTGGCGCTGTTTCAAAAGTGAAGGCCGCCGGGTTCGTCAGGGCCCCGGTCAGGCAGGGACAAACGGCATGATAGAAATCAAGACGCCGGAAGAGATCGGGAAGATGGTCGAGTGCGGCCGGATTGTCCATCGTGTTCTGGAGGAGACGGGCGCCGCCGTTCGTCCGGGTGTCAGTACGCTTGACCTCGACGCGCTGGCCGAGCGGATCATCCGCTCCGAGGGCGCCGAGCCGTCGTTCAAAGGATATTACGGCTATCCGGCGACGATCTGCGCGTCGGTCAATCACGAGGTCGTCCACGGAATTCCGCGCAAGGACAAAGTCCTGCAGGAGGGAGACATCATTTCGATTGACGTCGGCGCAAAAAAATGCGGATTTCACGGTGATGCCGCGCGAACGTTCCCGGTCGGAAAAATTTCCGCGGATGCCGCGCGCCTGATCGACACGTGCCGGCGGTCGCTGGAGGCCGGCGTCGCCCAGGCGGTCGCCCGCAACAGGGTCTCGGACATCTCCAAAGCCGTTCAGACGCTGGCGGAGTCGGCCGGATACAGCGTGGTCCGGGAATGGGTCGGTCACGGGGTTGGACGGAATCTTCATGAGGATCCGCAGATTCCGAATTTCGACAACGGGAAAAAAGGCCCGGTGTTGGAGCCCGGAATGACGCTGGCCATCGAGCCGATGATCAACGTCGGGGCGTTTAAGACCGAGGTTCTGGAGGATCGGTGGACCGTCGTCACGGCCGATCGGAAACTCAGCGCGCATTTTGAGGATTCGATCGCCGTCACGGCCGACGGTCCAAAGGTTTTGACCTGATTTTTTGCAGACATGGTCTGCGAAGCACACAAAAATCCGCGGATGGCGGCGGATGAGATCGGCGAATCGGAATGGGTTCAAAAAAGGAATTTGTACACAAGGTCAAAGAGGACAAAATCACGGTGGATGCGAAAGTTCTCGAGGCGCTGCCGAACACCATGTTCCGGGTGGAGCTTCCGAACCAGCACGTGATTTTGGCGCACATCTCCGGCAAGATGCGCATGCATTACATCCGCATCCTGCCCGGCGACACCGTCACCGTCGAGATTTCGCCGTATGACCTCTCACGCGGCAGGATTGTGTTTCGAAAGAAGTAGTGGCTTAAAATACTTGTTTCGCCGCTCCCCGTCGGGGCGTATTTGATTTATTCGGAGGTTTTTTTGACATGAAAGTTCGGCCGAGTGTGAAACGGATTTGTAAAAAATGCAAAGTCATCCGGCGCAAGGGCGTCGTTCGGGTCATCTGTGAAAACCCGAAACACAAACAGAGGCAGGGATAAACATGGCCCGTATTGCAGGTATTGATTTGCCCAAAAATAAAAACATCGAAGTCGCCCTGACGTATATTTACGGCATCGGCCGGTCGTCCTCCCGCGACATCTGCCATCAGGCTCAGATCAACGTGTTCACCAAGGTCAAGGATATGGCCGAGAGCGAGGTCGGCCGGCTTCGGAGCATCATTGAAAAAAATTACAAGGTGGAGGGCGAGCGCAAGTCCCAGGTGTCCCAGGATATCAAGCGTCTCGTTGAGATTGGCTGCTATCGCGGAATCCGCCACAAGGTTGGTCTTCCGGTCCGCGGCCAGCGCACGCGCTGTAACGCGCGGACGCGCAAAGGTCCCCGCAAGACGGTGGCCGGCAAGAAGAAGGCGGCGGACAAGACTTAAGATGCACGCGCCGCTCCCCGTTTCGGGGTTTTTGGAATTTGACATAAAGGAGATTTTTTAGATGGCTGAAGAGCAGCAGCAAAAAAAACCCGTCGCAGGGAAAAAGAAGAAACTGAAAAACATCGCGGATGGAGTGGTCCACATCCATTCGACGTTTAACAATACCTCGATCACCTTTACGGATCGAGCCGGTAATGCCATTTGTTGGGCCACGCCCGGAAAGCTCGGATTCAAAGGCACGCGAAAGGGCATGCCCTATGCGGCCCAGGTGGCGGCTGAAGCGGCGGCGAAAGTCGCGATTGAAAATGGCGTCAAGCGCGTCGATTGCCGGATCAAAGGGCCCGGCCAGGGTCGCGAAACCGCCATCCGCACCATCCAGGCCGCCGGGATCGAAATCGGAGACATCGTCGACGTCACGCCCGCGCCTCATAACGGTTGTCGACCGCGCAAAAGGAGGCGGGTCTGATGGGCCGCTGTCTGACTTCGGTATGCGTCCTCTGCCGGCGCGAACATGTGAAATTATTTTTGAAAGGCAATCGGTGTTTCACGTCCAAATGCGCCATTGAAATGAAGCGGTCGGCGCCCGGCCAGCACGGAGCGGAATTCAAAAAGCCTTCCGATTACGGCCTGCAGCTGCGCGAAAAACAGAAACTTCGCCGCTATTACCTGATGATGGAACGGCCATTCGTCAAGCAGTTCATGCGGGCTCTCCGCACCAAGGGCAAGACAGGCGAGGCGTTTGTCCGCCTGCTCGAACTGCGTCTCGACAGCGTCGTCTTCCGCCTGGGTCTTGCGCCTTCGCGTCTTGCCGCGCGGCAGATCGTGTCGCACGGCCACATCGCGGTCAATGGCCGCAAGTCCAGCATCCCGTCGATGTCTCTCCGCGCCGGTGACGTCGTCCAGATCCGTGAGGGACACCAACTCCAGCTCGTCAAGGACAGCGTGGAGGCCGCCAAACAGCGAAAGAGCGTTCCGAACTGGCTTGACCTTGATTTCGTGAAACTGTCAGGCAAGGTTCTGCGTCTGCCGGATCGCGCTGAAATTCCGGTTCCAGTTCAGGAACAGCAGATCGTCGAGTATTATTCGAAATAAATTTTGGGGCGTGTTTCTCGTGGCGCCCATGTAGGGGCGGCTCTCGTGGCCGCCCAAA
>JAHFCY010000193.1 GCA_023249255.1 Candidatus Lindowiibacteriota bacterium | reverse complement strand
TCATAGCCAGAGATAACGATCTTGGGCGCGTGTTTTCGAATTTTAGAATAAGTCGCGGCCAGCGCCGGATCGTCCTCCAAAAACCGGTCCAAGCGCGTTTTGCGCCTCGCCGGAGCCGGAACCTCTTTGACTTCCGCATTCGCCGCCAATCGGATATTCATCCGCTTCATCATCCCCTTTGCCGCCCCCGGATGGCTGACCACCACAAGGGCATTCAGCCTTTATATCCTTGTCGGCATGTCAAGTCAAGAAAATGATCGAAATGGGTGGGCAGAGGCGGGACTCGAATCAGGCGGCGTGAGATGGGCTTTCGGCGGCCTGCAGGAACGGGCGGTTCTGAAATCGGACAACGGTCAGGCGGCCGGCCGACTCCAGATCGCGAACGGCACGTGTGAGGACGGGCTTGGGGGCGGAGAGAAGCCGGGAAAGTTCGGCCAGCGTCTGGGGCCGAAGCCGGACGCTTCGTAGAATTTTTTCCCGCCATGTGGCGGGGTCAGACGAAGACGAGGCAACCCGTGGAGGGGCGATCGCGACCTTTTTTCCTCTGACGATGAGATCGACGCGGTGTCCAGACAGGTCCGCCAGCCGCCGCGAAATCAATTTCAAGGATGCCGGAGTCAGCGGACGGGCACGGGACCGGGCCGGCGGGCGATCGACGGTTCCGACCTGTACACGATCGAGGCGCAGGCATTTGAGAAACCGTCCGAGCGCGTCGATATCGTCAGGCTTGTCGTTAATGCCCCGCGTCAGGAGTACCTCCATCCAGATCCGGCCGCGATATTCGGCGCAAAACTTTTTGGTTCCGGAGAGATACCGGTCGAGCGTCATGTCGGGGTGGGGACGGTTGATGCGTCTCCAGGCGGATTCGGTCACGGCGTCAAGCGAAGGGATGACAAGATCCGCCTGCGATAGATTTTTTCTGACGGCAGGTATCCAGAGCAAAGAACCGTTGGTGATGACGGTCAGGGGATAGGGGCCGATCGAGCGGAACGTTTTCAAAATTTCGCCGAGATTGGAAATCAGCGTCGGCTCTCCGGCGCCGGAAAACGTCACCGAATGGATTTCGGCCGGTTTGTGCGTCCGGCAAAAGGTTTTATATTCGGCAAAAAGCGCGGAAGTTTGGGTGAATGGAAACAACCGGAGATTTTTCACGTGATGAACATGGACTTCGCAATAAGGACACAAAAACGTGCATTCGCCCCGGAGGATGTCTACCCCAAGCGACCGGCCGATGCGGCGGGAGAGAACGGGGCCGATGAGATAACGGAAGGGGGCGGGAGAAATCATGAAAATATGCGGCGGGCACGGGCGAGAAGGGAGGGGTCGTTCAGGTCGAGTTTTACGGGGCTGACGGAGACGTAGCCCTGCTCGACGGCCTCAAGATCCGTCCCGCGTTTTTTGACGGCCTTGGGAGCGCCGGTAATCCAGTAGAGATAGCCGTCTTTTTTCCGGCCGAGGACGTTCGGATGTTTCTGGCGCGCGATGGGGTCCGTGTATGTGCTTCGGCCCAGCGGCACGACACGGACGCCTTTGATGGCCGACCGCGGGAGGGCCGGAAAATTGATGTTGATGAAACTACGGCGGGGAAGGGACAATTTCAAAATCCGCGGCAGAACTGTTTCGATGAATAAATCGGCGTGATCCCGAAAACGGAACTGATGGTCATCGTCCGGCAGTGCCGACAGCGCCACACTGCGGATTCCCTCCATGCATCCTTCGAACGCGGCGGCGCAGGTTCCGGAATAGGTGACATCGTCGGCAAGATTCTGGCCGTGATTGATGCCGGACAACAGGAGTGTGGGGCGGCGGCCATCCTGTAAAATCTCGTAGAGCGCCATCATGACGCAGTCTGTGGGCGTCCCGTCGACCGAGAACTGGTCAGAGCCGATTTTCCGGACGGTCAGCGGGCGGCTCAAGGAGAGACTGCGGGACGCGCCGCTTGCGCCGCGGTCCGGCGCGACAGTGACGGGATGAAACCCGCGGTCGACGAGGGCCTGACGCAGCGTCTGGAGGCCTTCGGCAAAAATCCCGTCGTCGTTGGTCAGAATAATGCGAAGCGATTTTGAATTCACCATGTTCCGGTTTCCTCCCGCGGGGCGCAACGCGTGCATCCCCGGATGAGAATTTTCTGCGGCGGGTTGGAGTCGACGATCAATCCCTTCAACGTCTCGTTCGCCGCCAGCTCACTCTTACAGAGCGGACAGAACCGCCGTGGTTTGCCCGCCGGAGCGATCGGCCGGCCCTGCAACATCCAGATCAGGGCGATGAACACCACCAGCAGGAAAAACGCGCCGACGATCCAGACGTATAAATTGTCAAGCATGCGGTCAGAATACGACGGGTCGGGTCGAGATACAAGTTAGGATTATGCCTAAACCAGGGCCACTGACTTACACACACAGACTTTCACACCTGCCTGCCGGCAGGCAGGGACACACACAATTCTAAAGAGGAGAAAGTGGATAATCTGTGGGTAATGGTGCGTGTCTGTCTGTGGCTCTTTGTTTAGGACGGATGGCGCGTCAAATCGTCGGCTTCGGAGAGGAGGCGGTCGACCCTAGCTTTTTTTCGGGAATGATAGATCACGTGGCCGGCGATGTAGAGGATCAGGGCCGGCGGGAGGATGAGCAACATGACGATGCCCCAAAAAAATCCCCGGGCCTGCTGGGGCTCAAGATCGCCGAAACAGACGGGACAGGCCCAGGCTGACGCGGCGCCGGAAGTTAGAAGGCAGAGGACAGAAGACAGAAGGCAGAAGACAGAAGGCAGAAGACGGAAGGCAGAAGTCTGCAGACTGAAGACCGAAGACTGAAGGCGGGGGACGGAAAACAAACGAAACAGAATCAGTGGCGGGGGCCGCCGAAGACTCCGGCGATATCAGGTGAGATCAGAATGATCAGGATGAGGATGCCGACAACGGCCAGCGCGACGGTACCGAAAATCCATTTGCCCTCGAATTTGAGATGCATGAAAAACGTCGCAATCAGAAACACCTTGATGAGCGCGATGATGGCGGCGACAAGGATGGTCACGGGCCTCGATACGTGCAGGGAATTGACCCATACGGTGAGAAACGTCAGAACCGCCAGAGCGACGAAAATGGCGACATAGGTTTTCACCATTTTTTTCGGATCGCCGTGTGAGTGGGCCGCGCCGGCGGGCGGAGACTGCGGTTCGGTGGACATCAGAGCAGGTACAAAAGCGGGAAGAGGACGACCCAGACGAGGTCGACGAAGTGCCAGTAGATTCCGGCGTACTCGACGCGCTGGCAGTGGGTCGAGCTCCACTTGCCGCGGATACCCTGGATGAGGATGTAGAGATTGAAAGCGATGCCGCCGATGACGTGCAGGCCGTGGAGGCCGGTCATGGTGAAATAAAATGATCCGAAGAGACCGCTCTGAATCGTGATGCCCTCATGCCACTTGTGCGGATACTCCCACGTTTTGACGCCAAGAAAAATCAGGCCGCAGAGGATGGTGGCGATCAGGTACATGATCATGCCTTTGCGGTCGTCCTGTTGAATGGACGCGAGAGCCATCACCATCGTCACGCTGCTGATGATCAGAACGAACGTGTTCAGGGCGGCCACCGGCACGCTTAGAAATTCATGAGGCGGGACGATGAAGTGGGTGCTTCCAAGCCGAAGCACGATGTAAGAACTGATGAGGCTTCCGAAAAGCATGACCTCGGAGGCGAGGAAAACCCAGATGCCGAGTTTGCCGTGCGGCACGCCGGTCGATGTCGGCTCATCGGACGCATCAAGAATCCAGGGAGTCGAGGACATCAGGATTTCACCAGTTGCTGGTCGGGCACGTGCTGGGGTGACCAGTCGGTTTTGTGGTTCGGCACGCTGTATTCGTAGGGCCCGCGGTGAACCGCGATGTCCTGCGTGAAATTACCGTGAGGCGGCGGAGAGGGACAGGCGGCCCAGTCGAGGGTCGTGGCGTTCCACGGATTGGATTGGGCCTCTTTGCCTTTGAAGAGGCTGTAGAAGAAATTGACGATGAACACGATCTGGCCGAGGGCAAGGATCAAGGCGGAAATGGTCATGACTTTGTTCAGAATAAGAGTCGGATGATTGTGGATTTGCGCGGTCGGATCAAACTGGCGGCGAAGCACCCCTGACATGCCCTGGATCAGCATTGGAAAGAAAATGCCGTTCATGGCGGTGACGGAAATCCAGAAATGAATTTTGCCGAGGCGCTGGTTCATGTGCCGGCCGAACATTTTCGGAAACCAGAAATAGAGTCCTCCAAAGAGCGCGATCAGACTACCCGTGACCACGACGTAATGGAAATGGCCGATGACGTAGTAGGTGTCGTGCAGATAGATGTCAGTCGGCGTAAATCCGAGCGGGAGGCCCGTGAGACCGCCGATTCCGAACAGGGGCAGAAACGCGAGCGCAAACAGCATGGGCAGATTGAAATGGATCGAGCCGCCGCGCAGACTCAGGAGGAAACAGGTCAGGACCATGACGGACGGGATCGAGATGATCATGGTGGTGATGGTGAAAAACTTGGTGACGTCGGTGCGCATGCCGGACAGGAACATGTGGTGCGCCCAGACGACAAACGAGAGAACGCCGATGCCGCAGGCCGAAATGACGAGTTCCTTGTATCCAAAGAGGGGCTTGCGCGTGCCGTTGGCGATGATTTCGGCGACGATGCCGAATTCAGGCAACAGGAGAACGTAAACCTCGGGATGCGCCAGAAACCAGAAAAGATGCTGCCACAGCAGGGGGTTGCCGCCGCCGGGCCGTTCGACGGGCGCGCCGCCGAAAATCAGGTTGGCCGGAATGAAAAAGTTGGCGTGCGCAACGCGGTCCATGAGCTGAAGGAGCGCGCCGCCCTGAAGGACCGGAAAGGCGAGGACGAGCAGGACGGCCGTGACGAACTGGCACCAGACGAAAAACGGAAGCCGCATCCAGGTCATGCCTTTGGCGCGAAGATTCAAGGTCGTGACGATGAAATTGATGGCGCCGAAAAGAGACGAGGTGATGATGAAGGTCATCGCGATGAGCCACATGGTCTGGCCCGGAGGCGCAAGGTCCGCCAGAGGCACGTAGGACGTCCAGCCCGACTGCGCGGCGCCTCCCGGCATGGCAAAACTTGACAGCATGAGAACCCCGCCGATCAGAAACACCCAGTACGAGAGCATGTTCAAAAATGGAAATGCCATGTCTTTGGCGCCGATCTGAAGCGGAAGAACGTAGTTGCCGAAGGCGGCGACGCCGAGCGGCACGACGCCCAGAAACACCATGATGGTGCCGTGCATGGCGCCGAGCTGGTTATAAAATTCGGGAAGCATGACGCCGCCGGGGGCCATGGTCTCGGGCAGGAATTTTCCGATGAAGGGAATGGGAGTGCCGGGATAGGCGATCTGCCAGCGCATGAGAAGCATCATGGTAAATCCGGACAGGAGGAACAGCATCGACGTGATCATGTACTGAATGCCGATGACTTTGTGGTCCGTCGAAAACACATATTTTCGGACGAACGGCAGATCGGGATGAACATCGTGCACGCCGGCCGGAGAGTGTGACGCTGTGGTTTCCATGTCTTAAGATTCCGATTTCTCGGCGAGTTTTTTCTTGATCCACGCGTCAAATTCATCCTGCGTGTGCACGATCACGTCGCCGCGCATGCGGTAATGGCCGAGACCGCACAGCTGCGCGCAGGCAATTTCGAACGTGCCGAGCTGGATCGGCTCAAACCATATTCGGACCTGCATGCCGGGCGTGGCGTCCTGTTTGGTCCGGAATGCCGGAACATTGAAACTGTGGATGACGTCGAGCGACGAGAGATAAACCAGCGTGGGTTTGTTGACAGGAACATGAAACTGGTTGATGGAGACGATGTCATCTTTCGCCGCCGGATCGGAGTCGTCGAGGCCGATCGGATTTCCGGAACTGATGAGTTTGATGCTCGTCCGGCCGAACACGCCATCCGGTCCGGGATAATGGATATTCCAGGCAAACTGCTGGGCGATGACGTGGACGACGTTCGCCTCTTTTTCGACCGGAAAATTTTCCATGACATGCGCCCAGGACGGCAGGCCGATGGCAAAGATCATGAACATCTCGAACGCCAGAATGATTCCGTCCGGGATCAGTGACGTGACGACGCTCAAGTGCCCATACTCGGCCGGAACGCCGGGTTTGGCCCGATAGCGGATCAGGCAGTAGGCCATGTAGACGGCCCAGCAGACGAAAATGAGGATCATCGCCGCGTGGAAAATGTTGAGCTGGCGGTCGAGTTTCGCCGCATAGGAGGACGCCGCAAAGGGAACCCCCCAGCCGTAGATTTTGTCCGGTGTTAACGGTGTCATGATTTAGCGGGAAGGGTATAAAAAGCGGGAGGGAAAGTCAAACGAATTTGAAAAATCAGGCCGAGCGACTCACTTGTCCCCGCACTCCAACACCTCGACCACTTCCGCAATGACACGTAATTCGTCACCGTCGTTTGCCGTCAGAATAATCGGCTGATAGCCGGCATCGGTCGAATCCGGGTTTAATATAATTCGGCTGTGTTGCCAGTCGGTTTCCCTATCCGGACGTTTTTCGCTCTCATAGACTTTGA
>JAHFCY010000192.1 GCA_023249255.1 Candidatus Lindowiibacteriota bacterium | reverse complement strand
CGTTGAAGTTACAGGGTGACATGGACCAGGTGCTGGGAATATCGGGATTTGACTCTGACGGCGAACAAGTCCGGGGCGGCGAGTCCTCATCGTCCTCGGACGGTAAAATCGCCTGGATCAAGACGTCGTTTAACGGACCATTGGAAAGAATTGAAATGCTGGTCGGGAAGGCTTCTGAATAACCAACAACTGAAAACGTGACGCTCGGCGTCAATTGACCCGACCGGTGTCAGTCCTCTCCGTCATCGAGAGGGTCCGGTCGTCAATCGCCGCTGCATCCTTCGTATAAAAGCCAGCATGCCCAAGGGGACCAGGAAAAATACCAGAGGTATCAATCCCCACACCATCGACCCGGGAATCTCCCGGTTGAGGACGGCCTCTTGGGGATTTTTCGGATCGACATAGCAGGTTGTTGTCAGGCCTATCGGAAATCGCGAGACGATCTCCTCGGGAGTATTGTTCGCGCCGCCGTATCGATTGATGGCCGACGCGAATAAATCGTAACGCTTGGAATGGTAGGATTGACCTTTGAATGTATAGGCATACTGGATATCAACTTTCCGCCAACGGCGGGCGTTGACGCCGTTGGGTATGAAGACCTGGCTCAATTCAATCCGGCAGGGCGTCGGAATCCAGTCACTCGATTTCAGATGACTCATGAGCGGCGATACCACGGAAGAATAAACCATGAATGCGGCGAACAACATGAATATGCACAGGAATGTCTTAAAGAAACCGAAGATCACGCCTGCCGGAGCGGTCGGATCGGCGCCGGGCTCATTCTGCATGACATCATCGAATCAATGCGGTACACGACCGTCAAGCGACACGACGGAACCGAATGATTCCCCCGCTCTTTGCGCTCTTGACCCGGCTGACTACTTCGGTTGGTTGAGTGACGCTCCTTCATTCATGGCTGCGAGGGTCTGCACGACCCGGTCGGCCGCGCCCGCGCCGTGGTCCATGAACACGATCTTCCCCTGGGCGTGATCGGCGACGTATTTCAACGCGTCCGTATATTCCAGGAACAAAAGAAAGTTGGAGTCGACTCCCGCGTCCTTGAGACTCTCGGCGGCCTGCTTCATGCCCTCGGCGACGTTTTTCCGAAATAGAGCGAGTCCCTCCCCGCGCATGGCTGACGCCTTTTTTTCAGCCTCGGCCCCGATGGTCTTGTACGCCGCTTCCGCCTCGGCGTCTTTGGTGCGCTTGACGAGCAACGCCGCGCCTTCGTTCTCCGCCGCCGCCAGAAGATTTTTCGATGACACCACGCGCGCCATGGAATCGATGATCTCCTTGTCGAACGTCATGTCCGTGATTTGTATGTCCCGGACCACATATCCCCACGACGAGACCACTTCATCCAGATTCTTCTTGGTGTGGTCAACGATCTCCGGGCGCATCCCCAAAATCTGCGCCTGCTTGGTGGTGGCCACGAACTGTCGGATGGACCCGTCGATGGTCCTCTGAAGCGCGAGAAGAAATTCGTCGTGAGAAGCAAAACTGAATGTGGCCTTTTTAATGGTGTCGTCGCTGGAATCCGCTACCAAGTATACAATCATCGTGGAGAACTTCACATTGGCCTGATCTTGGGTAATCGCCTGGAATTCCAGTTCCAGAGCCCGATTCTGGAGCGACAACCGGCTGTAGATGGATTCCCAAGGCAACTTGAAATTCAACCCTTCACGCAGGATACGCCTGTATTTCCCGAACATCGTGACGATGGCGACCGTACTTTGGGGGACTGTGCAGACAATCCAAAAAAGCAGGAAAATCCCCAAACCCCCGACGATAATGAGTGGAGCAAGACTGTATTCCATGATTAACCACCTCCCTGCGGAGAGTATAATCCTGACCGGGTCGTAGTCAATGGCAGGAAAAACAGCCTCTCCCGGCTCCTCAAGGCCGGTTGATGTTCGTGCAAAATTTGTCCGGCCGTTTGCGTCATTACTCCCGGCCCTCGTCGCCCGGGTCGGTGTCGGCGGTAAATCGGACCTGGATCTCACGGGCCTGCACGATATCCGGCCACTTTGAAATTTTTCCGTGAAGTTGAATTTCCCAGGTGATCCGGTTATCGGAGTTTTTGCCGGTGGGTATCGCATCGGCTGGAATCTTGACGCGGGTCAGTCCCATCCGCTGCCGAAGCGGCCCCCGGATTTTTTCGATTTCGATTCGTTGAAGAGTCTCTTCGGCCGGCCGAATTTCGTTCTCCGTTCCCGCCTCGACATCTTTGCAACAGAAGAGGGACAGCGTGAGGCACTGGATGCGCTCGAACCGCCCCGCGAGTTCCCATTTCACTTCAACTGTGTCACCCGGTTTCGCGGATTTGGCGCTGAAAGTTAATTTCGCGACAGGATTAAAGAGGCGGAAGAATGTTTTAAAAACATCGAGAATCATAACTCCGCCGATCAGGGCGAACGGGATCATAAAAATGGTGCCGACAATCGGAAGGAACCATGCCCACAATGTCGTGTGGGGAATTTTCCACATCTCCCAGACTTTCCAGTACCAAAACGAGCACAGACCGTTCCAGAACAGGCAAAACAGGAGGGAGGTGATGAATTCCGTTTGGGGCGTCTCGGTTTCCTTCGATTTCGCCGTCGCCTCTCTCTTTTTGCCGGCAATTTCTGGAGATGTTCTTTTCTTCACCTCGAAAATCAGCATGCCGACTCCGACCAGAAAAAACGCCACGGGGATGAGTCTCCATCTGAGCGTCCCGGGTATTTCTCGACTGAGAACCGCTTCCATGGGATTCGCCGAATTGAGGTAGCAGTCGGTCGTCAGTCCCTGGGGATACCTCTGCACCAGCGCCTGCGATGTGATGTCGGTATTGCGATTGAGGATCGACTCAAAAAAATCGTAGCGCGTGGAACTCCCCCTGATTGATCTATTTG
The DNA here is from genome assembly GCA_023249255.1 of Candidatus Lindowiibacteriota bacterium. Taxonomy (GTDB): domain Bacteria; phylum Lindowbacteria; class 2-12-FULL-62-27; order 2-12-FULL-62-27; family 2-12-FULL-62-27; genus JAHFCY01. Next base: position 3,690 of record JAHFCY010000192.1, on the reverse strand, counting down.
TGTCCTAACAAAAGTAATCCAAACGCAAGGGAGGCGGAGATGCCGCATACACCGGCGGCCAGATAATTTCCGCCGTCTACCACGGTTCCGATCATGCCGATTACGGACAAAATGCCGACGACTCGCAAACCCATACCTGCAACTCCGCCGAACGAACATTTCTTTGTTTCATTTTCCATTTCTGCTCACCTTTTCGTCGATTTGATGAATCATTGCCGATTGTCTTCTCTAAATCGCATTCCAAACCGGAACCCCCAGAAATCCGGAGAGTTTTTTTGAATCCGTCAGCATGAGTTCGAGACTTCCGTGATCAATGACCTGTATTCTTGTTCCATCACGCAAGACCAGATTCAGTTCATAACTATAATAGCCCCTGTTTTTGCCCGAGCAGTGTTCTGAAATGAGTTGGATGGCGTGAATCTGATCGATCAGTATGCGCCCTTTGCCGGCCCTGGCGTTTCGTCCTTTGCAAAATATTCCTGATCTTCGGTCGAAAACAATCGGCGCCGTTCCGTTATAGAGCATTCTTCCGGCAAATATGGCTATCGCCAGACCAACCCCCGCAAGCATCCACTCAGCATTTTCTTTTTGGATTTTTACGCTATCCGGTCTTCCCATAATCTTATTCGTCCCGATTACAAGCATAAATGATCCGAAGGCAAGAAATAGCGAGTAAAAAATAATCGCCAATAAAGTTGCTCGAAATTCATAAGTATAGGGTGTGGGATTGCGGAGTCGATGAGTGCAAAAATTGGTTCCGCCGGGCTTTAGGGCAGACCATTCGGTGTGCGTTGCAACAGGGTCCGTAAATTTTGTTGGATCGACGGGAGTGGGGCGGGTGTTTTCGAGAAGCTTATTGATCGCCGATCGGAGTTTCTCTATCATCAGTTTTCCTTTCTCTGTCTTCGGTCAGAATGACGCCATCGAATCAACGTCATAAGCGGCCGTCAAGCGAGGTGGGAACCATCTGATTTCCCGCCGAATGATTCCGTCACTCTTGACCTTCCGGGGCGTCGTTGTTTCCATATTCTCATGCAACGGGTGCGATCGCGATGAACGAAATGGATCGCACGACGGCAGGGCAGCCGACCGGCCGCCCATCCGATCTTCCTCGTGCGCCCCGCATCACGCAGCTTGGGCGGTATCGCATTGAGCGAACGATCGGCGTGGGCGGATCGGCTGCGGTTTATCTGGCCGTGGATACGACCCTCGACAAAAAAGTCGCGCTGAAAGTCCTTCACGAGCACCTCCGCGAAGATCCGGTGACGATCCGGCGGTTCACGAACGACGCCCGGGCGCTGGCGCGGCTCAATCATCCGAACATCGTTCAAATCTATACAGCCGAACTCGATCAATATTATTTTGCGATGGAATACGTCGAAGGCGTCGATCTTTCGCGCCTCATCGCAGACGGCGGATCATTGCCGCCGACGCGCGCGATTTCGATCGCGCTTCAAATGGCCGACGCCCTCGCGCATATCCACCGGCAGGGTCTTTTGCACCGGGACGTGAAACCGGGGAACATTCTCGTGGCGCCGGGGGATCGCGTGAAACTGACTGATTTTTCGATCGCGCGCGAAGCCGAGGAGACGATGCTGACGCTGAAAGGATCGCTCGTCGGCACCGTCGAGTACATGGCGCCGGAACAGATCCGCGAGGAACCCACGGACGCGCGGGCGGATGTGTATGCCCTCGGCGCGGTTCTCTACGAAATGCTGGCGGGCCGGCCGCCCTTTGTCCGCGAATCGGGCGTATCGGATCTCTGGCCGATGATGGAACGGATTCTGAAAGAAAAACCGAGGGCGCCCCACGAGGTTAACGCGTCCGTCCCGAAAGATATTTCCGACGCGACGATGCGCGCGCTGGAAAAAGATCCAACCGCGCGGTTTGCTTCGATGGACGACTTTGCTCAAACGCTTCGGACATTTATTGAATCCGGCCCGACGGTCATGGTTGCGCCGGTAGCGCTGGCCAACCCTGTTGAATTGCCGGACGGAACGGTCCGGCTTTCATGGACGGCGGTCGATTCGGCTGAATTCGACCGCTACGAAGTTCATGGTTCGACGGACAAAGATTTCGTTCCCTCCGCGGAAAATCGTCTCGACACCATTGAAGATCGGTCGCGCACAGAAGCGAGATTTCCAGTCGCGTCAAAGGCGGGGCTCTATTTTTACAGAATCAAAACCGTCCTGCACGGCGGCATGACCACGGTATCCAATCGAAGCATGATTGAATTCGGTTACCGCCCGCCGTTCTGGCGCCGCCGGGAGGTTCAATTACTGGCCGGTCTTGCGGGTTTGATCCTGATCGCCCTGACGGGATTCCTTTTGATTAAAAACAGATCAACGACGCCAAGCACGGTGGATCGCATGACCAGAATCGGGGGGATCGAACGGGCGACGGTGACCGGCCGTTTCTCCGGCGCGCAGTTTTTTCCGGCGACTGGAATGTACCGGTTTATCCTGAGCCAGCCGACATTCGAATTTGCCGATACAGGAAAGTTCGCATCGATCATCAAGGGACAGAATTTGCCGCGAATCGATGTCGAAATTCCCCGCCGGATGTCTGAGGCACTGGACGCCGATGGCATCGATCTCACAACTCTACCGCCCCAGCAAGTATCCGTCACAGGAAACATCAGCGAAGATCCACGGCAGGGACTGATGATCCAGCCGGTAAAAAAAACGGACATCCAATTTAAAATCACGGCATCATCCGTGAAGGACATCGAGGCCCGGGATTGGCAGAAATACGAAAATCAGATCGTTCGTTTGACGGCTTCCGTTGCAAGCGCGGAATTGCGGGAGAGTTCCAACACGGCGATACTGACCCTTGATGGAAACATCCGTGTTTATATTTCAAGCGCAATCAAGACCGCCCTCGAGACTAAGGGGGTTCAGATCCCAAATCTCAACCAAAAACGCGTGACGATCACCGGCCAGGTCAAAAACGATAAACGGTTCGGCTGGGAATTGATTCTCGCGCGCCCGGAACATCTCACCACAAGATGAACCCCGGCGAATCGCTCGGTCCTTACAAGTTAGTCTCGCGTCTCGCTCACGGCGGAATGGGTGAAGTGTGGGAAGCCGAGGGCGCGTCCGGGCGGGTGGCGGTCAAGATCATTCCCGAATTTCTTCTTGGCGATGCGGCGCTGGTGGATCGGCTCCGGCGGGAAGCCGCCGCGATGCAGAGGCTAAACCACCCGGGCATCGTGCGAATTTTCGAATTCGGCGAAGACCAGGGCCGGGCCTACCTCGTGATGGAACTTCTGAAAGGCGAAACGCTGGCGGCGAGACTTTCGAGGCAGTCGCCCCTGCCGGTTGCCGATGTCGAACGGATCGCGCTCGCGCTGGTGGAGGCTATGGCGTATATCCATGACGAAGGGATCGTTCATCGGGATTTAAAACCTCAAAATATTTTTCTGACGGAAGAGGGCGCCGTGAAATTGATCGACCTTGGCGTCGCCAAAATCCTCGACGAAGCATCGCTGACCGTCACCGGCTCGCATTTCGGCACGCCGGCTTACATGTCGCCGGAATCGTTTCGGGATTCGAAAAACGTCACGACCACGGCGGATGTTTGGTCATTGGGTGTCATGCTCTACGAGATGTCAACCGGCCGCCTGCCGTTTCCGGGCGCGACGGCCGCGTCGATCATCGCGAAAATTTCTGATACGAACATCACGCCGCA
>JAHFCY010000041.1 GCA_023249255.1 Candidatus Lindowiibacteriota bacterium | reverse complement strand
AGAAGATCCTTGGTCTTCTGTTTGACCGCCTCCATTTTCTTTTGATTGTCGCTCATGGCTGATTCAAGTTCGCCGAGAAGGGACTTGATCGCGGCCTCGTTTGGCGTTGCGGCATCGACTTCCTTCTCAAGCTTCTCGTGAACCGCCTTCATTTTCTCCCGAAACTCTTTCATCGTCGCGCGCCGCTCCTCCTGAATCGCCTTGAACTTGTCTTTCTGATCGGCATTGAGATTGAGTTCCGCCGCCATTTTCTCGCCTCGATCCTTGCCTTTGCCCTTCCATTCGCCCTTCTCTTTGGCCCATCCGGCCGGAGGCGCGGACAGAAGAAGCGCCATCGCCAGCACGGCCGCTCCCGTCGATTTCGTGTTCATGTGGATCCTCCTTCAAAGTTGGATTCGGACTCGTCGTCCAGAACGTTCAAAACGTCCTCGTACTCCCTCGTGTCCCAGTCGAACAGGATTGCCGCCGCCGTCATCTCAATCGACTCGTTGTCAGCCGGCCCGGCCGGCTCGGGAACGGAAATGGGGGCGGGCGCAGGCGCAACAGTGTGCTTGAAAAGGGGCAATGCGACGAGCAGAATCGCCGCCGCGGCCAGCGCCCACACTGCGGTCATCCATCGGCTCGCCGACCGGGTTTGCCGAATGCGTGTCCAGACCCGCGATTCAAATTCCTTAGGGGGAGCCGCGCCGCGCGCGGCCGACCACATTTTTTCTTCGTCCGTATCGTTTTCGGATTCCGAATTCATCTCACTTCCGCCTTTCCCAGAATTTCCCGAAGTTTCTGCCGCGCCCGAAACAGCCGCGACTCGACCGTGCCGATGGAGATTTCCAAAATCACTGCGATCTCCTCGTACGTCCGCTCCTCCAGTTCCCGCAGGACCAGAACTTCCCGAAACGGTTCGTCCATCTGATCCAGCGCCCGGTGGAGCAGGTCAACGGCCTCGCGTTGTTCCAGCGCCACGTCCGGCCCGATTTTCGAATCGGGTGGATCTCCCGCATCGTCTGACGCCGTCAACTTGGCGCGCCCACGCCGCCGGGAGGCGCACTCATTCAGCGCGACCCGGTACAGCCACGTGCTGATCCGGCTTTCGCCCCGGAAGCGTTCCAGCGACTCGTACAGTTTTACAAACACGTCCTGAGCTGCCTCGTCCGCCTCCCGCGCGTCGCGAAGAAGCGACAGACAGATTCGAAAGACCCGCTGTTTGTTCGCCGTAACGATCGCCGTAAATGCTCCCTCGCTTCCCTCTTTGGCCTGTTCGATCAATTCCCGTTCGTTGTCCACTTTCATTTGTTCCGACAATTAGATGGTGGCCGGCTGTGTTTTATTCCCGAATTTGAGAAGTTTGAGGAGGGAGCGGTTCTACGGGGAAAAATGCTTCCGGCGGATCAGTTCTTTGACCATCTCGGGAACGGATGTATTCCCGAGAAGCCGCTCCATGACGGACGTCGCGTCCAGTTTGTCCCGGATGAGCCAGCACATCACGCCCGGCGATACAGGCGCCCGCCCGGCCAGATCCTCGATTTCGCCGACCGAAATCAGCCGGAACCGCCGGGCCGAGCGCTCGATCTCCTCGGGCGTCGCCATCTGCGCGCAGACATCATCGACGGTCAGTTCGGGCGCATCCTTCCCGGTTGCCTCGACTTTCGGCTTGGACTCATCCGCTTCCATGAGATCGGGGTGCGCAGCAACGAATTCGCCCAGGCGCTGAACCCCGACGTCGAGCATATCGGGCGTTCGGGATTGGCCGTACTCCGAGTCGATTTCATGCAATTCGTCTTGAAGATGGGCGTCGGCGGGCGAAAGACGCGCGTTGAGGTAGAGAATATATTTCGTGAACGCGAGTCTCTTCAGTTCAAATTCTTTTTTGAGGATTGCGTCGGTGATCATTTTGATGCGGTCCTCCGTCATTTCGGATGGCACACAGGGGCCGACGTAGGGGATGATGGTCTCGAAGTTGAGGGTGAGGAGGCGGATGATGAACCGGATGATTTTCCCGAGGAGAGGAGCCTCACGATACTCGATTTCGTCGATGGCGTCCCGGCAGACTTTCTGAAGCAGGCGGATCTGGTCCGGCGGCACCGGCGCCGACAACATCATGTCCCGCGCTTTGAGAAAATGCCGTTTGGCCAGGGTGAAATTATCCATGACGCCCTCGCCGCGGTGGTACCAGAACACGCCGGCGTTGACCAGGGCTTCGACCGAACCGGACTTGTTCGCCTCGTTGAAAAACTGCTCGGCGAGCGTGTCCTTGCGCCACTGGCTGTACAGCGCGCCGAACCGCTGGATGTCGTCGGGAGCCAGAAAGGTTGTATTGACGCCGTCGACGACGAACATCGGCAGATCGCAGACGAAAATCAGGGGTCGCGCGTCCGGCATCGCGCGGTATTTCTGCCAGATGGGCTTCGTCAGTTTGTCATACTTTCGGATCAGCAGATTGCCCTGGGCATCTTTGACCGTCTCACCGATACGGGGGATTTTGCCGCCGTCGATGATCCGCCGATCCATGTCCTTCCGGTCGGCGAGGGCAAACCACTCCGCTTCCGCCGAATCGCCGTCCGTCTCTTCGGGTTTGTCGGGACTCATGCCGCCATTCTGTCTTCGCGCGCAAAAAATGCAAGCGAAAAACGGCGCCGCGAAGGGACCGCGCCCCATCCTTGCAACGCCGCCTCCAAATTGAGATACTGCGGCTGATGATATCCCGCTATCTGCCAATCGGGCGCTTTTTCCTGTGGATGCTGTGGCTGGTCCCGGTGAGTTTCGCTGTGGCGCTCTCTTCCCAGAACCAGACGATGATTTTTCTCCTGTCGATCGCCGCGATCATACCGCTTTCCCGCGCCATTGGATTTGCGGCCGAACAGATCGCCCTCCAGACCAATCCGACGATCGGCGGGCTGATGTCCGCCACGTTCGGCAACGCCATCGAACTCATCATCGCGGTTTTTGCCCTGAAGGCGGGCCTGATCGAGGTGGTGAAAGCGTCGATTGTGGGGAGCATCATCGGAAATATTTTAATGCTGATCGGACTTTCGGTGTTTTTCGGCGGCCTGAAATACAAGGAACAACAGTTCAACAAGGACGCGGCCGGCGTGTCGTCCACGATGCTGATCATCGCGGTCATTGGCCTGTCGATCCCGACCATCTACTCGATCACCGTCAAGAATTTTCCGATGCACGTCCAGCTTCTGAGCAACGCCGTGGCCGTTGTGCTGGCCGGAATTTATGTCGCCGGCCTCATTTTTTCATTGTATACGCATAAACATCTCTTTGACGCCGCCGATGGACTGCAGGCGTCGCACATCCCGATCCGGGTGACCAAACCGCAGGCGGGAGTTGTCCTGGCCGTCGCGACATTTTTCGCCGCGCTCGAAGCGGAATTCGTGGTTCACTGCGTCGAGTCGGCCGGCCGGGACCTGGGGTTGAGCCAGACGTTCATCGGAGTCGTGGTGATCGCCATGATTTCCAACATCGCTGAAAACAGCAACGCCATCCAGTTCGCCGTTCAGAACAACCTCGATCTCTCCATCGAAATCGGCACCAGTTCCGCCACCCAGAACGCCCTGTTCGTCGTGCCGATCCTCATGCTGATCAGCGGAATTTTCGGTCTTGGATTCACGCTGATCTTCAGCCTGTTTGAAATCATCGCGGTGCTGTTCGCCGTGATGATCGTCAATTACCTCTCGTCCGACGGCCGCTGTAACTGGCTGGAGGGCGCCCAGCTCATCACCGTCTATCTGATCCTCTCCATCGCGTTTTATTTCATCTGACCGTCGGGATGAAGGGAATCCCGTGCAGGCCAGGGATGGCCGGGAGCGGGGTGACCGTCCCGCCCGCGCCTCCGCCTCAAGTCCCCTGTCGGATTTTCCGAACTATCAAGGGAAACGTTGTGTCATCATTCTGATCGAGGGGGAAAACCCGATATGCTCATGTATCCCGACTGGAGGAAGACGGCGGTGGTGGGCGCCACGGCCGATGGAATTGAAGAGGCGCTGAATGTGCTGGCCCTGCGTCGCGCTCCGGTTGAAAAAATGCGCGTCCTCGTCCCGCCCGAACTGGCCGGCATGGAAATCCGTTTCGGCGGACATGTCTTCACCGCCGAGGCGATTCTGCACGATGTGTTGAACCGGGTCGATCTCGTCTATTTCTCGCGAGACGACATCGTCGCGGCGGAATACGAGCCGGTGTTTATCCGCGCCGGCGCCGGCGTGGTTCACATCGCTTCCATGATGTTTCTCGAAGCGGCTTGAGGCGGCGGCGCGGTCATGCCGCTGTCGATGGCTGATCAGATTTCGGCGGTCATCACCGCGTTTGATCTGGTCGGCACCTTTGCGTTCGCCATTTCCGGGGCCATCCTGGGCAAGCAGAAGCAGTACAATTTCTGGGGCGTTCTGACACTGGCCTTTTGCACGGCCCTCGGCGGCGGAACGATCCGCAACGTCCTTGTCAATCTCATGCCGTCGGTTCTCGAACCGGACGGCTGGATGTACATCGCGTGCGTCCTGATCGCGTCGCTGTTGGTGTATTTCGCCGCCGACTACCTCACGTTCCGGTCCGCGCGGATTCAGGCGTCGGCCAACCGCCTGCTGGCGCGGGCGGACGCGGTGGGGCTGGCGGTATTTGTCATGATCGGCGCGACCGTGGCGCTGAAGATCGGTCTTCCGTTTTTCGGCGTGATCGCCTTTTCGGCCCTGAGCGGGGCCGGAGGTGGTGTGATCCGGGATGTGATTGCCGGAGAAAAGCCCTATGCGTTCCGGGGTGTGCACTACATCACATGGTGTGTCCTGGGCGGCGCCGTGGCGGCGCTGCTGCGATACGAGCGGCCGATTCTGGAACCGGCGATGGGCGGTCTGGCCTACAAGGCCGTCTTTGCGCTTGCGTCGCCGGTGATCATCGTCGCGCTTCGATTCAGGGAGATCAACCGGGAGTTTCCTCTGGAGAACGCTTCAGCCTAAAAATTGTTTGACCGCTGAAATCAACCCGGCATCGTTGACGGCTTTGACAAAATAGCCGGCCGCGCCCTGAGTTTTCGCGATCGCCTCATCCTCGGAATCTTTACTTGCCGTGTAGATCAGGATCGGCACGTCCTGAAGGTTTGGAAGGTGCGTAAGGCTTTGCATGAGTTCAAGGCCGTTCCATCCCGGGATGCGGATGTCGAGGATGATGAGGTCGGGCCGGCTCTTGATGGCAGCCCGCCGGCCTTCGACCGGATCGGTCTGTCCCTCCACTTCGTACCCCATGTCCTGCAGCCTCGGCGTGAGGACGTCGATCAGATCCGGCTCGTCATCGATAATCAAAACCCGCTTTTTTTCTTCAAGTTCCATGCGCCCAGTCAAATGAATAACACAGACCCGATCGGATATTCAATGGCCTGCCTTCCGGTGTGCCGATCGCCGGTGTTCCATCCCAAGCTTCTGGATTCTCATATGAAACTGAGATACGGTGCGACGCCTTATGATGTCTTCGTTCAGAATCCGGTTTGCGATTGGATTTGTTCTGGCGGTCTTCTTCTGCCCTGCGGCTCTGGCTGATCCCTACATCGGGGCTATCCCTGTTCAGCCGGTGGTTGGCGGGGACACGTTTATGCTGGACATGAGCCGTTTTTACGAGCCGGATGCGGGATCAACTTTGAGCGTGGAAACTTCCAAAGATTACACGGCGTCGTTCGACCCGGATTCAGTTCGGCTCTCGATCTATGTCCCGCCGACTCGCGTCGGACTCATCGATATTCCCGTCGAAATCCGCGACGCGCGGGGCAGACACCGGATCTCGAGCGTGATCACGGCGGTGGTCTCCCATCGCGAGCGCCACCGGTTCAGTTATAAGCCGTCCTCGAAACCTAAAAAATTGGTCGCGGCCGGATCGTTCAACGGCTGGAACCAGGACAAAACGGTCCTGCGCGATCCCGACGGCGACGGCGTCTACGAGGCGGATATCCTGCTTGAGCCCGGGACATACCTCTACAAATTCGTGGCGGACGGCACCTGGCTGTCCGACCCGGGAAATCCGAACAAATCGGAAGACGGATTCGGCGGATACAATTCGATCATCGCCGTGGAAGGCCCCGGGGGCGGAACCCCGCCGAGCCTGTATCCGGACACGATCAACGGGACAGACGCGCAGATTCGGATCATCGAAGGCAGTGATTCGATCGGCGACATTTCGGTGGTCGTCGAGTCTCCAAACGGAAACGCGGTTGCGGGAAAATTCGTCCGCCTGGATCGGACCATCCGGATTCCGGCGAGATCCGTTCCGAAGGGCGCCTGGGTGCGGGTCATCGCGGCGGACGCGCGCGGACGGGCCGGCAACGCCGTCCGATTCCACTGGCCTGCCGCCGCCGAATTTTCGTGGCAGGACGCAATCCTGTATTTCGCGTTCACCGACCGGTTCTACAATGCCGACCGGAGCAACGACACGCCCGCGAAAGCCGCCGATATGCTCCGGCCCGGCAATTTTCATGGCGGAGACTGGAAAGGCATCCGGCAAAAAATTGAGGAGGGATATTTCGATTCGATCGGCGTCAATGTTCTCTGGATCACGCCCGTCAACGAAAATCCGCCCGACGCCTACCGCGAATTTACGGCTCCTTACCGGCTCTACACCGGCTACCACGGATACTGGCCGATCTCGGCCGACCGTACCGACCCGCATTTCGGCAGTGCGGATGATCTCAAGGCTCTGGTGTCGTCAGCGCATGCGCATGGACTCAAAGTCATCACGGATCTTGTGGTTAATCACGTTCACGATTCGCATCCTTTATGGAAGCAGCATCCCGACTGGTTTGCCGCCCGGCGCCTTCCGGACGGCCGCGAAAATCTGCGGTTGTGGGACGAGCATCCGTTCACGACGTGGTTCGACCGCTTTCTGCCGACGTTCGATTTCACGAACGAAGAGGCGTCCCGCGCGATGATCGAAAATTCCGCGTGGTGGGCCCGGGAATTCGACCTCGACGGCTTCCGGCTGGACGCCGTGAAACATGTTCCGCAGTTTTTCTGGAGAAAATTGCGCACGCGTCTGCGTGAGACGATCGAGGAAAATGCCCATCGCCGGCTGTTCATGGTCGGTGAAACGTACATGAGCCGCGAAAGCATCATGTCGTTCGTCGGCCCGAACATGCTTGACGGACAATTTGATTTTCCCCTGTATGACACGGTCAAATCCGTCTTTGCCCAGAAAAATTCCGGCTTCGCCGATCTTGAGGCGTCGCTGTCCTCGTCCGAGCGCGTATACGGCAAGGAGACGCTCATGTCGCCGCTGGTCGGCAATCACGACAAATCGCGGTTCATGGCCTACGCCGACGGCGATCTGCCCGATCCGAAGGAGAAGGACGAGGAGGAAGTCGGCTGGGTCCGTCCGCCCCGGGTCAATCAGGAGGCCGCATACGACCGTCTGCAGATGGCGATGGCGTTTATCCTGTCGATCGACGGCGTGCCGATGGTGTATTACGGCGATGAATTCGGCATGACGGGCGCGGGCGATCCGGATAACAGGCGCGATATGCGCTTTGACGAACAGCTTTCCAAAGATGAACAGGCGATGCTCGATTCTTTTTCGCGCTTGACGAAAATCCGCCGCGATCATCCGGCGCTTCGATATGGCCACCGCCGGCCTCTTCTGGTCGACAATGACAAATACGCTTTCGTGCGCGCCTATTTCGACGACCGCGTCCTGGTCGCGTTCAACCGGACGGACAAGCTGACGAATCTGGCGCTGGCGGTGGCGCCGGAATTGCCTGACGGCGATTATGTCCGGCTCGTCACCGGCGAGGCCTTGTCGGTCAAGGGCGGCCGAATGGATCTGCGGCTCGGCCCCCGGTCGGCCGCATTTGTCGTGGCAGGCGTCGGCGTGAAGGTCGAGGGACGTTCGGAGACTCCGGCGTCTTCCCCGGCGTATCAGTCGGTCGGCCTGGCCGGAACGTTCAATGATTGGAATCCGAACGATCCGGCGTTCCGCCTGGATTATGCTCCCTCGAAGTCGCGCTGGGAGATTGCGACGCTCTTTCAAAAAGGACGGTATCAATTCAAATTCGTCATGAACGGCGGCTGGGACGTCAACCGCGGCATGTCCGACGCCGGCGGACTTGAACAACCCGGCAAGGACATCCCGCTCGACATCCCGTCTACCGGCTACTACAAAATTTCCTATGATCCATCCGCCGAGCGCTGGTCGGCCGACCCGTCCGCCCCGCCCAGCGCCATTGCCGACGTTCGCGTGCCCGCGGCGGGAAGTCTCGGCCGGGACATCCGGCTGGACGCATCGCCGTCACAGGCGCGGGAAGGAAAAATAATCAACACGTATACGTGGACGCAGATCGGCCCGGAGGAATATACGATCGAGGGATTGCCCTCCACATCATCCGACCCGATCCTCACGATCCGGCCGGCGCGTCCGGGAATCTATCGGCTGAGGTTGTCGGTGGACGACGGCAGTCCGGGCGTGGGCAAGGACATTGAAATTCCGGTTCGGCCGTCAGTTCAGATCGTGGGCGCGCCGGACGGCGTACTGAATATGGAACCGGGGCCGGACGGAAAAATGCGCGCGCTGATTCCCGTGCGTCCTGATACGCCGCTTTCTGTGAGGCTCATGTTGAATTTTGATTCGGCGCAGATGTTTGGACCAAAGGAGCCGGCGAAGACGGATGCCGAGATGCAGGCGCGGGTTGCGCTGGTGCGGGCGGGAAAGGCCGTTGAAATCAGTTCGATTCGTCCGGGCGTGGTCGAAATCCGGTATGACTCCACAGCCGGCCGGCTGATCGTCCGCCGGTCGAACCTGACGCGGTTCTGGTTCAACCCCGTCTGGCCGTCCGTCCCGAAAGACGCCGCCGTCGAAGACGTGTCGGTCGCCGGAACATTCAACAGCTGGGACTCGGCGAAAAATCCCCTGTCGGCACGCGCCGACGGAACGTACGAGGCTTTTCTCGAACTGCCGGATGGCGCGCATCAATACAAATTTGTCGTGAACGGAAAAACCTGGATCACCGATCCGCTGTCGCCCGCCGATCTCTCCGTCGCGGACGGCCACGGAGGAATGAATTCCGGCGTGTATGTCGGTGAACGCGGCGCGGACTTTGGTCCGTCCCAGCCGAACGGAATTCTGTCTGCGGCTCTCCGCCACGATCCGTCCGATCTGGACGATTTCAACATGGTCTCGAAGAATCAGGTCTCCGTGCGATTGCGCGCACGGGAAGCGGACGCGGGCGGCGTCGTGCTGATCCAGCGCTTCGCGCGCGCTCCCGTCAAACGCCGGACGATGAACAAACTTTATTCTAAACTCGGTTTCGATTATTACGGCGCCACATTCGGCGTGCCGTCGGGCGAATCCCGGATTGAATATATTTTCGAACTCACCGACGGGTCCGCGCTCGTCTATCACACGCCGACCGCCAATACGCACGGGCTTCGCAGCATCGACCAGACCACGCAGTGGTTCAGCCATGATCTGACTCCCGCGTTTCTCACGCCGGACTGGGCGAAAAACGTCGTCTGGTACCAGATCATGCTCGATCGCTGGCGAAACGGCGATCCGTCCAACGATCCCGATCGCGTGGTGCCGTGGCGATGGGACTGGTACAAGCCGAATACGCCGGGTGAGGCGGCGAAATTTTACGGCGGCGATGGCGTGTGGGGGCGATTCTACGGCGGCGATCTCGCCGGCCTCAAGGCGTCGCTCGACTATCTGGAGGATCTGGGCGTGACCGGCATATACCTCAATCCGATGTTTGAGGCTTCGAGTTATCACAAATACAACACGGCCGATTACCGGCACATTGACGACAACTTCGGGGAAAAAGGCGACGTCGCGAAAGCGCAGGCGACCGAAGGCGCTGATTCGTCGGCCTGGCATTTCACGCCCACGGACAAATTGTTTCTCGATTTTCTGCAGGAGGCTCACAGGCGGGGATTCAAAGTCATCATCGACGGCGTCTTCAATCATTCGGGAACGGATTTCTGGGCGTTTCGCGACCTCGTGAAGAACATGAAAAAATCTCCCTACAAGGACTGGTACGTGGTCCGCAAGTGGGACGTGACGCCCGCCGGCCCGGGCGATCCGAGTTTCACGTATGACGGCTGGGCCGGATTTGCGGGCCTGCCGGAATACGCCGAAAATGAAAATGGCCTTTTGCCCGGCATCCGCCGCCACATTTTCGACATCACGGCGCGCTGGATGGATCCGAACGGCGACGGCAATCCCTCCGATGGCGTTGACGGCTGGCGTCTCGACGTGCCCGAAAATGTCAACGAACATTTTTGGGTGGACTGGCGCAAACTCGTCAAGGGCGTGAATCCCGACGCGTACATCACCGGGGAAATCTGGGAAAACGCGGCGAACCGCCTGCGCGGCCGGCATTATGACGCCGTCATGAACTATGAGTTCGCCAAGCGCGTCTACGGATTTTTTCTGCCCGGCGGCAAGACGTCCGCGATGTCGTCCGCCGAATTCGGCCGGTCGCTCGGGGAAATGCAGGACTGGTATCTGCCGCAGGTGAATCAGGTCCTCCAGAATCTCCTCGACAGCCATGACGCCGATCGAATCGCATCGGCGATCCACAACCGCGCCGGATGGAAACGCGGCCGGATTCAGGATGACAATCCCGACTACGATCCGTCGCCGCCTTCGTCCGCCGATTACGACGTTCTCAAGCGCATCGTGGCATTTCAAATGACGTGGATTGGCGCGCCGATGATCTATTATGGCGACGAAGCCGGCATGTTCGGCGCCGATGACCCGTCAAACCGCATGCCGATGTTGTGGAAGGATCTCATGCCCTACGACAATCCGGGGTATGTCATCCGTGACGATCTCCTCGATCACTACAAGCGCATGATCGCCGTTCGCAACGCGTTTTCGGCGCTTCGGACCGGCGCCGCCCGCGTAATCCCGATCGATTCGGCAAAATCGGTCATTGCCTTTCAGCGCTCGGGCGAAGGATCGCGCGTCATCGTCGTCATCCGAACCGGAAATGATCCGCAGTCGGTCAAAGTTCCGCTCGAAAAAGCGTCAGCCGCGCAATTCGTCGACGTGGCCGACCCGGCCAACACCGAATTCGACCGCGGGGTTGTTGACGGAATCGGATCGAATCGGCCGATCATCCGGATTCGTCCGGGCGCCCGCGCGGTCCGCGCCGAAGGCGGCGGGTTGTCCGTGAGCCTGCGAGACCGCTCCTGGGCGATTCTCGTCGAAAAAAAATAATTTCAGTGAAAGACGACGTCGTGGTTGATCAGCGCGCCGTTCTTGTAGACGAATTTTCCCGAGAAAAAGCCGTCATCCGATTCCAGCCATTTCAAAAAAGTCCGGTCGCCCTCCCATAGATTGAGTGCCGGGATCTTCCCGTCCTCGATCCATTCCAACCGTCCCTCGGCCGAATCGATCAGGTCGCCTGAAAATTCCGTCACGACGAACACGAACACGTACCAGTCCTCGTCGTTGCTGAATCCCGGAAAAGTCAGGATGCCGCGAAGATCGGGCCGCAGGACGATCAAGCCGCTTTCCTCCCGGATTTCACGGATTGCACACTCCTCGGGCGTCTCGCCCGGCTCCATTTTGCCGCCAAGGCCGTTCCATTTCCCCTGATGCATGTCGTTCGCCTTTTTCACGCGATGAATCATCAGCGTCCTGCCCTCATGTTTGACATAGCAGAGTGTTGCGAGTTTCAAGGTGCTTTTGGAAGGCGGAAATTTTTTCCGGGAGTTAGATGGCGGCCGGCGAATCCGGCTGTTCCGGGTCAAGAAAGGAATCGAGGAGTCCAAGCAATTCTTCATTGTCGGCTTTCATCAGCGCCAATTCGTTCATGTCGTCGGTGCCCAGGTGGGCTTTGATGAGCGGTTCGAGATGCCGGATCGTCTCGATCGACCGGTTGACGCACACGCGCATGACCTCGCCGAGATTTTCGTATTTCTCCTGCTTGCTCCGCAACATGCGGCCGGCGGATTCCTGAATCAGCCTGTAGCGGCCCACCAGCCGGACAAGTTCCCGCCGGGTCAGGGCTTTCCGGACGGAGATTTGAAACAACCGCAGGTCTTCAAAAGGTTTTCGGAGATAGTCCGCGGCGCCGAGACGGATGGCCTCGATGGCGGTGTCGATCGACGCGTGCCCCGTAATCAGGATGACTTCCGTTTCAGGCGATTGTTTCTTGAGGCGTTTAAGGATTTCAATGCCGTCGGCGCCGGGCATGAGGATGTCAAGAACAACCAGATCGAAATCCTCCGCCTTGAGCCTGTCGAGCACCTCGGTCCCGTTGGCGGCGGTGGTGACGCGGTACGGCTCTTTTTCGAGTGAGCGGCGCAGGATATCGACAATCGCCGGCTCGTCGTCAGCGATCAGAATCTGCGGTGTCGGCCCCTCGAATTTCCCATCCATCAACTGCTGAACAAAATCCCCGCTTGATCCCGCCATACGAAAACCCTACCAGACGAAAGCCCCTTGAATCAACCGGCGCCGGGTCGTTATGGATGGTCCGCGTTGCCGTATTTGACCAGCAGAAGTTCCTCTTCCTTGACCAATCCGATCCCCGGCGCGTAGAACTTGAATTCCTCCTCGGTGGGTTTCAGCGCGTTGGTTTCGCGAGTCTTCAGGCAATTCGTGAACGTGCCCGCGGGCGTGGTGATCGTTTCGTTCAGGCTGACGATTTCCGCGCGATCCATCGCCACATTGGGCGCCATCTCCTGATAAAATTTCTCTCCAACCGCCGGAGCGCCGGGCATGGCCATCCCGAGTTTCGCACCATCGCGGCCGGCCGCCCAGGAACCGTCGTGGCCGGTCACTTTTCCATCTTTGTAGAGGTCCACGTCCTCGCCCAGATAATAGACGGCCTTCGTGTTGCGGTCGATCGAAAAAAAGTTTCGCGACACTTCGACCACCTGTCCGCCCCGCGTTTCACGCTCTTCGATCACCCGGGTCATGAATCCGGCAAGGTTTTTTGTCTCGTTCAGAACCGTAATGGTCAACTCGAAACTGGATCCCTCATCTTCTCCCTTTAACAGCAGTTGATATCCGGGTTCAAGAATAAAAAACGGATTTTTGCCGTCCGTGACCAGATGCTTCTGCGAGACTTCGAACTTGTCGGCCCAGTCCTGGCTCGCGGGGCTGACGGTCGATGTCGATGGCGCATTCGGAGTTTGCTGTACCCCGCCGCCTCCGCAACCCGCCCAGAGCGCCGACAGAACGAGGATCGACCCGGCCTTGAATGTCTTCAGATTTGTATTCATTCGCCCGCCTTTCAATTTTTCAAAAGTTGCAATCTTATACATGAATCAGGTCGTCATTTCCATGCAAACTTGCCGGACTGTCATGAATTGTCATGGCCGTCATCTTCCCGTAATGTTCTCCGGGATATGATCCGGCACGGTGATTCGCCGCGTGGGCGGCGGGCAACACAAATTTGTGGAGGTGAACGTTCGTGAAACGAGCAACCGTTTTTTTGATTCTGCTGGGACTTGCCCTCGGATCGGCCGCCGTCGGTTATGACAAAGACCGCAAGGGGTCCGGCCGCGAGAAGACGCGCGCGCAGGAAAATGACTGGACGAAGTCGTTCGATGTGAACGCGCAGGATTTTGTCAGCACCGGCCGCAACCGCTATTTTATTCTCGAACCGGGATATCGTCTGGTGTTGAAAGGCAAAGAGGAGGGCAAGTCGACTGTCGTCACGATCACGGTATTGGATGAGACCAAGATGATTGACGGCGTTTCGACTCGCGTAGTTCAGGAGGATGAAACCCATCAGGGCCGTCTGGTCGAGTCGACCCGGGATTATTTTGCGATGGACAGCAAAACGAATGACGTGTATTACTTTGGCGAAGACGTGAATGAGTATAAGGCCGGCAAGCTCGCCGGCCACGAAGGTTCCTGGCTGTCGGGATCTGACGGCGCGCACTACGGTATGATGATGCCGGGAACGCCCCGGACGGGATTCAAGCACTATCAGGAAGTCGCGCCGGGCGTCGGGATGGATCGCGCGGAAATCGTCGGCGTGAGCGAAGAGTTCGCCACGCCGGCCGGAACGTTCAAGGATTGCGTGAAAGTCCGGGAGACGAATCCGCTGGAGCCGGGCGACGTCGAATACAAAATCTATGCGCCGGCTGTGGGGGTCGTCAAGGACGGCGGGTTGAAATTGGTTGAATATGGTTTCGTGAAAGAGGAACAGAAGTAAACGACCTCGCGTACCGCGAGAGTTGCAGATCAACCTGAAAGGGTGATGAGGACATGAACAAGCGATGGATGTGGGTGCTGTGTCTGCTGGCATTGGGAGGTTTGCTGGCGGGATCTACGGCGCTTTTTGCAAAAGAGGACGAGGATGAGGCCGGGGTATCGGGGAGCATTGTCGTGCCGTCGGACGAGGCGATGCTGGCGAAACTGGCGAAGGTGTCGCTGGTCGAAGCCATCGGGTCGGCCGTCAAGAATACGCCCGGCGCGGCTGTTTCGGCGGAACTCGAGGAGGAAGACGGATTTTTGGTGTATGAGGTCAAAGTCGCCGCCGGGGACAAAGTGACGGAAGTCACGGTGGACGCCGGCAACAAGAAAATTTTGAAGACAGAGGCGAAAGAGGGAGACGATGACGAGGGCGAAGGAGAGGGAGAAGGACACGAACACGGCGGATGCAAGTGGAAGGAGTGGCATAAACACGGCCACGAAGACAAGGAGTGAGGCGCGTCCGCGGGTTGCATGAAAATTTTGTTTGTTGAGGATTCCGTCCGGCTCCGGGAAACGGTTGGCCGCGGGTTGCAAAAGGCGGGGCATGCGGTCGACGCCTCCGGAGACGGCCCGGAGGGACTCTGGTACGCCGAATCCAACGACTACGACGTGATCATCCTCGATTGGATGCTTCCGGGCATGGACGGCATGTCGATTCTTCAGAAATTGCGCGAGCAGGGAAAGGCGACGCCGGTTCTGTTTTTGACGGCCAGGGACGCGGTGGATGACCGCGTTCTTGGCCTGCAATCGGGCGCGGACGATTACCTGGTCAAACCGTTTGCCTTCGAGGAACTGCTTGCGCGCGTGCAGACGCTCGCGCGCCGCGGATTCGGCGTCCGGTCCGCCGGCATCACGGTCGCCGATCTGATCATTGACACGGCCGCAAAAACAGCGGTCCGAAAGGGCCGTCGCCTGGACTTGACGCCCCGCGAATACCGCCTGCTCGAGTGCCTGGCCCTGCGCCGGGGCAGCGTTGTGTCAAGATCTGAAATCGAGACGCACATCTACGACGAGAGGGCGGAACCGATGAGCAACGTGGTTGATTCGACGGTCTGCAGTCTTCGCAAAAAAATTGACGCGCCGGGATTCGCGCCCCTGATCCACACCCGGCGTGGAATGGGATACGTGCTGGAGGAGTCCGGATCGTGATCTCGATCAGACGCCGCCTGACATCATGGCTTCTGCCGGGCCTTTTGCTGATGTTGTTGGTCGGCGCCGCCACTGAATATTTTTCGATCCGGTCGGTGCTGTTTTCAGAATTCGACGACGCGCTCAACATCAAAGTTAAGGCGCTGATGTCCCTCGTCAAATGGGAGGATGGCCGGACCGAATTCGATTTTTCGGATGAGAGCATGCCGGAATTTCAACGCAATGACCGGTCGGCATATTTTCAGTTGCGCGGCCCCGACGGATCGTCGCTTGAGCGTTCGGCTTCCCTCGGATCGATTGATCTGCCGGCCCGCACCGGGCCGGTCATTGCCCCCGATTTTTGGAACCTCATGCTGCCGGACGGCCGGGTGGGCCGGGCTGTTGGAATTCGATTTTTGCCGTTGGTCGACGCCGAAGATGAGGACGGCCGGCCTGTCGATACCGCCGCCCGGGCGGAAGTCACGCTGGTTGTGGCGCAGGATCGCACGGACCTCGAATCGGCCCTGACCCGCATCGGGATGGCGATGGCCCTGGTCGGGCTGTCGATGCTGGTTGTGACGGCCGCGATCGTGAAGTTCGCCGTGCGCCGTGGACTTTCGCCGCTTGACGCACTGGGCGCGCGCGTCGGCGCCATCGAGGTATCGTCCCTTTCGGAACGGTTTGCGACAGAGGCCATGCCGGCTGAACTCAAGCCCATCTGCGTGCGACTGAACGAATTTCTGGCCAGACTTGAGGAATCATTCCGCCGCGAACGGCGTTTCAGCGCAGATGTCTCCCACGAACTTCGCACGCCCATCGCGGAACTCCGCTCCCTGGCGGAAGTCGCGCTTAAATATCCGGAGGAAGGCGCGGTTGCGAGCCGGGCGTTTGGGGACGCGCTTGACATCGCCGTTCAGATGGAAAGAATCGTCTCATCGCTCCTGCTCATTGCGCGATGTCAGAGCGGCCAGCAGGCTGTCAGCCGGCAGACCGTCCGAATCGCCGATCTGGTCGAAACGGCGTGGCGGCCGCTCGAGGCGGCGGCGGAGAAGAAGCGGCTCGTGCGTTCAATGGAATTGCCGCGGGATCTGACCGTCAATACAGACCCGGCGATCTTGCAACCGATCATTCAAAATCTTCTGTCCAACGCCGTGTCGCACACGCCGGATGGCGGCCGCGTGCGCGTTTTTGTTTCCCGGGACCACGGCCGGTTTGAATTCGAGGTGACGAACACCAACGCCTCCCTGACGCCCGACGATTTGCCCCGCCTGTTTGAGCCTTTTTGGAGAAAGGACGCCTCGCGGTCGGATTCGTCTCACAGCGGTCTCGGACTGACCCTCGCATCCGAATGCGCCCGGCTTCTCGCGATGGAGATCGCCGCCGAACTTGGGCCGCAAAACGAATTGAGGATGACTCTTCGTTCCGGCTGACCCGCGGGCCGTCTTGCCTCCGGCTTCGGATAGGATACACTGCCCCTGATGGCCGGCGCCAAACAGATTCGTCTCGACGTCGTCATGACGATGCAAGTGATCACCGCCCGGGAGGACATGACCGTCCGGGAGGCGCTCAAGCTCATGTCGTCGAAAAATGTCCACCATCTTCCCGTCGTCAAAAAAAATTCCGATGGTGGCGGCGAAAAACTTGTCGGGATCGTCACCCAGCGCGACCTTCTGCACGCGACGAGCATTTTCATCGGAACCAAAGCCGAGGACAAAAAGGACGCGGCCACGCTCGACATCCATCTCAAGGGATTCATGAGCAAACGCGTGCATACCCTCCCGCCCCACGCTGGCGTCAAAGAGGCCCTGCGCCTCATGTTGTCCCGCGACATCGGCTGTGTGCCGGTTGTCGAGTCGGGCGAACTGAAAGGCATCGTCACCGTGACCGACATGCTGAAACTGCTGGACGACTTC
>JAHFCY010000191.1 GCA_023249255.1 Candidatus Lindowiibacteriota bacterium | reverse complement strand
TCGCGGTCGACTCCTACGGCCCGGTGACGGACAACGCGCAGTCCGTGTACGAGCTGTCGCTGATCGAGACGATTCCGAACGTGAAGGCCGAGATCAAAAAAGAATTCGGATTCGATCCCAACTTCGAGCGCGCCAAGGAATATCTCGAACAAAACGACGGCGCGGGCAACACCTTCAAGGCGACTGCCAAGCCGGTGCTCATCGGCACGGCCGTTGTCGGCGCGACCACGCTCATCTTCGCCATCATCATGCTTCTCATCGAGCAATACACGGAGGCCGTGGTGTTCCAAAAACTTTCCATCCTCAATCCCGTGTTTCTGCTCGGACTGGTCACCGGCGGATCCGTGATCTACTGGTTCACCGGCGCCTCCATTCAGGCTGTCAGCACCGGCGCCTACCGCGCGGTCGAGTTCATCAAGAAAAACATCAAGCTCGAAGGATCGGACAAGGCGTCCGTGACGGACAGCAAGCGCGTCGTCGAAATATGCACGCAATACGCCCAGAAAGGCATGTTCAATATTTTCCTCGGCGTATTTTTCAGCACCCTGGCCTTTGCCTGCGCGTCCCCGTTTTTCTTCGTCGGATATCTCATCTCCATCGCCCTCTTCGGGCTCTACCAGGCCATCTTCATGGCTGACGCGGGCGGCGCGTGGGACAACGCGAAGAAACTTGTCGAGACGGAAATGAACGCGAAAGGCACCGATCTGCACGACGCAACCGTCGTCGGCGACACCGTGGGCGATCCGTTCAAGGACACGTCCTCCGTGTCCATGAACCCCGTCATCAAATTCACGACGCTGTTCGGCCTTTTGGCCGCGGAACTGGCGGTGGCCATCAACGTGGGCAATCCGGAGAACGGCCGCGCCATCACGGGCGTTCTGGCCGCCGTATTTTTTCTGATCTCCATCGTCTTCGTGTACCGTTCCTTCTATTCCATGCGCATTTCCAGCGTCAGTTCGAAGTAACGTTCTTTACAGTCCCCGAATCGCCAGCTCCATCAGAACGAAATAAATCATCATCAGGACGAGACCCAGCGGGACGCCGAATTTCGCCCACTCGCCGCTCTTGATGTTCAGTTTGCCGGCGCAGATGATGTTGGGAATGTTTCCGGGAATCAGCATTCCGCCGGCGATTAGAAGTCCTATGAGCAGAAAGTCGATCCGCGCAAGCGTCATCCTCGGCGAGATCTCGGCGGCGGCCAGCGTCGCGTTGTCGAGAATCGCCGAAACCGAATTCGCCCAGAAGAGGACGCCCTTGTCCATCTGAATCAAATACCGGTCGACGACCACGATGAATCCGTGGCCCAGAAAAACCAGCGCCGCGACAAAAATGTAGACCTTGCCCGCCCGGATAAAAATGTCCCGGACGGTTTCCGCGTGATCTTCCGTCAGGCTGTCTTCGGTGTGGACTCCCCGGCCGGCCAGAACGGCGCCGATTGCGCCGAGCGCGAGAATGCCGCCGACCACCCACTCCCACAGCCGGCTGAAAAGAAAAAAGAAACCGGCATGATACGGCTCGCCGGACAGTTTCGCGGTGGCGATGGTCGACAGGGGCTCGCCGACCGGCGTGAGGACCGCGCCAAGACCGATCGAATAACAGGTGAGGATGACGATGGTCCGCTCGCGGTTGTTGTCCCAGTTCAGGCCCGAGATGACTTCAACCAGCACGAGCGCGGCCATGATGGCGGTGATGACGCTCGACAGCAGGCCGAGCATGACGATCAGAAAAAAAACAAAAGTCCTCTCGCCCATCCCTTCAGCCCACTGATTGACATGATCGTGAATGGCGTTGCGCCCCCATCGAAAGAGCAGTCCGAATCCAAGAACCGCGCACGTGATCTTGATCGGTTCCACCAGCGCCTCGTGAACGAGGTCGCGGCTCCAAAGACCGCCGATCGTGACCGCCAGCGTTCCCATCACGAGGAGAAACGCTTCAAGTTCCTCCTCGATCCGGCGGACGGTGAACGGCAAAATCAGGACCAACCCCATGATCACGCCGAGGCCGTAGATCACACCCATATTTTCCATCGTTAGATCATCTCCATTAAAATGCTCAGAAAGTTGTTACGCGGATGTGGCCAGATCTGGAAGGACAAACGGGACGGATTTTCGGAGTGAGGTTTGATACAGGATTCCGCCGCCGGGCCGGTCAATCTGCGCGGTCTCGTGGATGAACCTAAAAAGTTCATCCGCGTCCTTCGGCGGGACGACAACGGTGACGAATTCTTTTTCAACTGGCTCAGGCATGCCGCTTTTTCCGGGCGGATCGCCGTAGTCGGAGCCCCGCGCATAGTAGAGATTGGATGTGATGACACCGCGGTTGTGCAGAGCCTCAACGACCGCCCTGCCGCTGCCTTTCGGCAGAATGCAGGTGATGAGTTTTGTGTTTGATTCGAACGCCGAAGCAGGGGCCATGGTCAGTCCGCCCTATTTCCGGCCTGCGGCGAGTTTGTCGAGCACGGCTTTCGGAATGTACGTGGCCGCCTTCTCCAGCGGCGTCATGTACATGAATCCCATGCCCGGCGTGTCCAGCTTGCCGGCCAGATACATCGCCTCAAAAATCCGGTCGGCGTGATCGGTCGACACCACAATGTTGACGATTTCCTTTTCGACTTCAACGGCCACACCCAGCATGCCGAGCCTCTCGCGGATGCCGCTTCCCCGGGCGAAAAAAACCGTCGCGCCCTGCGCGCCGGCCTCCGTGGCCGATTTGACGATGGTATCTGCAATCCCGCGCTGGACGATGCACGTGATCAACGTGACGTCCGTCAGGACAGTTAATTCCCGCTTGCTCATGCTGTCGCACCTCCTGCGGCTTCCATCCGCGCCCCAAGCGCGGCTTTCTGTCGTTTGTCTTTCCACTGCACGTACAGCCCAACGGCCAGAACCGCCGCGATCGGGCAGACGGACGCCATGGAGAGGATGCCGAATCCCTCAAGCACGCCCTTGGCGTTCCCGAATCCCAGGCCCATCGCCAGAACCAGCGGCACGGTCACGGGACCGGTGGTGACGCCGGCGCTGTCCCAGGCGACGTTCACGTATTCCTCCGAAGACAGATATGTCATGAAAACGGTCGGGATGTAGGAAACGAGTAGCATCCACGTCAGCGGCAAATCGTAGATGATTTTCAAAACGCCGATCGCGATGCCGCACGCGACACCGACCGACACCGCATAGAGCAGGACCGATTTCTTGAACGCGCCATTTGTCAGATTTTCGACCGTGAGGCCGAGGGCGTTCAGGGCAGGCTCGGCCAGCGTCGCGCCGAATCCCAGCGCCCAGGAAAAAATCAGGGCGACCAGAATGCCGCCCGCGTAGAAGTACAGAGGCGAGTCTTTCACCTGATCGAGTTTCATGAACGCCGCCGGAACGATGCTTCCGGATTGATTCCCCAAACTCGCCAGGCCATAGGTCAGGCCGATGTTGAACAGGATCATGCCGACGATCGCGAGAAAAATTCCATACGTCAGGATGCCGCCGTTCCGGATTTTTTCCCGGAGCACGATGATCAGAACGAAAAACAAAAAGGAAATCAACGGAACAATGGCTTGCAAGGAAGCGATGATTTCCGCGACCGGCGTGACTTCGTACCAGGCCGGCGTTGCCGCCGCCGAACTTGCGGCCTGTGCCGCCGCGGCCGCCGCCATAATCGCTTCGCGGGGAACGGTCATATAGACATAAAGGCCCAGGAGCAGAACGGCGGTGCAGGGAAGAAGGGAAGCCAATGTGACGATGCCGAATCCCGAAAGATTCGAATCCGCCTTGCCTACCGCCGCCGCCACGCCGATTCCCAATGACAACACCAGCGGCACGGTGACCGGCCCCGTTGTGACGCCGCCGCAGTCCCAGGCCAGTCCGATGATGGTCCGAAGGCCCGGGATGAAATGGAACGCGATGGTGATGATCGCCGTCGGGAGCAGGGAAATGTAAATCAGAGGTTTCAAACTCCAGCCGTAAATGAAGCGCATGGTTCCCAGCATGGCCGCCACCCCGACGCCGATTCCCACAAAAATCCGCGTGGTCAATGATCGGTCGTTCAGTAGGGAGTACAGCACCGGCGCGTTTTCGGCTTTGATGATTTTCCCGGCGTACTGCAGGGCGCCGATGGCCGGCTCCGCAAATGTAACGCCGACGCCCAGAGTGAACGCGATCAACAATACGACTGGCATCGGAGATTTGGTTGGAAGCGTATTACCGATGGTTTCACCGAACGGCATGATGCCGAGTTTCAGTCCCTCCATGTAGAGCATGAGACCCACGATGACCGCCAGAAGTCCGCCGGTGATGGTGGCCGAATCGGCGACGGCCTGGCGAAGGATGAACAGTTGGAAGAGCATCAAGTACAGTCCGAGAGGCACGACCGCGCGGATCTGCTCCATGAATCGCGGCGAAACGTAAGGTTTCAAAATCTTCAGGGTTTCTTTCGGAGTGACCTTTAACCTCGGCGGCTTGTAGGGCACAGCCCTGCCGTCCGGCCCTTTTTCGATCTTTGGCATGAGGAGGCTGTAACTGATCCGGTTCTGCTGAACGGAAACCTCACGGCTGAATTCGCCGAATCGAACGGAATTTGCCATTCCGTTTGCCCGCTATCTCATCCCGTCTGTGAGTTTCACGTTCCCGCCTTCGCTATCTCCTGCGCTTCGGCCATCCCGACCGCGCGATCGACCGGCACAACAAACACGAATCCGACGCCCGGCTGGTCCAGATGGCCGGCTTTCACCATCGCCGTCAGCACCCGGTCCACCAGCCACTCTTCGATCGTGATGAAAATGATTTCTTTCTCGGGCTGAACCGCCAGTCCGAGAAGTCCGAGCCGTTCGCGCATGCCCTGGCCGCGTCCGAAAAACACCGTCGCCGCCGGCGCGCCCGCCTTGATCGCCGCGTTCACCGGCGGGTCCGCCTTGCCGCGCTGAACAATCGCGACAATCATCTTTAACGTCTTACTTTTATTTTCCGCCATGTATCTACCTCCTATTTTTCTGTCTGTGTCTGTCTGCGTCCCTGCCTGCCGGCAGGCAGGTGTGTGTGTCTGTGTGTGGCCTATGTTTTTTTTTTATCCCTGCGCCTTCTGCGCTTTCACAAACGGCGTCGTCCGGTTGATGATCATTCCGAGCGTCAGGACCGAAATGATCGGCCACACCGATCCCATCGCGATCAGGCAAAATCCGTCAAATCCTCCCGACGCCGCGGCCACGCCCAGTCCCAGCGAGATCAGCACCGGGGAGGTGATGTCGCCCGTCGTCACGCCGCCGCTGTCCCAGCCGAAATTCACGTATTTTTCGTCGCTGAAGATCGTGAGGAGAAGCACGAGAGCGTAGCTGGGCAGGATGATGGCCATCGTGGGCCAGCCAAAAATAATTTTGGCGACGCCGATGACCAGCCCGACGCCGACGCCAAAGCCCACCGAATGCATCAGAAGATATTTTTTGAACGCCCCCGCCGTCAGGTCCTCGACGGTCATCCCGAGCGTCACCAGCGCCGGCTCGGCCAGCGTCGCGCCGTAGCCGGCCATAAATCCAAACCCCATCACGATGGCGTGTCCCCACGCTGCGCCGTACCGCCCCTGCGCGGACGCGATGATCCCTTCAAATCCATTATTTGAAAACGCGATCGCCGCGTCGTGACCGACTTTGTCCCCGAAGGGATTTAATCCCGTCTCGAGGCCGGTCTTGAACAGCATGAGTCCGATGAGCGCCAGGACCACGCCGGTGATGACCTGCTCGATATTGCGGATTTCTTCCTTCAGAACGAATTTCTGGATGACCATCAGAAGACCGATGAGCGGGAAGATGACCTGGGCCGAGGCGATAAAATTTCCGCCGACCAGGGAGATGACATTGACCGAGCCTGCCTGTGTGGACGCCCCGGCGGTCGCCATGAACGCCGTGTATTGCTCCGGCGTCATGTAATGCCCCGTCCAGGAATCGAAGAGCGCCACCGAGAGAATCAACACAATCGGCCAGATCGAACAGAGCGTGATGATGCCGAATCCGCTCATGCCCGAATCGCTTTTGCCCAGCGCCGACGCCATGCCGACGCCCAGCGCCAGAACCAGCGGCGCCGTCACCGTGCCGGTTGTGATACCGCCGCCGTCCCAGGCCATGCCAAGGACATGTTTGGCTTGTTCGTCGAACGCGGCAATCAGGGTCAGGATCACCGCCAGACTCAGCCCGGGAATGATCGTGAACTTGAGCGACCATCCTTTCACGAACCGGAATATTCCGTTCATCGCGCCAAGCCCCACGCCGACAGAGAGAATCCAGAGGATAAATGTGGTTCGGCGATTCAGGTAATCAAAGAGGAGGGGCGCTTTTTCGTACGGGATCTTGGCGCCTAAAATGCTCAGCGTCCCGACCGCCGGCTCGGCCATGTTTGCCATCGCGCCCAGAAGACAGGCGGCGGTGAGAATGACGGGCAACTTCGCCTTTTCCGGCAGCGTCGCGCCGATGTTCTCCCCCAGCGGCATGACGCCGACCCGAAGGCCGTCGATGAAGAAAATCAGGCCCATGAGGACACTGCAAAGGCCCAGCGAAATCTTGAGCGCGTCCGGAATCGGCATCCGGAAAATCGCCATCTGGAAAACGACAAGGAAAAGACAGATGGGCGCAAGAGCCTTGACCTGCTCCATGACTTTTT
>JAHFCY010000190.1 GCA_023249255.1 Candidatus Lindowiibacteriota bacterium | reverse complement strand
GGTCATTCCCGAGCGCGAACTGGCGGCGACTCTTCCCGGCATGGCGTGGGATCTTTTGCCCATGCAAGCCTACCGTGCTCACAACTGGCATTGTTTCGATCACATCAAGAATCGCCGGCCCTACGCGTCGATCTACACGAGTCTCGGATGCCCGTATCGGTGCTCCTTCTGCTGCATCAACGCGCCGTTCGGCAAATCGGGCATCCGATGCTGGGATCCGTCTTTCGTGATTACGGAACTCGACATTCTGGCCGGCAAATACAGCGTGAAAAACATCAAAATCGCGGATGAGATGTTCGTGTTGAATGAGCGGCATGTCGTGAATCTGTGTGACCGGATCATCGAACGCGGATACCATTTCAATTTCTGGGCCTACGCGAGAGTCGACACGGTGAAGGACCGGTTTCTCGAAAAATTGAAACGCGCGGGATTCGACTGGCTGTGTCTCGGGATCGAATCGAAAAGCCGGTACGTCCGCGACGGGGTTCAAAAGGGTGAATTCACGGAGGACGATATTTTCCGCGTGGTCCGGCAAATCCAGTCGGCGGGGATACATGTCATCGGCAATTTCATTTTCGGTCTGCCGGACGACACAACCGAGTCGATGCAGGAAACGCTGGACCTCGCGCTCGACCTTAACTGCGAAATGGCGAATTTCTATTCCGCCATGGCCTATCCAGGCTCGGACCTCTATCGGACGGCGCGCGAACGCGGCTGGCCGCTACCGGATCGATGGCAGGATTTCTCACAGCATTCCTATGAACAGCTCCCTCTGCCGACTGAACATCTTTCTCCCGGCGAGGTTTTAAGTTTCCGCGATCGCGCGTGGCAGACTTATTTCGCAAATCCGGGATATTTGAATCTCGTCCAAACAAAATTCGGCACGGAGGCCGTCGACCACATCCAAAATTTGGCGAAAATCAAATTGCGCCGGAAGCATGCCGACTCTCGTATCGCAAATCTTGACGCTGGTTCGTCTCTGCGGTAGTGTTCACACATGAGGCGTAGTATTCGCTACGTGGTCGTTTTTGATCGAGAGGTGGATGGGCGCGTGATCGCCGGCGTTCCCGGCGTTCCGGGGTGTCTTGTTTATGGTCCCACTGCGGCTTCAGCACTTCGGCGCATCAAAAAAGTCCTGCGATTTTATCTCACATCGATTAAGAAACTGGGCAAAACACCGCCAAAACAACCCAGACCTGTGGCTGTTGAAATCCAGCTCGCCGCGTAAAAGTGGGACGGCTCGGTGAGATCAAGGCTCGCCAACTTTTTAAACGCTTGATGAAATCAGGATTCATGGTTATTCACGGAGACGGGAGCCATCGACTGATGAAACATCCGGATGGCCGGACCGTCCTGTTCGCATTTCATGATCGGGAAACAGTTGGACCCATCATATTGAAAAAATACCTCAAAGACGCCAAAATTTCTGAAGAAGAATATCGAAATCTAAAATGAAATCCCGAGCCGAATTGGAAAAAAAAGCCAACTGGGTGCGGCGGAAAGTGCTCGACATGGCAGTACGCGCACACAGCGGGCATCTCACGACGGCGTTCTCCCAAGTAGAATTGCTGGTTGCACTCTATTACGGCGGGATCCTCCGGGTCGATCCGAAGAATCCGAAATGGGACGGCCGGGACCGGTTCATTTTGAGCAAGGGCCAGGGCGGGATCGGACTGTATCCGATTCTGGCTGATCTGGGATTTTTTCCGATGGAGGAACTTGACCAGTTCGCGCAGAAGGACAGCATTCTCGGCGTCCACGCCGACTGGAACATTCCCGGGATCGAAGTCATCACCGGATCGCTCGGGCATGGTCTTCCGATTGCGACAGGGATGGCGCAGGCGGCGGCGAGCGACGGAAAACCCCATCTCGTGGTTTGTCTTCTGGGGGACGCCGAACTCTACGAGGGATCGAACTGGGAGGCGGCGTTTACGGCAAGCCATTTGAAATTGAAAAATATGATCTGTATCGTGGACCGGAACGGCCAGGGCACGATCGGATTCACTGATCGGACCGAAAAAAAATGCGACGGGCCGATGCTGGGCCGGCTGGATGAAAAATTCGCGTCGTTCGGATTCGAAACGCGAACGATCGACGGCCATTCATTCGAGGCGATTTTCGAAACG
Organism: Candidatus Lindowiibacteriota bacterium; assembly: GCA_023249255.1. GTDB lineage: Bacteria > Lindowbacteria > 2-12-FULL-62-27 > 2-12-FULL-62-27 > 2-12-FULL-62-27 > JAHFCY01. The sequence continues at coordinate 4,516 of JAHFCY010000190.1, read as the reverse complement.
CTCAAAGACGTGAGAACGCGCGGTGACGACCGTCCTCTGGCGATCATCGCGAATACGGTTAAAGGCAAGGGCAGTCCGTTTCTGGAAAGCCGGCGACTGTGGCATTACCGCGTGCCGGACGGCGCGGATTTGCGCCAAGTCCGGGATGATCTGGGGATGCGATGAAATCAACAATGAAAGAAAAATACCTCCTGGCCGATGAAACGATCTCGAAACAGAACATCGATGAGTTAATCGCGTGGCTTAAGACCGGGCCGTGGCTGACACAGGGCGCCCTGGTCAGAGAATTCGAGCGCCGGTGGGGCGAGTGGTTGCCCGTGAAACACTCCGTTTTTGTTAATTCCGGGTCGTCCGCGAATCTGCTCATGTACGACTCCGTCCGATTGTCCGGCAAAATAAAAAACAAAAAAGTCATCGTCCCGGCCGTGTGCTGGCCGACCTCTGTTGCGCCGGCGATCCAACTCGGATTTGAACCCATCGTCTGTGATGCCGATCCTGATACGCTCGCGCTGGATCCGGAAGAATTGGAACGACTCCTGCGCCAAACCGGCGCGGCGGCCGTCGTGATGGTCCATATCCTGGGCGTTCCGGCAAATCTCGACGCGATTTTGAAACTGAAAAAAAAATTCGGATTTATTTTGATGGAAGATTCCTGCGCGGCCACCGGTTCGGAGTACGACAGCCGACGGGTCGGGACATTCGGCGACATCAGCACTTTTTCGTTTTTTTACGGTCATCACCTGTCGACCATTGAAGGCGGCATGGTCTGCACGGTGGATGACGAACTCCACGACATTCTCCTGCAGATACGCAGTCACGGCTGGGCGAAGGACCTGCCGCCGGACACGGAAGCCGGGCAGGCCAATGCGCATCACGCGATGGAGTTCAACCGGCCATTCACGTTTTATTACCCTGGATACAACGTCCGATCCGCCGATCTCAACGCCCGCATCGGCCTTTCCCAGCTCGCGGGGGTCGACACCGTGATCCGGCGGCGCATCGAAAACCATGCGATTTATCAATCCCGCTTTCAAGACGCCGGGTTCGATTGCCAGAAAAATCCGAAAGCTTCGATCTGCAGTATAGCCTTTGCCGGCCTGGCAAAAAACTCTGCCCACCGTGACCGGATTGCCGTGGCGCTTCGGGACAAACACATCGAAACCCGCCCAATCGGCGTCGGAAATCTGGTTCGTCAACCGTTCTGGCCGAAGACCGGCGGGAGGGTTGAGGGCAAAGTTGCCGATCGTGTTTACGAAACCGGATTTCAATTGCCGAACCACCCGAAACTTTCGCCTGACGACATCCATTACATCTGCGATACGGTACTCGAGGTCGAATGACCATGGACGACACAAAATTCATCATCGGCATGCGGGACGCGTTTTTCAACTCGCTGTTTGAAATCGCGCGCAAAGACCGCAACGTCATCATCATCACCGCCGACAACGGTGCGCCCAGCCTCGACCAGTTTTACGAAAAACTTCCCGGTCAATACATCAATGTCGGCATCGCCGAACAGCAGATGATCGGCATGGCCTGCGGAATGGCCTTCGAAGGCAAAAAAGTCTATACGTACGCGATCGCGCCGTTTGTCACCGCCAGAGTCTTCGAACAAAACAAACTCGACGTCTGCGCGATGAATCTGCCGATCGTCAATTTAGGCGTCGGCGCGGGATACGCGTACGACATCATGGGACCGAGCCACCACACCGTCGAGGACATCGCGATTATGCGGACACTTCCGAACCTGAAAATACACTCGCCGGCAGACTCGATCACGGCCGCGGCCCTCGCCGGCATCACGCACCGCGACCGCGCGCCGCAGTACGTCCGGTTCGACCGGTCGGGCATCCCGAATTTGTATGAGGGCCGGAAAGAGTCGTTTGAAGACGGACTGATTGAAATCCGCGCAGGAGGGGACGTGTGTCTGATCTCAACCGGCGTCATGGTCCATCAGGCGCTGAAAGTTTCGGACGCGCTAAAAGCGGTGGGCATCCGTGCCGGCGTGGTCGACCTGCACCGGATCAAACCGGTCAATGAAGAAAAACTCCTCGGCATTTTGGAACGCGGCCGATGCGCGGTCACGCTGGAGGAACATCGTCTTGCAGGCGGGCTCGGCAGTATCGTGGCTGAACTCTTCGCCGACCGCGGCGTCTCTAAATCTCTCCTTCGGATCGGTCAGGGTGACGTGTTTGTTTTTGAACTCGGCGGCCGGGCGGAAATCTGGAAGAAATACGGGTTGGACGCTGAATCGGTCACGAACCGGATCCGGACGTGGATGGATTCGCCGAAACGCGCGTCGGTTTGAAATTCCAGATCAACCGTTCCTGAACCATTTCCAAAAGATAGATCGTACCCCATACAAAGTGCCGGCACTTCGCCACGCCGCCGATCCGGGCGGGTTCCGCCGCCGGGATTTCGGCTATCGATAATTTTTTCTTGGCGGCGCGCATGGCCATGAGCGGCACAAGACACACCGTCCCGGAAAAAAGCCGTTCGAGGGAAAACGGCGGGTCGCTCAACAGCCCCAATTCTTCGAGGAGAGATTTTCTAAACGCCCGATACATTACCATGGCGTCCGTGTATCGGCCGCCGAACAGAAAATTGATGAGACAGGTGAACAAGGCGTTGCCGAACGCGCTATACCACGTATCGTCAGCACTTCTCACACCCGGCATGTATCGGGACGCGACGACCAGATCATAATTTCCTTCCTTCATTTTTTGGATCAACTGCGGAATGGCCTCCGGCACAGAATTGCCGTCCGGGCTGAACGCGATCACGACGTCTCCGCGGATGAGTGGATAGGCGTCGCGATACGCCTGAAAGAGGCTGACCGGGCCGCGCTGGACAACATATTCGTAGTGATGCTCGCGCAAATACTCCGCCGTCCCGTCAGTGGACCTGCCGTCCACAAACAGGATTTGATCGCACCAAGCGGGGTTGATCCTCGGCATGATCGCCTTGAGGCCCTCGATCTCGTTCAGCGTCGGAATAAGCAAGGTGACATTCATCGTTTTCTCTGCAGATATGATTTAATATCAGATTGCCATGGTTAAGACAATTCTGGTCACGGGCGGAAACGGCATGATGGGCCGGACCCTTCAGCCGCTTTTGCCGGACGCCATTTACCTCTCGCGCAAAGACGGCGACCTTCGCCGGACTGACGACGTCGACCAGCTGTTCGCCGCTCACCGCCCGACCCACGTCGTTCACCTCGCGGCGCGGGTCGGAGGCGTGAAGGAAAACGCGCAATTCAACGCCGAGTTTTTATCGGACAATCTTCTCATCGACGCAAACGTCCTGGCGGCCGCGCGTCGGGCCGGCGTGAATCGGGTGCTCACCCTGCTATCCGCCTGCGCTTTTCCGTTCCGGCCCGACCGGCCTTCCACGGAGGGTGATCTCCACACTGGTCTTCCATACGAAGGCAATCTCGGCACGGGAATGGCCAAACGCGTTCTTGAAGTCCAATGTCGACTCATGAGCACGCAGGACGGTATTTCCTGTACGACGCTCACACCCGTGACGATGTACGGGCCGCATGACCGATTCGATGCGGAGAACAGCCATGTTGTCGGCGCGCTGATCCACAAAGTCGTCAGGTCGATGGAAACCGGCGAACCGTTTCAAGTCTGGGGAGACGGATCCGCAGTCCGGCAATTCGTGTATGCGGCCGACGTTGCACGGATTTTAGCGCGTCTGATCGACAGCGACGACACGGATCATTTCATCGTCGCGGCTGACGATGGTATGCCAATTCAAACGCTGGCTGAAACCATCGCGCGGATGGCGGGCTTCGCGGGGCAAATCAAATTTTTGCCGAAAGAGCCGGCGGGCGTGCCTCGAAAACTTCTGAAGAGCGTTCGATTTCACGATATATTCCCCGATTTCAAATTCACGCCGTTGGAAGAAGGATTGCGGCGAACCATCGAGTGGTATCGGTCGGTCAGGGTAACGGGTAACGGGTAATGGGTAACGGGCAAAAGATTTTAATCACCGGCGGGGCGGGGTATATCGGTTCGGTGCTGACGCGGCGCCTGCTCGAACGCGGATTTTCCGTGACCGTGCTGGATAATTTTCTATACGGCCAAAAGAGCTTGCCGGAGGGGGATAAAAATCCGGCTGTCATTCGCGGGGACTGCCGGGACCGTACGATAGTCCGGACGGCGGCACGAGCCGCCGACGTGGTGATCCCGCTGGCTGCGTTGGTCGGCATGCCGCTGTGCGATCAGAAACCCGAGGATGCGCGCACCACGAATTTGGAGGCGATCCGAATGTTGTGTTCGGAGTTGTCACCAGAGCAAAGAATTCTCTTTCCGACGACCAACAGCGGATACGGAATCGGACAAAAAGACGCGTACTGCACCGAAGACACGCCGCTTCATCCCATCAGTCTGTACGCTCGAACGAAAGTCGAAGCCGAGCAGGCGGTGCTGGAGCGGCGGAATTCCATCACGTTCCGGCTGGCGACGGCGTTTGGCGATTCTCCCGGATGCGGCTTGATCTGCTCGTCAAC
>JAHFCY010000189.1 GCA_023249255.1 Candidatus Lindowiibacteriota bacterium | reverse complement strand
CTTGACGGTCCTATCACTACTCCCCGACGCCAGAGTCTTCCCGTCCGGCGAAAACGCTACGGAGTACACATACACATCCTCATGTCCCGTGAGCGTGCGGATGACCTTCCCGCTCCCAACGTCCCACAGTTTGACGGTATTGTCATAACTCCCCGACGCCAGAGTCTTCCCGTCCGGCGAAAACGCTACGGAATTCACCAAACCTTCATGCCCCGCGAGCGTGCGGATGTGTTGGACGAAAACGATTCTTGCAAGTGATGCCCGGGGCAGAAGCACCGTCCAGAACATCGCGGCAACGATCAAGAGGCGAAACGGGGCAATCTCCAACTTATTCTTCTCAAACATGTGACTCACGCACCGTCGAGCGATGCCACCTTTCGCCTTGGGCGAGTTAAATCCAAGATTTGGCTTTGGCGATGAAAACTGGCGAATCAAATTACTTGCCGTCATGCTCATGATGTCGTAAACTCCGTATGAAATCGAAAAGAGGAGGTTGTCGGCATGACTAATTCGGTGGCGTTGGCGCTTAAGATGCTCGAGTCTCTGCCCGAACATTCGCGGGAAAAAGTCGTCGAGGATCTGCGCAAGCGGGTGATGGAGGAAAAAGACGAGTTGGAATGGGAGAAACAAATACACCGTAAAAAAAAGGGACTGGTTTCAGCCGCGCAAAATGCACGCCGGCAATCAAAAGCCGGGCGGTCATCTCCCATGAACTTTGAGAAACTTTGAAGTCTCGCACCGTTCCGAGTTTCTGGAAGTGCTATCGGAAAATGCCGGCCAATGTCCGAACCGCCGGCAAAAAAGCGTTTCGTCTCTGGCGGCGCAGTCCGTTTCATCCTTCCCTGCATTTCAAATGTATCGACACCGATGAAAATATCTGGTCGGTCCGAGTCACCATCGGGTATCGCGCCATTTCTGTGATGGACGATGATGCCGTCACCTGGTTCTGGATCGGCAACCATGACGATTATGAACGGTTTTTTGGTTAAGTCCGGTCCGACATCCAACGGCATCTGATTCACTCCGTCCACACCCAATCCGGCGCGACTGTAATCTCCGGTTCCTGAACTGCCACGCCCACGCGATCGGATAGGCGCGAGACCTCGCGCGTCACGTAGTCTTTGATCTCCGTGCCAACGACTTCGCCGTCCCCGTTCGTGTCCGCGTCTCCCCGGAGCGCACGCATCAGAAAATATGTGAACAATCCATGCTGCTGATCCTCGTACCAGTTGGCGACCTGATCGCTGTGTGCGGCGGCGAGGATGTCGATGCCGGTGTCTGCACCTGTACGCGGATCAACGATGACCACGCCACTTGATTTGCCGCCGATCTGGCCTTTCGGCGTCCGGCCGCTGAAACAGGCTTCCAGAATTACCGTGATATGTCCGTCGGTCAGTTGGTGCAAATTTTGGTATAGCGCATCCAACCGATAAGCCGTGCTTGACAGATAATCGGGATCCGCATCCACCGGCAACAAATATCCGCCTCGGTCGTCCGCGGATGTCGCGCCGTGGCCGCTGTAGTAGACGATCACGTCCCAACCGGGTTCCCGCAAACGGCGGTACAGGCGTGAGGATTTGATATCGCCGCTCTGGTTGCCGAACAGACTCTGAAACTGCGATAGCGTCACGTTGTTCATCTGGATGACGTTCTCTGCGGAGATGCCCATCCTTTGAACAAAATATTGTTTCATCCAATTCGCATCCCGAACCGCGTAGTCGGCGTTCCAGAGTTTTTCCCCATACGTCTGGTTGCCGATGACCACGGCGATGGTATTCGGCCGCAGGAGTTTTCCGGGCTGTATCTGCGTCTCAACATCCACTTCGATACGCGGTTGTTGAATAGGCGTCTCAACCTTTACAGGCGGCAGATTCGCATTCGAGTGCTCATCCACTATTTTTTTCTCCTCACGATATTGGGCGGGATCAGTCTGGAGCTTGACATGAAACGAAGTTCCGGAGATCAGGTAGTAGACTTTTTTCCCCCACTGGCCGTAGTCCCCCACATAGGGTCCTCTTGTGATATTCACATCTTTCGGAAGATACCCATCTTGCCATATGTGCAGGCTTATCGGTTCGGCCAGATAGTCTGAAAACGCCCACGATGGCCCGTTGAAGCAGTAGTCAAGGTACTGACGAGAAACAAGAGGCGTAACACCCACGGTCTGGCCATTGAAATCCACATTGGCACCGGGTGGGTCGGATGTAACGGTAAAGGTGTTTTTAAGCGCGTCAACTTCTCCTATCCGTCTTAACATCTCGATGGCATCAGTATGTCCCTGATCCGCCGACTTCTGAAACCATCTCCTTGCCGTCGACTCGTATTTCGGAACTCCGAGGCCGTTCCAATACATGGAACCGAGAAAATATTGGGCTACGGCATTTCCCTGTTTCGCCGCCTTCTCGTACCACTTCACCGCTGCCGCATAATCTTTTAGAACACCCTGACCGGACGCGTATGTCCACCCCAAGTTGATTTGGCCGTACGCATCCCCCCGCTCCGCCGCCGTCCGGAACCACTTCACCGCCGTGGCATCATCCTTGGCTACTCCAAATCCATTCCTGTACATAATCCCCACTTTATTTTGAGCGTCCGCATCACCTTTTTCCGCTCGACTGACAAGTCCGGGGAACGATTTTTCGTAGAGATTTTGAGCTTTCTGTTCGTCCGTATCCACTCCCAGTCCATACTCGTAGAGCATGGCCATTTCAAAGAGACCTGGAGGATGGGTTTGATCGGCTGACAACTTCGCCCATTTGAATGCGGCTGTGTAGTCCTTGGCGACGCCTTCCCCACGGCGATATTTCATGGCGAGGATTGCCTGCGCGTAGGAATCGCCTTTTTCAGCTCGTGTGCGAATCGAATCCAGAGATGCCTCGGACGCCCATGCAACTCCCGACTGACTCAGCCAGATGGTACAACCTATCAGAGCGAGACAAACCGGGCCGGTGATTGAGCGGAACCAGAAATGCACACATCGATTGACATGCATAAAAATCGACGTGGACGTATGCGTGGAGATTCTCATCACAGCGACAGCCATCATCCACCACACTCCATTATTGCGTAACGACGGGCACGGCCGCCCGCCGGGTGCGGATCTACTCCAGCGTAAACCCGTTCTTCTCGATCTCCTCGAACGCCTTCATCATGGAGTCGATGGAGGCCTTCTTGTCGTCGGACGTTGCGTTGGACTTCTGGCCCTGTAATTTCGCGTTTTCGGTGCGCATGGTTTCGGCCAGCGCCTGATCGAGGATGCTCTTGGGGATTTCGGACAGAAGGAAGGCCTTCCAGTAGACGGCGCCGGACGGGTCCTGCCATTTTTCCAGGTACCACAGTTTGTTCTGCATCTGGGAAATGCGGCCTTTCGAGAGTTGGCCCTCGAACTCCTGTTGCACGCGAGCGGGATTATTGATATCGGTCGATACACCGACCATATTGACGACATTCTGGATCTTCGATTTGACCTCGGTGCTGAACCGCTGGATTGCATGTTTGCGGGCCGACTGCTCGGCGTCCTCCCGCGCGTATTTCTCCGTCGCGAATTTGTCCGACATCGCGACAATCGTGACCACTTCCCCTTTGATGGAAACTTCCTCGCCGACCGTCCACGCCGGTCTTGGGGATTCGGAACCCCACAACTGCTTCTCGCCGGGGTTCGGCGTTTCGGGCGGGAGTTTCTTCGGCTGGGTCGTCTGACACGCTGCAAACGTGAACAGCACCAACAGACTCGCGAGAATTTTGGAACTTTTCATCGATCATACCCTCCTTCGAATTGTCGCCAAGGAGACCTGGCGCGGCAAAATCAATTTATCACGCTCTACTACTATATAACGTAAACGGATGCCAAAAACGAACAATCACGCGACACCTTATTTCGACACCAATTTCATCAAATCAGAGCGGTGGGACTCGATGAATTTCGAAACCGAGGCTTTCCGGGCGGCGGCTGAATTGACACCGGCTCCGGCGTTGGTGGAAACCACCGTTTCCCCGACAATGTCTGATCCATTTTCGTCTTTGAAAAACATCCGAACTGAAAATATTCCGGTGACGGATTTCATTCCATATACATCTTCGTTATCTGAAAATGACGCTTTGAGGCCGAAAAGCGGATGATCCGGGTCGGGATTGGATTGGTTCTGAACCACGAGAACCTTGTTCTGCGTGAAGTATTCGGTCAATACGGATCTGGCGAGATCGAAATCCTCCTGGGAAGAGCCGTCATTGACGATGATGACACCTGCCTTGTATTTGTCGCCCCACAGGGCGTCAAAAGACCGTTCATGGTGTTTGCGGGATTCGTTGATTGCCGATTCGACTTCGTCGGTTGGGATGGACAAAAGAACCGACGCTCGAAACGAACTGTCCATGATCTGTTTCTTTTGCATGCGCCCGAAATGCTCGACATAGAACTGGTCGGAATGGAAACGGCTGAAATACGCACGGGCGGACTGCAACAACTTCTCCATCTCGGAAATAGACGGGTCTGCGGTCTCTGACGTTTTGAAACGAGATTCAGTAATGCGTTCGGATTTGTCTGAAATCGACACGCCGGAATATGCCGCGGCTTTTTTAAGTGCGTCTGCAACGGCCAAATCCTTTGCGTGTGCCTCCATGCTTGCATTTTCCGAAATGCCGACGAAGTAATAATAACGGCCGTCGGGTTGGGGTGTGGCGTTGAGCCAATCCGGTCTGGCCGCAGGAATGGCCTCAATCAGCCGTATCTCATCGCCTCCCCTGATGTGCGTCTCTTCCGTTGTCTGGCACGCCGACAGGACGAGACTTAGCAGGCATAAACAAAAAAGGCGAATCATTCACCCGGCTCCTTCTTCTCCCCGCGGACCGATATCCGTGTCATCATCAAAATTGCATGTTCAGGATCACTTCATACGACTGGCGCTGGCCGCCATCGATGCAGCAAACATCGAAGCGGTTAAGTCCCCGGCGGAATTTCTCGACCAAAGATTTAAGCTCCGCCTGCACGACGTACTCGACGTGGCCTTCTTTGGTTTCGGTCTTCGTCACTGCACAGGGAATCCGCTTCCCAATTTCCGCGCCGTTGACCTTATCAATGAAAAACTCGGGCGGGTTCGGCCGTGCGACACCGTCATTCATCTGAATTGCCATCGGCAATTCTTTCGGATCTTTTGCGCTCAACATCTGTTCCATCAGGATATTCACGGAGAAGTTCGCACTCCGGGATTTGAGCGTCAGCGTCGGAGCAGACTGCTCCTCAGCCAGGTTTCCGATGTCGACATATTCGGTATTGGCCGTGTATACGTCGATCATGGCGCCTTCTTCCAGGATCGCCTGCTTTCCATAAATGAAAATCAACGGCCAGGCCAGCAACGCGCTGGTCACGATCGAAACCGCCATATTGCTCTTGCCGACCTCATTATACCCACCTTCAAGGATGACCTCCCGGCCATCGTCAAGAGAAAGGCTGACGGCTCGCATTTTGACCGAACCTTTAATTCCCACCATGGACGCTCTGTGAACGTCAGACACCTTGAATGTGACCGGCGTCCCTCTTTCGATGACCGTCTGGCCATCAATAATCAAATCTTTCCAGACTTTGCCGTTGACAATCTCGCCCTTGTTCGCCGTTTTGGAGGATACCTCCTCTCTCAATGCGGCATAAATCAGGGTACCCGCCGGAATTTTGATTTTCTTTTTCGAAATCATGACCGGTTGGCTCTGCTGCGCGGGCGGCGCGGATTGGGTCGGCACGGGCTGGACCGGTAAAGCCGGTTTGGGGGGCGGCGCGGCATCCGTAATTTTTTTCTCTTCGACATGTGACTTGATCATCTCCGCCAGACCCGGCGTCAACGGTAATTGGTACGATGTCCCTCCAATCACTCTGGCATTCTCAATTTCGATGATCTTCAAATCGACCGAGATCATGTCAGAGATCAGGGTCGTGGTCCCATAGACGATGTATTTCACGCCGGCGAGTTTCCCAATCGTTATGACGGTCCTGGGATCAAACAATCCCGTCTGTTGAAATTTCTGTTCATCGATAATTTTGTTGATGACACTGCGTTCAATCACGTTGATTTTGCCCGTATTTGCCAGAGCAATGGAGAGGCGGTCGGAGATATGTTTGCCGAGAAACGTGATATTCTCGCCGGGATCACGCAAATCCAGGACCGTGAGGCTTGTCGATTCCTCGACCATCGCAACGATACCGGCCGTCAATACACGAATTGCTTTGTCCAAAGGCTGAAGGTGCTGTTCGACGGTTTCCGCCTGAGGGGACGCCTGAGCCTGCGGTATAATCGACACTTCCTTGGTCTCGGAGACACCAGCGTCAAGCGACGTCACGGGGACCGTTGAATCTGTCGGCGATACCGGGGTGAGTCCGCGGTCAGTCGGAGACATAGCAACCGGTGAGGCCAACCCCGTGTCGAGGGACACAGAGTTTTCTGCTGCTGGTATCGGTGCTGTATCTTCTGCCGTTGCCGAAATGCCTAAAAATAAAATGGAAAGCGGAAACGAAAGAAGTGTTAACCGAAAACATGCCATAACAACCTCCGCAAAAGCAGTTCGGTGCAGACAGTGCGAGTGTATATCACATTTTCTTTCCTTGTTGGAGTCAGGCATGAAACGACTTGCCGTCATTTGGAAGCCGGCCTGAATTTTGATACTATCGGGG
>JAHFCY010000188.1 GCA_023249255.1 Candidatus Lindowiibacteriota bacterium | reverse complement strand
TCCGGGGCTGCGGCGATCAGTCGGGCATTCGCCGATCCATTGACGGCCTGCGCCGTTTCTGCGATCGAGCTTTGTCCTGCCGCAATGGTTCCGTATCCGACCACTCTCCACGGCCCGGGCGAGTAATTCGTTGTCATTGACATCGCCCGCTTAAAAATCGACGCCTGGGATTCCGAACCCGGCCATTTGCAACGTCTCGCCATCGATCTGCATCGAGTCCTTGCCGGCGTCCGGATCGTCTCCCCGCGGGTCATCCACATCGTCCGTGGCGTCCAAGTCATTCCGGCTTTCGCTGCTGCCGGTGGTTGCCGCATGGCATGAATCCCCGATGCTCCGATGATCTTCCATCGTCTCGGCCAACAAAGGATGTTTCTTCTGAATGAGTACCATCACGTCCATCTCAATCACCTCCATCGTTATCGCATCCCCCATACCATAGCACCGCCGCCGCATCCGATTAACAGAAATTTATGGCGGCGTGTAAATTTAGCCTGTGGGATAAACACTTCTTCTTTCCATCTCTATTTGCAAGTACATTGTCGGCTATGCTACCCACCGCCACTGTTGCCACATCAATCAGGCTTTCAAGAGCCAAAGGGAACGCGGGCGGCAAGGTCTCGACTCTGGTGCTGGCCATTACCTCGGTAGTCCGCCGGCGTTCGGTACGCCTCCACGGAGCCTCGCCGATACCGTATCGCGCTTTCGCGCATCCACACGTCGTATATTTTTGCGCCCGGCGGGAGTTCCACCCGCTCAGGGAGCCACCCCTGTTTTAATCACCGCCGTCCTCGCGGAGCTTATCCCGTTACTCCGGCGGCCGTTCCGACCACTCTCCTCGTCGGCTCTCAGGCGCGTTTATTTGTCCTGACCTGTAGCACGGCGTACTTCTTGTCGGGATTGTAAAGCCGCGCGCGAACTGCCACTTCATCGCCGCCCTCGGTCATGTAGTCCCCCTGACCGGCGTTCACTCTTCGGATGGCGTCCTTTCTGGACGCCGCTCTGACCGAGACGAGGCGCTTCTCTATTACCTCGACCGCGTAAAGTCTTTTTACGTGTCTCCTCCGCCGAATCGTTTTCGCCGTCATGGTATGTACTTGGTCAGTACATGAAAATCTGATTTGTCTATTTCGCGCAGACCGGCGCATTCTGTGAAGACTTCTCCGTTGTGTCCAAAGTAACCACGGACGGTCTTGTCGGCTCGGAGCACTTCCGCCTTCCCGTTTGTCGGGTAGAAGTCCTTTGCCCTTTTTGCCTGCTCCTTTTGCGCGGCCTTCATCGAAACCGCTGTAAATACCGCGTGTGAAAAGTAGGTGTATTCTCCGTTTGTGATTTCAAGCGTGCCGAAAAAGAATTTCATCGGTCTATTTCTCCTTTACGTTGTATGAAGAAAATCGGGGCGTGTTTTATCGCCGGCTATCATCGGCGGCCGGAAAACTTTAAGGCGTTCCGCTTTGTGCCACCCCGTTCGTTCAGGCTCCCAAGTCTCGGTTGACGTTGGGCGCGTGTCCTACGTCCGCCGTCGTCTTCGCGTGCTTCTCGACGAACGCCTTGATTTCGTCGACGTGCTTCAAAATGCGTTGCGCCTTTTGCAGGCCGAATTTGAACCCGAAATTATCGTCCTTGTCCTTGAAGATGCCGAGTAACGGTTTGCCGTTGTACTCCGACTCTCTCACCTCGCTCATTACATTTCACCTCCGCGCGTCTTTTGGCACGTTCTCGACGTGCCCTTCATCCCGTAGCACGGCAACGATTCGAGCGACTCCGGGATGCGGCGGCGAAAAATTCTGTCAGGCGCGAATCAATTTCTGCTGTCGCCGTCTTGTACGATCTGACCTTGTGGCTAAATTTGATCGCCTTCCAACCGGCGCAGGAAAATTCCCTGACGTTCTCTTTCTCCCGTTCAAATGCTTCCTTCTGGGCGGATTCCGTATGATACCAATCGAATCCACCGCCTCCGTCATATTCCCACGCGACAACGTAGACGGGTTTCATCAGAACACCTCGTTCAACTCGCGGGTTTCCCGTTTCAGGACATTCTCGGCGTTCCTGCCCTCTTCGGTGAGATTGTCCGCATCGACCAACACCACGTCGATTTTCTCTCCGTCCAGATTGGAATAGACGGACTGCACCGTCCCACCGTCAACATAAATCACGATTTTGGTTTTCATGCGCGTTCTCCTTTCCGCCTATCCGGTCTGCCCGGCCGGCGCGAATGCTTCCGCCAAGCTTTTGTCAGACCTGATCCGCGCGATAATATCCTTTGCAAGTAGACGTTCGATATATGGATATTGCCAAGCATCGCCTACAGGCAAATGAATTAAAACGACGGGCTTGAGAGACAAAACAACATATCTTGCATAACCGTCCGCATGAGGGAAGAAAACTTCTTCGCCGGAAAATTCACCCCGGCTGTTTGTTTTCGCCCATGTCTTCACACTCTCTACAAATTTGGCCTGTGCTTGGTCGTAGGCATGAAAATCCCTGCCGCAATCATCGAATCTCGGCACTTGTAATGCCTTCGGTGGAGAATAAACCTTTCCCATTGGGTGTGACCTCGATTCTTTTTTTGCGTGTCCGAGCCGCACCATCAATCAATAGCACGGGGCACAGTTCAAGATTTATTTTCTATAAATCCAGACCCATGCCTGAACGTATGCGCCTCCCTCTTGCGGACAAAGATTTACTGTGGCGTTGTCGTCAATTTCGATTTCGCCCTCTTTGTGCTTTTCCTTCTTGGCCTTCTCTCTGTAATAATTTTCGAGCCTTGTTTTGCGATCGCTCACGACACAACCACCGCCTCGCCAAGTTCGACCGACTTTTCCTGCTGGTGGATCGGCAACATCGACACCACCTCATCCGTTACCGGCAACGCTTTGTGGTCAACCGCCCGCCGAAGCTGATCGTAAAGGTCCGGCGCCCATTTCGCAGAATATCCCAGAGCTATCTGTTGAAATCTCCGGAAAGCGACCGCAAGGATTACCTGTTGCCGTGTCCCACGTCTTCGGATTGCATTCAATGTGGGGTCGTTTTCATCCTCGAAGATTGTCAGACCATCCTGCCGGACAATTGGAACGATGTTATTTTTCATTGGGGTCTCACCTCCACCACATAGCATGGCGGCAGTCGGGTCGATCGACATGGGAATAGGCACATCAAAATTTTTGTGCCAATCCTTTTTCAGAAGGTACAGGGTTGGCTTGCTGGCGATCATTCTGGTTTATATTTGACTTGGCCGAGTCGGCAGTTCTCGGCATCTTCATCGTCTCGCACTCCGAGGCACCGGGGCTGAACGAGCGATCCGCCTCTGTGTCCGTAGAGGTAAAGGATTTCCACGACATCGCCGACTTTGGGAATTTCCTGGTTTGGAGGGATTGTGACATTACCAACGTCTACCCGTACCTTTCCATCGACCAGCTGCAGGCCGACGCTTCTTTTGTCATTGATTCGGGAGACGATCGCGGAGAGCGTCGCCTCAAATTTGAATTTGAGCTGAGTTCCTCCGCTGTTCGGCTTGCCCGGTGTGTAAGGGGCGGCTTTCATTTTGAAGACGACACCCTCTTTGTTGTCTTCTCTTAGTTTTTTCACGAGGAGCGTTTTCTGTTTCTCCGTTTGGGCTGTCTCTACAAGCAGGATGGTCTTTTTGACATTTGCTAAAATGGCCGCGAGATTTGTCAGGCGCGTGGCGTAGGGCAGACGCCGCATGTCCTCGCCGTTTAGTTCGAGCAGGTCGAAGGCGTGATATGTCTCGCCGCACGCCTCTCCGTCTAAGACGAAAGTTCCGTCGATTCCATTTGCCGCCTCCGAGAATGCCGCCGGTATTCCGCAGACAAGTCCCTTTTTGTTGATGCCTGCGACGTCCGCTTCTGTTTTCTGAAGGAGGATTCGTTTGCCGTTGTGTTTTTCCTGGGCGTAGAAGTTATTGTCCGCAATCAGCGCGGTCATGACATGCTCTTCAATTTCGTTCAGAAGCTGCGGCCGGATGCCGGTGTCGGTCGCCTCTTTGCCTGTGCTGGCGTAGGGTGTGCCGGCCTCGCCCGGCGAATAGCCTTTGGCCATTTTTTCCTTTACCAGTTTGGTAAATATTTTCTTCGCCTCGTCCAGCGATATCAGATTTTGTGTTTTTGTTCCGGCGGTGAGTGTCGATCCTCGGCGGCCGTACTCGAAGTTGACGACGAAACCGTCGCCGTTTTTTTCGATCCGTGCATGGTATTCCTTGTCACTCGACCCCTCCTTGAAGTAAAGGTCGGCTTTCTCGATGATCATTTTACTTTGCCTCCGTCCGTTTTTGTTTTTCTCTCCCACTCGTTAGCACGGACGCATGAGCGGTCGGACGATTTGCACGCACTCCTTTCTTTGTGATGGTACAGGGCAGGCTTTGTTGTTACACGAGTGAAAGCGCCGGCGTGGCACCGGCGACACGTCGTTTGGAAATATCATGGTAGCCCAGATCAATTCCGATCCACCGGCGCCCAAGTTCTTCGGCGGCCCGGGCGGTCGTGCCGGATCCCACAAACGGATCAAGCACCACGCTTGGCATTGTTTGGGTTTGGCGACACTGACATCCAGGACGCCAGCGATCGGCGTGAATTTTGTATTGATACTCTCGGCCGTTCTTCCTTGCCGTCTGACGCAGCAGAGCCAGACGCCTCGCCGTGCTTCCTTCTGGATAAAGGGAAGATGAAGAGGATACGCGGGACTCGGAATCGTCCACAACAATTCGTTCCCATTGGGATCCGCATCTGGGACAGCAACCTTTCTGAGACGTACCAGCTAAAATGGCACGCTTGGGTATTTCGGGCGGGAAGGTGGCGAAGTGCGCCTCTGGAAACGGTGCAGGGCCCAGCACCCAATAATTCAGCATGTTTCGACCGGCCGGGTGGCACACAGTATCCGGATCCCCGTCCGGACCGTATCCGCGGCCGCGTTTCAGGTTTCCATGTTCAAAATGCAGACTGTCTTCATATTTTCCGCAGTGTCGTTGTCGCAACGCCCGCGCCAAAGAGGATTGTTTGTGAGGTTCCCTGACGGCGACGTGATCGTAGAAGTAGTCCTGCCGCTTGGTGAGCAGAAATATTTCTTCGGTGGCCGATGATGGCCGGTCCTTCACAGATTCCGGGGTCGGCGCGACCTTGCACCACGTAATTTTTTGACGCCACCACCAACCGTCCGTCTGTAGAGCAAACACGACTCGGAAAGGAATTCCGGCCAAATCCTTTTCCTTCAAATGTCCGGAAATTCTGTTCATTCGATTTTCTGATTCGGCCGCCGGGTTTCCAATGCGACTCCGCCGAGCACATGACCAGCTGGATATGAAACAATCCCCGATGTTCAGCCAGACACTTCCGTCATCACGAAGGACCCGGCGAATTTCCCTGAACACCTCAACCAGATGTTGGACATACATCTCCGGCGTGGGCTCCGCGCCGAGGGCACCCAGCCAAGCCTTGCACCGCCGGCAGAAAGCGCCTTGGCGTGCAAACCGAACGCGTCCGGGAGCCAGCTTCCTCCCTTCGAGCGTCGAATAATCACCAACCGTTCCGCGCAAAGCCCTTACGATCTCATGACTCCATTTGTGCTTGCATGCGGGATCCCCACCCCAGACAGAAGGCCGTATTTTGTAATCGCGGAGGCCGCCCCAATACGGAGGGGACGTGACAACGCAGTGGACGCTCTTATCGCGGAGAGGGATTCTTCTCGCGTCAGCCTTGATGAGCACGACTATCGGTCGGACAGGGGAATTGGCGGACAAAAAGATCGTCGGGAATCGGCTGTATCTTATCCATCTGTTTCATAAAAAATGCCGCACCGGATGCCGCGCATTGGCGCCGGATTGTTCGCGCCCAATCCGGATTCATAGGACGCGCACCCGGACCGCTCTCACCGCCAACGATGACAAACGAGATACCGCGTGGTTTGCCGCTAAGCACCCACTCGCGATTGTCGATCCACGTCTCCTGAACGTCTGACCATTCGAGACCGAGGGACATCGACAAATCCACCGGAGCCAGTAGAGGCTCGGCTGATAGAAACCGAATCGTGGCCGGAACACGCAGAAGCTCGGTGACTCGCTTCAGGGTGCCCGGGCCGGTGACAGACGTACCTGCCCACACGTTTTTGGGGAGAGGATGTTGTCCTGCGAATTCCGCAAATCGTCTCGGCCGCTTGGTGAGGATCAACCACTGGTGGGGACTTTCGGCTATCTGCGAAAGGAACGGCGCAAGCCAATCGACTGGCAATGATTCTGTGAATGTGTCTCCCATGTCGTTCAGGAAAATGATTCGGGGCAATCCGTTCAACCATGGTTTGTCGGGCCTGTTCTTCCCCGTCAGGTCAGACCACGCCAATGCTTTTTTGATTCTTTCGGGGAATATCAGCGGTGTCTCAAACTTCACCGGCCAGCCCTTTTCGCCCTCATATCGTCTTGTGAGTGTGCCAGCGTAACAGTGATTGATACCGGCCGCCGGTTTCCACAATTCACACCCGTCACAACCGGCCATGAGATTCAGCGTCGAGTCGGCCCATTCTATGTATGTTTTCTCAGCCATTCAGACCCCTTGGGTGTGCGGGCATTCCCGCCAGATGCCGTTGCGCTTTTGGTATCGAGGAGGGTTCTCGAAATGTTGGTCCTTATCTTGCGGGCATCCACCCTGCTCACGTCTA
>JAHFCY010000187.1 GCA_023249255.1 Candidatus Lindowiibacteriota bacterium | reverse complement strand
GTATCTGGCGACCGTGGACGAGCTGAAGACGAAGCCGTCCCAGCACAGCGTTCAGGAATTGCGCCGGATCGGAATTCAGCCCGATCTGATCGTGGCGCGTTCGACGGTCCGGCTCAATGACGCTGCGCGGGCGAAGATCGCCCTGTTCTCAAACGTCGAAGCCGCGTCGGTTATTTCCCTGCCGGACCTGAAAAGCATCTATGGAATTCCGCCGTTATTGAAATCGCAGGGTGTCGATCGGCTCCTGGCGAACCGGCTTGGCCTCAAACTGGGCGCGTCGTCCGGCGCCATCGAGCGGTGGGAGAAGCTGGCGGCGACGGTTGTTTCGGCAAAGGAATCCGTCCCGGTCGCCGTCGTCGGAAAATACATCGAGCTTCGGGACGCGTACAAAAGCATTGTCGAATCGCTGACGCATGCCGCCGCGGCTTTGGGCCGCCGGATCGACATCCGGTGGATCGACGCGGAGGAACTGACGGACAGAAATCTCGGCGAAAAATTTTCAGGCGTCGGCGGAATTCTCGTGCCGGGGGGATTCGGCGAGCGCGGGATTGAAGGGAAAATTCGCGCGATTACGTACGCGCGGCTGCGCAAAGTCCCGTTTCTCGGGTTGTGTCTGGGCCTTCAGCTTTGCGTGATCGAATTTGCCCGCCACGTTCTGGGGCTTGATGGCGCCACCAGCACGGAATTCATGCCGCATACCCGTCATCCCGTTATCAGCATGATGGAGGAGCAGAAGAAAAAGAAACAGTTGGGCGGCACGATGCGGCTCGGCGCGTTCATCTGCCGGATCCGCCCGGGAACCGCGGCGCACCGCGTCTACGGCAGCACGCGGATCCGGGAACGGCACCGGCACCGTTACGAAGTCAACACGGCGTACGTGAAGCGGATGGAGCAGGCTGGATTGGTTGCGTCAGGCGTGGATGAGTCGACCGACCTGGTAGAGATCGTGGAGATTCGAGGCGCGCCGTTTTTCATCGGCGTTCAATTCCATCCCGAATTTTTATCGTCGCCGCTGTCGCCGCATCCATTGTTCAGGGCGTTTGCCGAGGCCGCGATGGGCGGAGGCGCGCGATGAGCGCCGGCAAGTCGGCCGTGCAGTTCATGAACGTGGTCCCTGTCTGTCCTGGCGTCGTTTTGGGAGGCCGGCGTCGATTTGTCTTCATCGGCGGTCCGTGTGTGATTGAAAATGACTCGATGGCGATGCGCACGGCTGAGATGCTGGCCGAAACGTGCGAGCTTCTTGGCGTGGCGTTCGTGTTCAAGACATCCTATGACAAGGCGAACCGGACCAGTGGGCGGTCTTTTCGCGGGCCGGGACTGCACGCGGGACTGAAGACATTGGCGAAGGTGAAAGGAAAGCTGGGAGTGCCGGTTCTGGTGGATGTGCACCAGGTGTCGGAATGTGAAGCGGCCGCCGAGGTGGCCGAAGTTTTGCAGATTCCGGCTTTCCTGTGCCGCCAGACGGATCTCATTCAGGCGGCGGCGCGGACGGGCCGGGTCGTGAACATCAAGAAAGGACAATTTTTGAATCCGACCGACGTCTGTTATTCCGCCGAGAAGGCGCTCCTGGCCGGCAGCCGAAAAGTCTGTGTGACGGAGCGGGGCGCGACGTTCGGGTACGGCAATCTGGTCGTTGACATGCGGTCGATTCAGATCATCCGGGAGTTTGGCATTCCCGTGATTTTTGACGCGACCCACAGTGTTCAGATGCCGGGCGCGGGCGGCAAGACAGGCGGTGACCGGCGGTTTGTTCCGACGCTGGCCCGGTCAGCCGTCGCGGCCGGCGTGGACGGCGTATTCATGGAGGTCCATCCGGATCCGGACCGCGCAAAATCAGACGCCGCGAACCAGATGCCTTTGTCGTCGATCCGTCAATTGCTCCGGGATCTGATCGACATTGACCGGGTGATCAAATTGCCGGTTGATCACGGAAGGCCGGGGCGCGGGGACCGGGAGAGATAAGACATGCAGACAAAGAGACGAGCGGTCAAACGGACTGACGGAATGAAAGACGGGCGGCCGGTCGTCAATTCAAGTCAATTGATCCGGGAGGCCCGACAGGTTTTGCGGATCGAAGCCGATTCGGTGCGTGCGCTGTCGCCGCGCTTGGGCAAGGCGTTCGTGGCCGCGGTCGAAACCATTTCAAAGTGTGAGGGCCACGTGGTGGTGACCGGGATCGGAAAATCGGGGATGGTTGGCCGGAAAATCATGGCGACGCTGGCTTCGACCGGAACGCCCGCGCTGTTTTTGCATGCCGTTGAGGCGCTTCACGGGGACCTCGGCATGGTTCGAAAAGAGGATGTGATTTTAGCGGTGTCGTACAGCGGCGCAACGGACGAACTCACGACGCTTCTGCCCGCGTTCCGGCGGCTTGGCGTGCCGGTCATTGCAATGACGGGGAATCTGAAATCGAAGCTGGCGCGGCACGCGGACATCGTGCTGGACGTGCGCGTGAAAAAAGAGGCCTGTCCTTTGAATCTCGCGCCGACCGCGAGCACGACTGCGACTCTGGCGCTGGGCGATGCGTTGGCTGTCGCGCTGTTCAAACTGCGCGGGTTTACGCCGAAAGACTTTGCGCAGGTCCACCCGAGCGGGTCGCTCGGCAAAAAACTCCTGACGCACGTTTCGGACCTCATGCACTCGGGAGGCTCGTTTCCGCAGGTGACGGAAGACACCCCGGTGCGAGGCGCGATTTTGGAGATGACCGCCAAACGCCTGGGGTTCACGGCCGTCGTGGACAGCCGGGGCCGGGCGGTGGGGATCGTGACCGACGGCGATCTTCGGCGCCTCCTGCAATCGAAAACAAATTTCATGGACATGCCGGCCGGGCAGATCTGCACAAAAAATCCGAAATGGATTTCGAAAGATTCGCTGGCGACGCAGGCTCTCGCCGTGATGGAGGCCAATTCGATCACCTCGCTTCTGATTGCGGACAGTGACGGCCGGCTGACCGGCTGTGTTCACATACACGACATTTTGAAAGCGGGCGTGGCATGAACAGGCAGGCGGCGGTTCCGTACGAAAAATTGAAACCGATCCGGGTGATGCTTCTCGACGTCGACGGCATTCTGACCGACGGCCGGATCGTTCTGGGCTGCGGGCCGGATGGCGGCGCGATGGAGTTCAAGGCATTCAGCGCGTATGACGGGCAGGGACTGATTCTGGCGATGCAGGCCGGCATTGAACTCGGGCTTGTGACGAGCCGCGAGTCTCCGCTGGTGGCCCGCCGCGCGCAGGAACTCGGAATCGATCATGTGTTCCAAAACGCGAAAGTGAAATGGCCGGTTGTCGAATCTTTTTTGCGCAAGCGAAAGTACCGCGCTCGGGAGCTTCTGTACATGGGCGACGATTTCCCCGATCTGCCGGTTCTCAAATACGCCGGATTTTCGGCGACCGTACCCGGTGCGCCGCTGGAGATCCGGTCGGCGGTCGACTACGTCACGGACCAGCCGGGCGGAGAAGGGGCCGTCCGGGAGGTTGTGGAGATGATGCTGAAGGCGAAAGGGCAGTGGGCGAAGATTGTCGCCGGATACGCGAATTTCAGGCTAAAAATTTGACTGCGATTGAGACGCGGGGTATAGTAGGGCTGTTGCGAATCCACGGGGGTGGAACATCACAGGAGTGAGGGAGAAGTGACCATGAAGGTTAAAGAGATGAGACGGCCGGTCGCCGGTGGGCGGACTGTGTCGCGGTTGGAAAACGCCGATCGAAATTTTTTCGCCGATTTGAAAGAAGCCCGGAACGAGCTTGAAGCATTTTCCAAAGGTTCGCCGCTGTCGGCCCGGTTGATCAGCGAGCGCGCCGTCCGAAGGCTTCGCGTCAAAATCGGTTCCTGACAAACCCCGAAGGAGCATCGCGTGCTGTCCAGTTATCTGCCGATTCTGTTCCAGCTTGTGCTGGCCGGAGGATTTGCGTGCGCGCTTCTGGTCCTGACCCACGTTTTGGGCCCGCGGCGCTCGACGGCGGTGAAGTTATCGCCGTTCGAATGCGGCGTCGACATTCTGGATGAGGCGCACCACCGGTTCAGCGTCAAATTCTATCTCGTGGCGATGCTGTTCATCCTCTTTGACATCGAGGCGATTTTCTTCTATCCTTGGGCGGTGATCTACCGGGATTTTCTGTCCGAGGGATTATTTCTTCTGATCGAGATGGGCGCGTTTTGCGGGGTGCTTGTGGCGGGGTTCATATATATATGGAGGAAAGGGGTTCTCGAGTGGGCATAGAGCTGATCCGGGGCGACAACTTCATGACGACGACGCTGGCGAGCGCCGTAAACTGGGCGCGCAAGTCGTCGATGTGGCCTTTTCCGTTCGGCACGGCATGTTGCGGGATCGAAATGATGGCGACGCTGGCGTCGAAGTACGACATGGCGCGGTTCGGCGCGGAGGCCGTCCGGTTTTCGCCGCGCCAGGCGGATCTTCTGATCGTGGCCGGCACGATCTGCAACAAGATGGCGCCGGTTCTCAAGCGCATTTACGATCAGATGTCGGACCCGAAGTGGGTCATCGCGATGGGCGCCTGCGCCTCCTGCGGCGGCATATTCGACAACTACACGGTCGTTCAGGGCATAGACGAAATCATTCCGGTCGATATGTATGTTCCCGGTTGTCCGCCGTCGCCGCAAGCTCTCATGTACGGATTCACGCGGATTCAGGACATGGTTCAGAAAGGCCGGGGGCAGTCCCTGACGGCGACCGCGGAGGCGGTTCCGGTCCTTCCTGTTTAAATTCTTTCAATCGGCCAACCCGTGGATCTTGCGATTCTCAACCAAAAACTGACAGGCGCATTTTCAGGCATGGCATATTCGACGGCGGAGGCGTGTGGCCAGGCCACAGTCGAGGTTCCGGCCGATCGCGTGAAGGACGTATTGAAATTTCTTCGGGATGACGCGGACCTTCAGTTCGACATGCTGCTGGACGTCACCGCGGTTGATTATCCGGCGCGGACGCCCCGGTTTGAAATCGTCTACATTCTCGTGTCGACCGAACGGCGTCACCGGATCCGGATCAAGACCCGGATTGAAGACGGCCGGGCGCTCCAGACCGTATCGGATTTGTGGCGGTCGGCGGACTGGGGCGAGCGGGAATGTTTTGACATGTTCGGCATCCGATTCGACGGCCATCCCAATCTCAAGCGCATTTTGAATCCCGACAATTTTTACGGTTATCCGCTGCGAAAGACATACCCGCTCCGGGGCGAGCGCGACCCGGCGTTTCTGGACTACAAGGAAACGGAGCCGGCATAAGACATGCAGATCACGGACGACAGTCTCGAAGAAGGCCAGTTGATGACGTTGAACTTCGGGCCGACGCATCCGGCGACTCACGGCACCCTGCATCTCATCGCCACAATGGACGGCGAGCGCATCCGCGAGGCGGAACCGATCATCGGATATCTTCACCGCGGCAAGGAAAAGATGGGGGAGCACCTCAAATACAATCAATATCTCACCATGACCGACCGCATGAATTATCTCTCGCCGGCCCTGAACAACATCGGCTGGTGCCTGGCGGTCGAAAAACTCATGGGAGTCGACACGCCGCCGCGCGTGAAATGGGTCGAGACCATCTCGTGCGAGCTGGCGCGAATCATGGACCACACGGTATGCAACGGCATCAACGCGTTTGACGTCGGCGCCGCGACCGTGTTTTTCTATATGTTTCAACAACGCGAGGTCATCACCGAGATTTTCGAGCAGATGACCGGCGCGCGGCTCACGATCAGCTGGCCCCGCATCGGCGGCCTTCCCTATGACGTCCCGCCCGATTTCAAGGATCAGGTCCGGGCGTTTCTGAAAGGATTTTATCCGGTGTTGGACGAGTGCGACAAGCTTCTCAGGAACAATCGCATTTTTCTCGACCGGACGGCCGGCGTTGGCGCGATCACGAAAGAGCGCGCGATCAGCTACGGGTTCACCGGACCGTGCCTCCGGGCGACCGGGTTTGAGTATGATCTTCGGAAGCGCGAGCCGTATCTCTGTTACGATCAGGTTGACTTCGACGTGCCCGTCGGAACGAACGGCGACGTCTTCGACCGCTTTTTCGTCCGGATGGAGGAGTGCCGGCAGAGCGCGCGGATCATCGAGCAGTGTCTGGAAAAGATGCCGGACACCGGGCCGTTCGCGGTGGACGATTATCGCGTGATTTTGCCGCCAAAGGAAAAAGTCTACAATGAAATGGAAGCGATGATTTTCCATTTCAAGCTTGTCATCGACGGCGTGAAACCTCCCGCCGGCGAAATTTATCAGGGTCTGGAAGCCGGCAATGGCGAGCTCGGGTTCTACATCGTCAGCGACGGAAGCGGCAAGCCGTACCGCGTGAAAGTCCGGTCGCCGTGTTTTTACATCTACGCCGCGTATCCCGAATTGATCCGGGGACTGATGATGTCGGACGTCGTGGCGGTTCTGGGAAGCCTGAACATCATCGCGGGAGAATTGGACAGATGAAAAAACTCCTGACCGCCCCGCACGGATTGCCGAAAACGTCATACAGTCCGTCTGTCGAAACGAAGAAGAAGATCGATTGGCTGTTGACGCGATATCCGACGAAGATGGCGGCGACTATTCCGGTTCTTCATTTGATCCAGGACGAAGTCGGCTGTATCAGCGAGGAAGCGGCGGCATACGCGGCGCGCGTGACGGAGACGAGCCTTACGCACATTTA
>JAHFCY010000186.1 GCA_023249255.1 Candidatus Lindowiibacteriota bacterium | reverse complement strand
CGAGAAAATCGCCGAGATTACGGAGGACGAGCCGTTTGTAGGCGAGATTTCGTTTCTTCTCAATATGCCGCGAACGGCCACCGTCACGGCCATGGAGGATTCTCTGGTGATGGCCATTCCGGCCGAGGTTTTCCAGCAATCACTCAGGGACAATCCGAAATTCGGCGTCGAACTGGCCAAACTGCTCGCCAAGCGCCTCGCCAGCACGAGCCAAACTCTGGCCGACCGGCTCCATCACCTCTGATTCACGCCGTCCGGCGCGCTTCTCCCTCTCATGAACCTTCTTGAACACGCCGCCCTTTTTGTATCCGGACTCATCGCCGGTTCCTACAGCACGCTCGTCGGCGGCGGCACGCTTCTCACCGTTCCCGTGCTTCTGCTTCTCGGCGTCCCGCCCCACACGGCTGTCGCGACGAACCGCGTCGGCGTCCTCGGCCTTTCGATCACAGGCTGGGTCGCGTTTCAACAGCAGGGACTGATCCGGCACACGGTTTCCTCGATTATCGGTATCGCCTGCGGCGCAGGCGCGGTGGCGGGAGCCATGGTCTTTCTAAACCTCTCCGATGTTGTTCTGCAACGCATCATCGGCGCCGTAGGACTGGGGCTTCTGTTTTTTACGGCCTTGCAAAAAGACGCAGGCATTCAGTCGCCGGGATTTTGCCATCCGCGCCGGTGGATCGCCGGAATTCCCGCGGCGTTTATTCTGGGCGCCTACGGGAGCATCTACGGAGCCGGGCTTGGCACGTTTCTCACGTATCTTCTCGTCTTCGTGTTCGGCCAGACGTTTCTCGAAAGCGCCGGCACGCGGAAATTTGCACTCGGTCTTCAGTCGCTCGTCGCGTCCGCGTTGTATTGGCGCGCCGGGCTGATAGACTGGCCCTCTGCCGCAAATTTATTCATCAGCATGGGCATCGGTTCATACATCGGCGCGCGATACGGCACGAAACTCGGCAATCTCTGGATTCGGCGGTTGTTTCTCACGGTCGCGGCGGTCCTGACATTGAAAGCGGTGTTGTGAGGGAGCAATTCATGAACATCCGGATCAACGGAGCAATCAGGCACATCGACGGTCAGCCGACTGTGGCTGACCTTCTTGCGGAAATGAAACTCCCAAAGGACGGCGTTGCCGTCGCCGTGAACAGCGCCGTGATCCCGCGCGCCGAGCATGCTTCCACTCACCTTCAGGAAAATGACACAGTTGAAATCATCCACGCTGTCGGCGGCGGAGCCGGCGACGCGATCTTGTCGGCGGCGGCGGGTCGAGATAGGGTTGATCCATGAACAACGGAAACGATGACGGCCTGACGATCGGCGGACTGACCTGCACGTCGCGACTGATTCTCGGCACGGGGAAGTATCCATCGAACGAGGTGATGGTCCGGGCGCTGGAAGAAAGCGGCGCGAATATTGTGACGGTGGCGATCCGCCGGGTCGATCTCAATGATTCGTCCGGCAAATCATTTTTCAATCACATCGACCGGTCGCGCTACACGATTCTGCCCAACACCGCCGGCTGTTACACCGCCAAAGACGCGATCCTCACATGCCAACTGGCGCGCGAAGCGCTTGGCACGACACTGGTCAAACTCGAGGTCATCGGCGATCCGAAGACGCTCTTTCCCGACAGCGAACAGACGCTGGAGGCCGCGCGCGCGCTGGTCAAGGACGGCTTCACGGTCCTGCCCTACACGATTGACGATCCGGTGATCTGCAAAAAATTAGAGGAGGCCGGATGCGCGGCGGTGATGCCGCTGGCTGCTCCGATCGGGTCGGGCCTCGGAATTCGAAATCCCTACAATTTGAAAATCATCCTGGAAAACACCAAAGTCCCGGTCATCGTGGACGCCGGTGTTGGGATCGCATCCGACGCGGCCGTTGCGATGGAATTGGGATGCGACGGCGTCCTCATGAACACCGGCATTGCCGGCGCAAAAGACCCGGTGGCGATGGCTCGCGCAATGCGTCTGGCCGTTGAGGCGGGCCGGCTGGCCCACCGCGCCGGCCGGATTCCCCGTAAACTCTACGCGACCGCGTCCAGTCCCCTCGAAGGCGTCGTTCAGAGCGCCTGACGGCCGTCTCGCGGCCGGACGCGCACGGTTTTCAGAATCTCAACAATTAGTTCGGAGGGGTTTCATTCGGCGGGTTTCACGAGCCGCGCAAACATTTCACTTTTGTAGCCGCCCACTTCTAGATCGAGGCCAATCACGGCCTTGTCGGCCCACCTGTCCCGGGGCACCGAAACAACAAAATAGCGGAGCTGTGGATATTTGATCGAGAAGTCGCCGCCGAGTTGAATGCCAGAAATAAATCCGTCCGGAATCGTCCGGATATCCTCGCCCGATACGGTCACGCGGTTGATCCGGATGCTCAAGGATGTATTCATCATCGTGCTCAGCTTGGACTCGATCACGAGCGCCACCCGGGATTCGCCCAGGATGATCCGTTTGATCGCGCAGATGACGGGATTTTCCGTGCCGAGATATTTGCCGCCCACGTCAAATTTGACATCGATGGCGAACGTCCGGACAGGCTGACGGCCATCCGAGAGGCAGGATTCGAATGTTTTCAAAACGGCCTGCAAGTCGTCGCTGGATTTCAGGCCAAAGGGATCGTAGACATCCTGAAGCCTGGTGGCGGACACTGCGGCGTCGATGGAGACGTCCGTCCGGAATCCGAACGTTTTGTGAAACGTTTTGGCGACATCAACCAACTGCCTGTTCATATCGCGTTTTTTATCAATGGCCATGCGCATCCGCATGGACTCTTCCTGCTGGTCCGCCGGCGTCCGGCGGTCATACAAATCGAGCGAGCGGGTGGCCGCTTCAAGGTCCTCCGCGTGGACATAGAGTCGGGCCGACTCGATCGCCATGCGGGCCGCAACGGGCGAATTCGGATTTTGTTTCAGAAACTTTTCGAACCCATCCAGCGCGTCTTCCGGAATACCCATGCGAATTTTACAAATTCCCATTTCGAGGTTGGCTTCGTCCGCCCACTTCGATTGGGGATAGTCGGCGGGGACGGCGGCATATTTGTCCCGGGCTGACTGGAATTTTTTCAGCTGAAATTCACAGTCGGCCAGCCGCATGTGCGATTCGACGACAATTTCGGCGCCCGGCGGATCCGTCACGCCCTCATAATACGGCTCGGCCTCGACGAATCTGCCGGCGCCGTACAGCAGGGATGCGAGTTGATAATTGGAATGGGAACGGCGGGCCGGATCGCGGATTCGGTCCGACCATTTTCGAAATTCCGATTCGAGAACGGAAATTTGTTTCGATCGATACAATACCGTGAACAGCGCGTCGACGGCCGTTTCAATCTGGTCCGCCGTGGCGCGGGGATGGTCGATGACGGCCCGAAACTGGGATTCGGCCTGTTGCGGCCGGCCGGCGGCAAGAAAGGCCTGGGCCAGCGTCAGGAGAAAGCCGGGATCGGATTTGTACGGATCCGCCGACGCCAGCGGCTCGAGAAATTCCACCGCCTCGGCCGGGCGGTTCTGCCTGAGACGCATGTCGCCCATAGATCGGCGGACGCGATTCACGGACACGTCGGCGGACGCGGTCTTCGGCGTTCGGCGAAGAAATTCAGTGAACGCCGCGTCAGCCTCATCCTCCAGTTTTTCATCAAGAGAGAGATTGCCGATGGCGTAACAGACTTCTCGGATGAATTTCCCCTCGGGAAACTGTTTTTCATACGCATGCAATGCCTTGAGCGTCTCCAGCCGGTTCCCAGATTCCTGCAGGCTCTTCGCTTTCTCATAGAGAACGTCTTCGGACAGCGCCGATCCGGGCCGAAGCGCCGACCAATTTTCGAGAATCTGCCGGGATTCATCCACGCCTGCCCGGTCGCCCATTTTTTCACAGGCCCACATCTGGAATGTGGCGGCCCGGCCGTAGAGGTCGGAAGACGGAGGCTCCGATTCAAGGATGATACGGGAGTATGCGGGCAAAATCGCGTAAATATCCCTCGCCCGGAGCCTGTCCATCGTGAACGCGCACAATGCCGTATCATGCACGCCTTGCAGAAGGGCGTCGAGATCGCTCTGAAGTTTCTGGGGCTTGGCGGGCGACGCGAACGTGATCGCCTGGTCGATCCGCATGGCGCGGTCGAGAAAGACCGCAGGCTCGATCTCGCCGTTCTCCGGCACGCCACCGACGGCCGCGAGGGCCTCCAGCAATTTGTCCGCCCATGTTTCGTTTTTGTCTTTGAAGGCGGCCAGCGCGGCGAGGTATCGGTATCGCCGGGCCGGACGCTGATCCGCCGTTTCATCCGCAAGCCGGCCGTATTCCGCGGCCGCATCCCTGTAGCGGGAGAGTTGATAGAGGGATTCCGCGTGGATCGGACGAAGAGACGCCTGCAGGTCGCTCGACGGATTCGAAAGCCGCCCGATCTCAGCAAGGGCCTCGGCATATTTTTTTTGCAGAAAGCGGACACGCGCCCGATCCGCCAGAACCTCGTTGCGGGCGTTGTCGTTCTGCGCGGCCTGAAGGGCCTGTTCCAAATCGTCAGCCGCCGCATCGTAATCGCCCTTCTCCATCCGAACCATGCCGCGGAGGCGCCGGACGCGGAAATCATCCGACGCCATGTGAGTCAGGTGATCCAGCGCCTGATCGTACTGGCGATTTTGATAGGCCGATTCAGCCCGGAAATAGAGCATGTCATCCCGAAGAACGGGCTGGCCGGTCTTTTGCGCGATCCGCTCGCCGCTGGCGGCCATTTTCTCGACCTCCCGGGGTTTGCCTTCAGTCCGGTATACGCTCGCCAGATACAACGCGGCGCCGCCCCGAACATCCGGCAGAGCGCCGGAAGTTCGCGAGGCTCGCTCAAGAAGATTTCGGCCTTTATCCAGGTCGCCGAGTTCCAGCGATGCACGGCCGCCGTAATACAACGCATAGGCCAGAATATCGCCCGGAAGGTTCGACCGGCGGTAGATTTCCTCGAAACACTGCCGGCTTTCGGCGAATTTGCGGGCCGTGTAGGCCGACTGTCCCCGAAGAAGATAATCTTCGACCGGAGACAATTCCGGCGTGCGGGATATCAGTGGAATCGGCCGGAGAGGCCCGCCCGACGGGGGACGGCGATCGGCAAGCAATTTCAGGCGAATGGCGGCCAGATGTTTCTGCTCACGGGACACGGACGGCGTGTTGATCAACGCCCGGAGCGCCGCTTCTGCTTGCACATCGTCACCCATCTGGAGCCTGCATTCGGCCATGCCGATGCGGGCGTTCATCAGCTGCGCCGTGTCAGCCAGTCCGTCTTCGATGAACGTCCCGAACAGCATCAGCGCCTGCGCATGTTTATCCGCGCGCATGGCGGATTGCGCCGCTGAATAAAGCGCGTCGGTCTGATATTGCGATTCCGGGAATCGGTCGATGAGAGACTGATACTGTTCGAGGGCCGCATCGGGATGACCGGATTTTTCGTGGGACTTGCCGCACCAGAATATCGCCGCGGCGAGGCGGGAATCACCCGGGAACCGCTGGATCAGCGATTCGAACGACCGCGCGGCCAGCTCGTACTCGCCGCGTTTGTAATAGTAGATCGCGGTGTTGTAATCCTGGGCGAAATCAGCGGCGATGGCCGACCCGGCGATGACCGCCAGAATCAGGATCGAGACCGGCAAAGCATTCAGCTGTTTGCGCACGAAGGCCAGATTAGTACGAATTCGCGCAGAATCAACCCTTTTGTTCGTTGACATGTATACATACAAATATATATTAAGCGGCGCTGATGGACAAACACATCCTGGGATTTCATCTGATCTGCGTGACCGACCGGCGCGCAGTGGCCGGCGGTTCGCTGGAGAACGCCTTGCAGGAACTCATGACCGCGGGAATCCGGGCGATTCAAATCCGTGAAAAAGATATGCCGGACGGCGAATTTCGCCGGCTGGTTGAGCGTGTGAAACGCGCGGCGGAAAAGATGCCGGTCCAGCTCACCGTCAACGGCCGGATGTCGGTCGCGCGGGAATTCGGCACGGGCCTGCATGTGCCGGAAGGATCGGACATCGGCGCCGCGCGGCGCGAACTTGGCCCAAACGCCCTGATCGGCGCCTCCGTACACTCCGTCGAGCGCGCGAAAGAGGCGGAACGCGACGGGGCGACATTTGTGATGTTCGGGCCGGTGTTCCCGCCGATCTCAAAATCTTTGACAACGTCCGCTGCCGGACTGGATGAGCTCGCCGGCGTGTGCGAAGCCGTCCGTATTCCGGTCGTTGCCGTGGGCGGCGTGACGCCGAGTAACGCGCGAGGATGCATTGATGCGGGCGCGGCGGCCGTCGCATCCATCGGCGCGTTGTTGTCGGCGCCAAATCCACGATCGGCACTTCTGGATTTCATGCGGGCGTTGGGGCGGCTGTAGGGATTCCCTTGCCGAATGGCCACGCGCCGATTGCTCATCGCTTGCCTGCGCTGAAGCCATGCATGAAAAATTTCGAATTATGGAGGGAAATCCGGCAACTATGGCGAAGGCGGCCTCTTTATGATCCAATGCCCGTCATGCGTAATTCCAATCCGCATCCGTCAAAGTATCTGCTGATCCTGCTTGTCTGCCTGACGGCATCCTCCTCTTTTGCGGCTGACGATAAGGGCATACCGGAAGTTTTAAACCCCTGGAAAGACTGGATCCTCTATAAACATCCTGACATCGTCTGTCCCATCGCCTTTCAGGA
>JAHFCY010000040.1:13443-17391 GCA_023249255.1 Candidatus Lindowiibacteriota bacterium | reverse complement strand
GGATTTCCACGACCTCGCCGACTTTGGGAATTTCCTGGTTTGGAGGAATTGTGACATTACCAACGTCCACCCGTACCTTTCCATCGACCAGTTGCAGGCCGACGCTTCTTTTGTCATTGATTCGGGAGACGATCGCGGAGAGCGTCGCCTCAAATTTGAATTTGAGCTGTGTTCCTCCGCTGTTCGGCTTGCCCGGTGTGTAAGGGGCGGTTTTCATTTTGAAGACGACACCCTCTTTGTTGTCGTCTCTTAGTTTTTTCACGAGGAGTGACTTCTGTTTCTCCGTTTGGACGGTCTCTACAAGCAGGATGGTCTTTTTGACGTTTGCTAAAATGGTCGTGAGATTTGTCAGGCGCGTGGCGTAGGGCAGATGCCGCATGTCCTCGCCGTTTAGTTCGAGCAGGTCGAAGGCGTGATATGTCTCGCCGCACGCCTCTCCGTCTAAGACGAAGGTTCCGGCCATCCCATTTGCCGCCTCCGAGAACGCCGCCGGTATTCCGCAGACCAGCCCCTTTTTGTTGATGCCCGAGATGCCCGCCTCCGTTTTTTGAAGGAGGATTCGTTTGCCGTTGTGTTTTTCCTGGGCGTAGAAGTTGTTGTCCGCAATAATCGCGGCCATGAGATGCTCTTCAATTTCGTTAAGAAGCTGCGGCCGGATACCTGTGTCGGATGCCTCTTTGCCTGTGCTGGCGTAGGGTGTGCCAGCCTCGCCCGGCGAGTAGCCTTTGGCCATTTTTTCCTTTACCAGTTTGGTAAAGATTTTCTTCGCCTCTTCCAGCGATGTAGGATTTTGTGTTTTTGTTCCGGCGGTGAGTGTCGATCCTCTGCGGCCGTACTCGAAGTTGACGACAAAACCATCGCCGTTCTTTTCGATCCGTGCATGATATTCCTTGTCACTCGACCCCTCTTTGAAGTAAAGGTCTGCTTTCTCGATGGTCATTTTACTTTGCCTCCGTCCGTTTTTGTTTTTCTCTCTCACTCCTTAGCACGGACAGGTGACCGCTCGGCCGATTCTCGCATCCATTCCTTTCTTTATGATGGTACAGGGCAGGCTTTGTTGTTACACGAGTGAAAGCGCCGGCGTGGCCCCGGCGACACGCCGTCTGGAAATGTCGTGGTAGCCCAGATCAATTCCGATCCACCGGCGTCCAAGTTCTTCGGCGACCCGGGCGGTCGTGCCGGATCCCACAAATGGATCAAGCACCACGCTTGGCATTGTTTGGGTTTGGCGACACCGACATCCCGGCCACCAACGATCGGCGTGAATTTTGTATTGGTACTCTCGGCCGTTCTTCCTTGCCGCCTGACGCAGCAGAGCCAGACGCCTCGCCGTGCTTCCTTCTGGATAAAGGGAAGATGAAGTTGATACGCGGGATTCTGGTTTGTCCACAACAACTCGTTCCCATTGGGCTCCGCATCTGGGACAGTAGCCTTTCTGAGACGTACCGGCCAAAATGGCACGCTTGGGTATTTCGGGCGGGAAGGTGGCGAAGTGTGCCTCTGGAAACGGCGTATGCCCCAGCACCCAATAATTCATCAGGCTCAAACAATCAAACGTCGTTGCCCCATTTTTCAGTAAAAGGCATCGCGCGTGTGAGTAGTGACGCACCACATACTTGAACAACCTGCACGCATTTTCTTCGTGACCGCAAATTTGACATTTCATTTCAATATTTTCCTCCTCTTACCGACGTCCTCCTTGGGCGGTCCCGCTCCTACGGGACTGCCCAACCTCACTCTCCCCTCGCTTCACGCCTCAGCCTGATTCTATCGGGAATCTAATCTCAGAGCAGAAACCCTGATCTTGTCCCATGGCCTGTGCATTCCCGCGTTTCCTGGCCCGTTTCTGGACTGTGTCTTCCAAGCAGGTAGGGTCCTTCGTAGTCCAACGGATATGAGGCTATCGAACTACGAGATTCACTCCACTGATACCTTGAGGGTCAAATGCGGTTCGACTTCGCCCCGTTCCCGCCCAGCCTCCCCAGTTCCAGGCATAGACTTCCACATACAGGTTCACGAGACGGACCCGCACGGCGGTGGCCTGATCGGAGACGATCGGGGGAAAGGTTCCCAGCATGTATGCTGGGAGGCTGGTCCCGAAATACGAGAGCCCCAGCTCTCCGGCTCCGGTGTTCACGTACTGGTTGACGACGGGAGAAGGCTGGCGAAGTGGCGGCTCGGCATCCGCGATATGGGTATGACCGAGGACCACGACCTTCACGGTTGAACTGTAGCGAGTCGCCGCATTTGTGCGATACGGAACGTACTCATCACTCGCCTTGCCCCATGCGTACAGACGAAGAACGAAACCGGGCGCAAATTTCGCAAGCGCCGCGCTGGTCTTGTCTCCAACTGCGTTGGCAGTGTCCTCTATGAGCGGGGTTACAGCCTCAATCAAACGCGGTTCGTTGAAGAAGGTTTCCAGCCAAGCGAGGTAGGCGATCGTGGCACTATCCGGAGTGACCTGGTCAGCGAATGTAAGCAGTTCCTGAAGCTGAGGATTTCTGCGAGTGATCTGATTGAGAAGTCGCATCCGCGGTCCTTTACGAAGACTGGGATCTTCAAGAGGGTTACAAAAGTTTTCGACCAAAAGTTGACCGTAGGTAATGGAAGTACTCCAGGCGTTATGTGGATCAAATGCATTGCCGTGTTCAGCGTGGAGACGGAGGATCGGGTTCTGGTAGGAGTCTCCCGCCACGCGAAACCTCGTCGTTCCAAACTCCTGACTGAGGCGTAGGACGAGTTGAGGGTGCCGAAGAAACGCGTCATCGTGGTTTCCGATGACATAGACAAGGCGACGATTGGGACGGTCGTCCCGGAGGAAATACCTGCGGATGGGGTCAAAAAAGAAATCCTGATTGTCGGGTAAAGTTAGAACTTCTTCGAGTCGCAGCTTCGTCTCGGCAAGACTGTGAAGAGGATGCTTGTGCTTTTGGGTAGGAATGGCAGCCCAGAGGTCTAAGATGTCTCCAACGAGCACGAGGGTACATGGGAGTTCCGATCCAATGGAGTCTGCGTCTCGGTCGATCTGCCGGATGAGCTGATCCATCAGCATCACGCGGTCTTGGGGTGCGTCGTTTGTGGGGCGGGCATTGCCGAGATGAAGGTCACTGATCAAGTAGGTCAAGGGAACGTACGAATCTCCCGGCGGCTCAATATCGATGGTTACTTCAGGTGGAGCTGGGTCCGGTCCGCTGCCCGCACCGGACTCGGTATCGGGTTGCGGAATCGGTTGTTTCCCTGCGGTTGTCGACTCGGGGTGGCTCTCGAGCATCCTTCGAATGATCTTTGTCGTCTTCGGGCCGAATTTCCGGATGACTGCGGGCTCAACCGATTTTTGCTTCAGATCGGAGCGGGTCAGTGAATGGGGATTGTTCGGTCGAGTGAGCCAAACGACTGTGTCCATGCCGAAGACTTCACCCACTCGAGCAAGGAAGCTCGGGCCGAAGACAGAGGATGCCTTTCGTGGCCTTAAAGTGGCACGCGCGGAGGAAGTGGAGCGTTTTGAGAATCTCGTTGAACGTATAGACTTTTTCATTGGTTTCTCTCGATTCCATTGATTCGCTGATTCTCCCAGCGTCGCTTTCCTTGAGTACGGCGTAAAAAGTACTACTTCAACATTTTTCTTGTCTGCTGACCGCTGGCACCTTTAGTCCGATCTTATCCTTATCCCACAACAATGATGGGACCAGAGCACAAGGAAAACCAAAAAATGAACCCGCCAAGATCCACTGTACTGATCTGATCCCCGTTCGGGCACGAGGACCCAACGCAGGTAACGCGGCAGCTTCTTGAGATCGCCGAACGATCCGGACATCCCGGCCCATATCTGATAGGAATTTTGTTGTTCCATACATACGCACAGTTCAGCACGGTGGGGGGTGGTAAATCAAGTCGGAGTGGCTGCCCGGAGTGGCTGTACCGCTTGGCACATCACCACCCCCATCA
>JAHFCY010000040.1:0-13433 GCA_023249255.1 Candidatus Lindowiibacteriota bacterium | reverse complement strand
CCATCAGTTAAGACAAATTTAGGCGGCAGACTAAATTTAGTCCGTCACCTGTTGTTTGGTCATTCGTCGTCCCGCAGCCACACAATGTCCGTGCCCTCTTGATCATGGAGTCGCAGGAGTTCTTTTTTGAGATCCGGCGGACGTGATCGACGAATCGTGTGAACGCCTGACGCGCAATCTCACGCGAGATGAATGGAATCAGTACGTCGGCGAAGATCAACCCTATGTCAAAACGTGCCCGAATTTGCCTTGAGACTTTTCTCGATGTCCTCCGATTCTTGGACGAGGGAGAATGGTCTTTACGCCGCCGGCGGTGTCGTGGGGGGCGCGGGTGGTTGAAATTCCGAGGTCGCAACGCGTACCAGCGACCGAATCTCTTCAACATCTATGCCGATGTACCAGAGCAAAATCAATCCGATCAACCACCCCGTCAGCCCCGCGCCGATCATCATATTTCCTATAGGTTCGATTGACGGCATATTTAACCGCTTCAATTTGTGCAGAACAACGCCTGCAAGCGATATCCCCGGTCCGTATCTGAAGATTTTCTGAAAAATATTATTTTTCCAACGGGTCTGATACGCGTCGTAATTACATTCCGTATACGCCTTGAGTTTGGTGATCGTATCCGGCGACAGGGTCTCCATCCATTCCAATAATGGTCTGTATCTTAAGTTCA
Source organism: Candidatus Lindowiibacteriota bacterium (assembly GCA_023249255.1). Classification (GTDB taxonomy): domain Bacteria; phylum Lindowbacteria; class 2-12-FULL-62-27; order 2-12-FULL-62-27; family 2-12-FULL-62-27; genus JAHFCY01. The sequence goes on along the minus strand of JAHFCY010000040.1, from coordinate 12,754 downwards.
TTTCAAGTAGATTGACCGATAGATATGGCAGCCATTTTGATTTCTGTCGTTTTTTCGCCACACGATGTCTCCTCCCCAATTCCAAAAAGGCTTCATATCCGGACAATTTTATCGTCCTTGGCGGGGTTGGTGATGTGGAAATGGAATTGTATTCGTCGATGACCTCGTCAAGCAGACCCGAATACTTCTTGTTCCGTTTAAACCAAGACCATCCGACCGCGATAATATATATGAGTGCGGAAAGAAAAATAACCAGCCGTGGACGACCGATGTTAGCGCCCTCGTTCGAAACGTACCACCATCCGAATGCGCTTATTCCAAGGAGGAAGCACGTCATTGTCACGACGAAGTAACGAAACACGTCGGGGGGAAAGTTACGCCACGTCAAACGGTTCGGCCGTAACAGTAGGTTCCATTTCGTCGGCAGAAAACGATGGATGTGTGACATGGCCTCGACCTTGCTCAAACACATTTGAAGGTAGCGGTAATTGTAGCTGAGGAGCATAGCGAAGGTTGAGCCCATCGCAAGAATGAGGTTTGAAAGAACCACTGCCAGCCATGTCCAGAGTTTTTCTTTCGTCGCGGCATAGCCGATGGAGCCGACGGCCGTTACGATAACTGCGAAAAACTTTCCGAAGACTTCCTCCCGGCTTCGGAGAAAATCGAATATGCTGGCATGGTACTCGGGCGGGAAAACATCCCCCTTCTGATTCGCTTGATGTACATCGCAAGGTGGGCGCGCAATCGAACTCTCACACATGCGGGAAGTATGCAGTCGAGGTGGGATATAGTCAACGCTTTAAATGTTGAAATGCACGTTCTTGACTTGATGAGCGGGGTTCATCTATAGACTTGTCTATATGGGACTCAAGGGAGATTCGCCATGAGTGGTCGTGGTCTGCGGCAGGTTGTTGTTTTTTGCGGAGTAGGATTTGGATTGATCGGTGCTTTTTTGTTTCCATCGCCGGCCTATTCTTCCTCAAAACTAACCGTCGGTAACATTGAGTACGATTTCGGCAAGGTACCTGAAGGCGACGTGGTCCGGCACTCCTTTGAATTCGTCAACGACGGGGATGACACGCTGGCAGTCTACAGTGTGCAGAAATCGTGTGGCTGTTCCCGGGCGTCGGTGTCGGATTCGTTTCTGGCGCCGGGGGAGACGGCAACAGTGGATGTGGCCTTTTATACCGGCGGGTATCGTGGGCTGTCCGCCAGATACGTGGATCTCTACACCAGTGCTCCGGCGGGCGGGGCCAAGCGGTTTACGATGAAGGGATCGATCGAGACGCCGAAACCAGCTACGGCGGCATCGCCGACGAACGAAAATAATGGACGAGTATTCAAAGACTCCTCTCTTTTGTCCGGGCCCCGGCCGGTAATGGGCGCTGCCCCTTTAGACGTGAATCGCGCCACCGAGGAGGATCTGGCGCGCATTCCAAACGTGGGGCGGGAATTGGCGAGGAGCATCCTCGATACGAGGAGAAAACTGGGGGGGTTTCACGACGCGCAAGGGATTCTTCAGGTTCCGGGCATACGGAAAGAAGAACTGGAGGAATTGCAGAAGTACCTGATTGTGGGTGACACGGCGGACAGCGCCAGGATTTCTTCGCCGATAAAAAAATGATCTCTTGTATGAAGTTTATTTCAGATATCGGTTGAGGTTTGTGTTCAAGTTTTTTTGGTGAGGCGTATTTCGGAGATCAGGAGGAGGATCGATCGTCTATCATGAAGGAAATGAACCCTTCTCCATATAACGACAAAAATAGATACCACCCCAAGCACCGTTAAATGTTCTGGAGAAATTGTATTTGGTCGATGAGTGATGGTGTCTAGAAAGGGGTTTACAATCCCCTCCAATTTGGAATTGGAGATATTGGCACTCAGGAGTAAAATCCCGGAACCACCAAATACCCAGCCGAAAATGATGGCGATATTTCGTATTCTTTCCAGCTCATTTTGGATTTTCCGATTTTGAATATCAACGTGTTCGTCGAAATCTTGCCCAAAAGGAAGAATAATTTCCAGATAACCTTCCCGCCGCACCGGGTTGATCTTCGGGAAATAATTGACGAAGTCGTTTGTAGATTTCTTGAGTTGAATTGTGAGAGTGACCAGGAATCCTAAAGAGGCCACCACCCGGATGAATAAAAGAATTGTGTCACGAACGGTATTGTCGACGGGTATACAATATATGAGCCCGCTTACAGCAATAACGATCGAAAAAATACCCAAATATGGGACGATTCCTTTTAAGAGGCGGCAGGGCGAGTTGGTGATTTCATCTTTTTTCATTAATCCGTGTATATTTTCGATGATTTGATCAAAGTCGGTTTGCGGTGTCGCGGTTCCATAACGGATGGCATCGACTATCGAACGCAGATGATATCCGATTTCCTTAATGACCCGTTCGCCATGTTTTTCCCACCTTCCCCTCGCCTTCGTCACTATAAACATTTCCAGCAGACCTGCTGTGACCCCGCCAACATACAAACAATCTACGGCTATGAAACCCATGGGAAGAGTGTCGACTTCGGTCATCATCCATTTCGTCATGGGTATTGCCATGCCCAACACCATTGCCAACGTACCCACATAATGTTCTACGACATCCGTAAAGAGGATATATACGACGAACGAAATCAAAGATGCCAAAACAATTTCCACAATCAAATGTTCGAATCGGGCCCTGCTAAAAAAGATGGCCTTCATAATTTTATATGAGGCCTCGCGGCGTTGGGTATCACTAAGGTCGTTTGTTACGGCATTTACAGGAATCCATCCCCTGTAAATTGTATTGTCTTGAAGGACGATACACGGTATAAATCCGTTTTTTATTCCAAAGTCATGCCGAATATCCCTTATCGGGTATGCCACGGAACCTCGACGGGCAAGCACCGATGTTTCACTGTTTGTACTGGTGTGCATGAAGAGTGGTGCCGAACTTTGCACCAAATATTCCTTTCTCATATGAGGAAGTTCATTGATTTTTTTAATGTTCCTGTTGATGTCATCCGAGCCGGTTTCCAATATGAGTCGGTTCAATGCTGAGGGGTCGCCGCGCATTAATTGCCTAACGGAACCAAATAGCACCAGACCAATACCGAACGAAAAGAATAACAGGACGACGCTGACACCGACAGTCGTGATAAGTTTATCGTCAAGATAAACTTTTTCTCCCCACGGATACTTTCTAAGTTTCCACTCGCGCTTTAACCAGCCGACGTATCCCGGGATGAAAATAAACGAAAACTGGATACCGGCAAGGAATAGCCAGATGACAAAAAGATATCCGCCGATGATGTATCGGGCTCCATGAGAATCGTGAATAGCCATTTTGAAAAGCAAATGGAAAAGGCAACTCAGCGACCATCGAGGCAATCAAAGGTATGAGGTGCTCTGCAACCGGCGTCCAGCGTTGCTTGGCTGCTCGCCCGAAGAAATTTTCAGATCCGAGCCAATCATATAAATTGGGTGGGCTGATTCTGCGATAAAAATAGTAAGTCGAAAAACTGATGAGAACGCCCCACATTATTGAACACTTGTACATTATCTCCAAATCGCCATTCGCCATGGTATGCGCTATATAAAACCACGGTGCTTGTGTGTGGTCAATCCGAACCCGTTTCTGGAGTCCATCAGTCGCCGGGCAAATACGAAAAATTTTGCTTGACATCGGCCCCGCATTCGGCTAAACAGGGTGTCGAGAACTGGGGGAAGTAAGGAGAAATATTCAGGGGGTGGCTGTGAAGAAATTCCGCACCGTAGGGGTGTGCCTTGCTTTCTCTCAATCCTGTCTGATTCATCCTGCCCTGAATATTTCACGCGGCGGTCTTTCTAGTCTGACCGCTGCGTCTTCGCAATCACAGAAATCCAAGCTATGTCACGCGACATATAGTTTCCGGCTATCGGCGTGTCCGTCGATTGCATGAACCACACAAGGGGGGAACAGCATGTTTATGAATAAACACAAATATATATATACCGCCGTCACTTTCGGAGTTCTGGTGGCGGCTCTTCTCGGCGTTCTGATTGGCGCGGCACCGGCTTCCGCCGACGATACGATCTATGTGCTCTGCCACTACGAACGCCGTATCTCCGATTCCCAAGGTCTACCCTGTTTTCTCATCCACGATACCAGCATCGGGTATTTCATGTTCATGGCCAAGGACCATCCACGCGGCGAAACGCTGGTGGTGAGGGTCTGGGCATCGGATACGGACCTTGCGAAGATCCGCGCAAGCCGAGGCGTGACTGAGTTTGCCTCGCGTCAGGGTGCCATCGACTACTGTACTCAAGAAATGGGTTATTCGATGAAACTCCTTCGGCGATTCTGATCCATGTCCGCGTTTTCTCGCGCCGCCCTCGCCGTCCTCACGGCGGTGATCTTTACCGCCGACCCCGCGTTTGCTAAATCCCAGGACGAACTTTTCCTGGAAGCGCAGAAAGCCTTCAAAAACGTCCAATATGCGACGGCTATCCATGCCTATGAGGCCGCCGCAGCCGCAGCGCCCGCGTCCGATACCGCCCTCCGCGCGGAATACGAAATCGCCCGCTCGTTCTATTACCAGTGGGACATCGACACGGCCATCACCCGGTTCACGGACTTTGTCTCCAAACATTCCACCCACGCCCTCGCCCCGCGCGCCCAGAAGTGGATCGGAGACGCGCACGTAATGAAAAACCGCCCGGACGAAGCGCTAACCGCCTACGCCGCCCTCGTCCGGCTTTATCCCGGTGACGCTCTGGTCGCCGAAACCAAATACGCAATCGGAAAAATATACGCGCGAAAGAAGGAGTGGCAGAAGGCGATTGAGGAATTCGAGTCGGTTTTGTCGGGCCAGCCGTCGTCCTGGGTTGTTCCGCAGGTCAAGGAGGCTCTAAAACGCGCCCAAGAAGGCTTGTCGACGGGCAAATAGACTCAAGGAGAAATCGTATCGAGCACCCTTTTTTTTGAACTTCGAATCCTCGTAAGCGGATAGATCGAAAGTCAGCCGGTTTCATTATATACTCTACTGAAGGGTGGTTGCGGATGGGGGATTCGTCGGACACAAGGGGGGCGCATCGCAAGAGGGGCATTGTCCGGCTTGGGCGCGTTTGGTTGCGCGCCCAGTCGGTTTTTTTGTGTGCCTTCCCCTTGGCCTTCGCCGGCGTCTTCCTCGCCTCGACCGACACCCTCGCCCGCATCGACGAATTTTTCACCGTCGCCGCAAACTTCCATCTCCAAACCCCGTCAAACTCCGGCGCTGGCCAGACTCTGACGACCAGACAACTCTCGCCTCTCCCCCTCCGCGCCCTCGTCCTTGACGAAGCCTCCAAGCCCGTCCGGGGCGCGCATGTTCGATTTCGCGTCGAATCGGCGCCCGTCGACACCCATGACGCTTATGTGACTTCACCAGAATCGGTGAGTGACGAGAAGGGCATTGCGTCAACGCTGTTCGTCGCCGCTGACACCCCCGGCGCATACGTCGTCGAGGCTGTGCCGCTCGATATTGATTTCGTTTCCGATACGCCCATCCGATACACAATCACCGTCATTTCCCGGGCCGCGTCTCCTATTCAATTCGCGTCCCTCGCCGTCGGCGTTCCACCGCAGGCCTCGTTTTTGATAGATGCCGCCCTCTCCGCCGGAGCATCCGTTTCGCTGAAAGACGCTCTCGACAGCGGCACTGAACGCCCGCTCACGCAAGGCGCCAACCAACTCTGGACCGGAGTGCTCTTTTCCGCCGCCGGCCCCCATTCCGTCACGGTCACCGTAATGCGCGCGGGAGCGGCGGTCGCAGGCGAGGTCTTTGAAATTGTCGTTCCAAGTCCCGCTGGATTTCGGATTGTGTCTCCTGCTGACGGCACAAAGACAGGAGCCGCGAGCGTCACCGTCCAGGTTCCCGTCCAACCCGCCGGATTTGCCGCGCCGCTATCCGCCGTTTCCGTCAGCCTCGATGGCGGATCCTTCGTTCCGGCCTCCCATGTCGCCGACAGTTTCGCCCTCGCGGTCAGGATTGACTCCTTCGATGGCCGCCACGCGATCGTCGCCAGATCGACGGATCAGGGCGCCGACATCCTCTCGCCGCCCATTTTCGTCGATTTTCTCGATACGCGTTTCGTCACAGGATTTCGCGATGGCAACCTCGGCGCCTTCGCCGATCCAACCGTCACGACGCTCGCGGCCGAAGGCAAAGTCCCCAGCCAGTTCAGGACGCCGTTTTTGCAGAAGGAGGAAGTGGACGGCATCACGCCGTTTCGGGACTTTTTTCAGAACAATATTGAATCTGTCGATCCGTTTTCCGGAAACCTTGTCCTCCGGCAGACCGACCTGACACTGCCGGGCCGAGGCGAACTGGATCTTACGATCAGCCGGGTCTACAACCAGAACGAGGTCTACCAAGGTCTTTACCGGCTCGTCGTGCTGGGATTTTTGCACGATGCCCAGAAAATTTTTCTGGCCAACCTCCAACGCCTCGCCGCCGAAAATAATTTTTCCCTTTCCGAATCCGACATCCAGCAACTCGATCAGTCGATAGCGGACCTTCGAGCGCAGTCGCGCGTGGTTCCCAACCCCTTGGGCCTCGGCTGGCGCTTCGATTTCCCCTCGTTCGATCCCGCCCGGTCGGTCCTCACGTACGTCGGCGGCAACGTCATCCCCATCGTTCTCGACGCCCAAGGCCGTTTCCAAAAACCGGGATTCACCTTCACCTTCGAGCGTCGCCCTGACAACACATTCGCACTGACCGAAAAAAACGGCGTCAAATACACGTTCGACCAACAAGGCAGGCTTTCCACGATCGCCGACCGCACCCAAAACAACGTCATGTCCTTCACCTACCGCCCCGGCACCCGCTACCCCGCGCAGTCCCTGCTATCCAAAATTCTCGATACGGTCGGCAGGGAAGTCCTCTTCGTCTACGACATCGACGACCGGCTGACCGAAATCCGCCTCGGCGACCGCGTTATCAAAAAGTTTTTCTATAACGATGCCGCTAGTCTCGCGCCGGAGATTCAGCCCAGATTCCTCGACGCCGCCGACAAACTTATCGACTGGCCCGTCTTAACCCGCATCGAGGACGCCATGGGCCGCTCGCTTGCTATTAAATATGGAGAGGGGCCTGTCGGAAATCTCGTCCAAAATGCATCCGACGAGCTCGCCCAGAACCTTTCATCCCTCTACGCCACCTTTTCCGGCGACCTCACCAACGCCTTCTTCGAACGCGGCTTCGCCCTCCATGCCCTCGTCGATCAGGGAAAACTCACCGACGATGAGGCGTTCCACTCGTTCAAGGGATTCGAAGCCACCCGCAACACCAACCGCGGCCTGTTCGTTAAAGAAGTAGTCTATCCAACCGGCGGCAAAACCGGATACGACTATTCCGACTTCAAACGCTCTGAACCGATCCAGTACAACGTCGTAACCGGCATCCAAAACGGCGTCCTCCAGACCCAGTCCCGCTCATTTCTGACGCTTGTCACCTACCGCGCCGTCAAACAAACGCGGATTCCCGGCGGCCCGGACCAGCACGTCACGAATTACACTTACGACTTTCAAGACGCCCAGAACCGGCAGGTCACAACCATATCCGAGATTCGCCGAAAACTCGTCCTTTCCTACATCAGCGAGTTGGACGATACCTTCTCCGGCCAGCTCATCCGAGCCGAACTCGTCGACGACCTCGCCGCCAGCCGCACGTTCGGCAACGTCATCCGCCGCCAGGAATTCATTTCTGACAAATTCCGAAACAACATCCTCGAAATAAACACCATCGGCGACAATATCCAGCCGTCCGCCCCGCCCACCTTTTTCGTCCGCCGCTCGTTCTCCTCCGACGAGGAGCGGCAGTTGCACAATTTCACGAGCATGAGCGTCGTAGGCGGCGCAGACGGCACGATTTTGAGTCACGTCTTCTACCAATTCCATCCGAAATACAGGGATCAGGTAACCGAGATCACCGGCGACGCCGTCCACACCCGCATGTTCTTCGACGACGAAGGATTCGATCCGGCCGCTTCGGGCCAGCCGACCCGGATCGAAGTCGTGGACGGAGACGGCAAGACCGTCTCCCGGATGACCAAACGCTACAATTCCATCGGCCAGCTTGTTGAAACGACCGACGCCCTCGGCAACCGCACCGTTTTCGAGTTCTTCGACCAGTTCCATCTTCTCAAATCCGTCTCCAAATTCGACGCCGCCGGCAAGCTTCTTAGCATCACCAAAAACGACTACGATTTCCTCACGGGCCTCCCGACCGCCCAGACCGACGCCCTCGGCCACACAGTCAAATTCGACTACGATGCCCTCTTCCGAAAGACCCTCACCGAATTTCCGAACGGCACGAAAGAACAAATTATCTTCCGCGAGAAAGTCGGCGGAGATCCCTTGAACAATCAGGTCGAACTTATCGACGCCGCCGGCGGCCGCATCGTCAACGTCAACGACGGACTCGGCCGCCTCACCGAAATCCGCGCATTTTTCACAGAGGAAAACCGCTTTCTGTCCCGCAAGTTCGATTACGACGCCCGCGACAACGTCGTGGCCGTCACCGACCCCATGGGCGCCGTTACGCGCTTTACGCTCGACGCGCTCGACCGAAAACTCGTCACGACTTTCCCCGACGGCATCACTGAACGGCTCGACTACACCGATAATTTCTCCGCCTCGGGTCTCGCCGCCCGCAAAGTCGAATACACCGACCCCCTCGGCTTCAAAAAGGAACTCCTCTTTGATGTTCAGGACAAATTGACGCGGATGACCGAATGGGCCGATTTGGCCAAAACCAAATCCTCCACCAGCCGCATCGATTATGACCGGCGCGGAAACGTCACCGGCCTCATCGACCCGCGCGGGTTCAAGGGCAGTTTGGAATACAACGCGCTGGACAAGCTGGTCCGGAAAATCGATGCGCTCGCAAATGCGGTCTCCTACGAATTCGACGCCGCCGGCAATATGATCAAGGCCACCGACGCGAAAAACGCAGTGACCGAATTTCGCTACGATGGATTCGGCGCCCTGACCGATCTCATCCGGCATAACGGCGGCCAGACGCTCACTCGGAAAAACGTCTATGACGCCAACGGGCAAAAAATTCAGGAAATGGACGAGAACGGCCATTCGGCGTCGTTTGTCTACGACGCGATGGGCCGCCAAGTCGAAATCCATCGGCCCGTGGCCAGCTCTGACTACGCCGAGATCGTGGAACGCGTGGACTACAACGCTGTCGGAAACCCCACACGCCTGACCGATGGCCGCGGCACGGTGACGTCCCTGAAATACGATTCCCTAAAACGCCTCATTGCCCAAATCGTCGAAATCGACAACGACCCAACCGGCGTATCCACGCAGGACATCGTCACGCAGTTTCAATACAATGACCGGGGCCAAAAGACGCTCGAAATCTCTCCGAACGGCAACCAGACGCGATTCGTCTACGACAAACTCAACGCCAATCTCGTTGGCGTCGTTCGCAAGGCCCTGAACTTGCCGTCAGAGTACGCACCCAATCTGGATTTCGCGCTCCTCACCCAGCTTCGCCTCGCCCAGTTCGACGTCGAAATCACGACGTTTGAGTACGACGCTGCCGACAACAAAACAGCCGAGTTCGACCCCTTGGGAAACCGCACGACATTCGAGTACGATGGTTTAAATCGCTTGACCTCCCGGACCGACCCGCTGGGACTGACGGAACGGTTCGCATACGACGAGGCGGGCAACCGGACTCAATCGACGGACGTGCGCAGCCACGCTACGTCCTTCACCTACGACGCCCTCGGCCGGCTGAAAAATATACTGAAACCGCTCGGCGTCGAGTCCGAATTCGATTACGATCCCGTCGGAAATAAAACCGCCGAGCGCGTCAAACGCGCCGGCCGCTTCTTGGAGACCCACTTCGCCTTCGACGACCTTGGCCGCCTGACCGCCACGACCGATCCGATGGGCAATGTCGAGCAGTTTTTTTACGACGCCGTGGGCAACCGCACCGAACGGCGCGATGCCGAGAGCAACATATTCCAGTTCCAGTACGACGAGATCAACCGCCTGATCCGCCGGATCGAGATTCTTAAAACCGCGCCCGGCGCGGAAGGATCCCCCTCCACGGCTACCCGGACAAGCACCACGGCATACGATCAATCCGGAAACATCCTCCGTCAGACGGACCCACTGAATCGCTCGACCGTGTTCAAATACGACCGCGCAAGCAACATGGTCGAACGTCGCGAAGTCGGTACGCTTGATCCGGCGAGCGAGCATCCCGCAGACATCGTGACCCGTTTCAAATACGACAAAAACGGCAACCGGACCGATTTTATTTCTCCAACGGGCGAGGTCGTGTCGAGCGTCTATGATCCCCTCGATCGGCTGATCAAAACCGTCCAGCGGTTCAACAAGGCCGACGCCAACGCCAGCGTCTCATCTTCCTCCAACGACATCACATTCGCGTACCAGTACGACAAGGCCGGCAACCTCGCCCGCCAGGTCGACGCGCTCGGCCGCCCCGTCGAATATGCCTATGACGCGCTCGGCCGAAGAATCCGCACGACCGACGTCCTCGGCAACGCCAACCAGACGACATACGACGATCTCGGCGCAAAAACGGCCTTCATCGACCCCGAGGGCAACAAGACCGAACGTGTCTTTGACGCCCTAAACCGCCTTTCGCAGGTCGCCCAGCATTTCAAGGACGCCGCCAAACCGCCAATCACCACCGATTACGTCTACGACGAGATCGGAAACCGCACCGAGGAACGCTACAAAATCACGGGGCAGATTCACACGAACCGGTATGAATACGACGACATCGGGCGGCTCAAGACCGAGCGATGGATCGACGCAGGCGCGCCGGGGGCCGGAGACCGCGTGAGCACGTATGATTACGACAAAAACGGCAATCTCGTCGAAGTCGCCCGCCCGGACGGGTCGCTACTGCGGCGGACGATCACTCTGCTCAATCTCGCCGCTAAAGTCACGGTGGACGGCAAGACGGCGCAGGCTTTCGAATATGATCTATCTGGAAACGTGGCGCAGGCCTTCGACTCGACCGGCGTGACGCTTCGGGATTACGACATGTTCGGTCGCCTCTCCCGAGAGCGCCGGCAGAAACAGCTTCTCTCGGCCACGCCCTTGTCGGATTTGAAATACGAGTACGACGCCTCGTCGCGTCGCGCCAAGATGACCTTGGACGAGCCGGTGCCGCAGGGGTTTCAGAGGATCGAAGCCAATTACAGTTTCGATAATTTCGGCCGCGTGGCCGCAATCACAAATCCTAATTCGGGCATCGGTGTCAAATACCGCTACGACAAGATGTCGCGGATCGTGCAGAGGACGAATCCGGACAAGACGTTTACGAACTACAACTACGACCAAGTGTACCGACTGATCGAACAAAATACGTTCAATAACCAGAATCAAAAGATCGATTTTGTGAAATACGACTATGATCGAGTGGGGAATCGGACGGCGAAGACGGAAGCGGGCGGGGTGGAGAAGTACACGTATGACGACATTTACCGTCTGACGCATGTGTCGTACGCGGACGGGGGGAGCGAGGCGTTTGAATACGACGAGTTTGGGAACCGTCTAAAGAACGTGGTCGACAACGACACGCAGGAGGTTTACGCCTACAGCGGGAGAAACGAGTTAACGCGGGTGAGTGCGACGTCGAGCCGCGTGTCGACACCGATCGTGCGGGATTTCACCTACGACGCGCGTGGAAACATGGTGTCGGAGGCGTCGGGTGCGGACGTGACGACGTACGCGTACGATCCCTTGGACCGGCTGACGCACGTCATGGGCGCGAACGCCCCGCCGAACTCGCCGTTTCGGTACGACTACGATGCCTTCGGTCGGCGGGTCGCGCGTGGCGTTGGAGATTTGACGATGCGCTTGGTGCAGGACGGGGACAACACGATCGCGGAAGTAAACGACGGCACGAACCGTGTGGAGCGCGACTTTTTGCACGGCCAGACGGTGGACGAAGTGGTGGGTCAGACGGAATACGTCGATCCGGCCTTTGACGCGAACGATCCGAAGAAAACGAGTCTCGCCTACCATCAAGACGCGATTCAGAGCGTCCGCTTTGTGACGAACATGGCAAGCGGTTCGAAGACCATCGAATACGCGTACAGCGCATTCGGCAAATTGCGCAAAGTGTCGGGCGAATATCCGAACCGAAATCCGTATACGTTCACCGGCCGCCAGCTCGAAAACCCCCAAGGCCTGATGTACTACCGGGCGAGGTTTTATCAGGCGAGCATCGGGAGGTTCATGAGCCACGATCCGGATCAGGGAGACTTGCTGAACCCGCCGTCGCTGAACAAATACGTCTACACCGTCAATAATCCGATCAATTTCATGGATCCCTCCGGGATGCGGGGTTTGTTCAAGAGATTTACCGATTGGGTGAGGGATGAGACTCGTGACGTGAAGTCGTGGGCGCAGGATCATAGGGAGATTCTCAAAGTGGCCTTGCAGGTCGTTGCGTCCGTGGTGGTGGCCATTGTCGCGCCGTATGCGCTGGCCCCGCTGATATCGAGTATAGGCAGCGCGATCGGCGTCACCGTCGCGACAACGGCAGGTGCGCTGACCGGATTTGCTGGAGCGATAGCAGTAGGAGTAGGCCAAGCGGGGGTCAGTGCGGCCTTTGGGGCCAATGGCAGGGATATACTTGCGTCTTTTGTGGGTGGGACGTTGACGGCAGGACTGGCTGGCGGGGTGGATGTTGGCAAATCGTTTCAAGGAGGATTCCAGCCAAAGGTTTTCGCGGCTGCCGTT
>JAHFCY010000039.1 GCA_023249255.1 Candidatus Lindowiibacteriota bacterium | reverse complement strand
TGCGAGATTGGCGGCGTCACTGCCCGGCGTCACGCCTTTGGGCACCGTTCGGGCCAACCCGACGATACCCTCACGAGCCATCCGATCAAATCCCGGAGTTTTCGCTGATTCGAGAGGAGTTTTATTGCCAAGCGACGGGACAGGACGATCCGCCATGCCGTCCGGTACAATGATGACGTACTTCGTTTTCACAACCACCCACCCTTCTGAAGCGATAGTGTATCATACTGCACGTTCCCCGCAACCACTATTTCTGCAGCGGTTCTCCAGCTGGGAGCCAGCGATCTGAAACGATCCATGTGTCGGTGCGGAGTTCCGCCAACAGAGACGTGCTGACGTGACCTTTGGCGATCAATTCCAGACCGCGCTGAATGTTGTTGGGCGGATACGTGCTGTCCGAAAATTCGAAACTGCGCGCCAACCGGATTCCGGTGTCAAACTCGGCGCGGATCATGTGTTCCCCCGATTTTTGATGCACGATGACGACTTTGCGGAGCGTTTTGATGGGATTGGAAGGAAGGCCGGTCTCGTTGGCCAATTCGACCGCTGTCCCGCTGTCATTTCTGTAAAATTTCACTTCGTTGGTCGCGTCACCGTGCCGGATGAACCGGATGATGTATCCGGTCCGCGAATTGGGCAGGTTTCCGGCCGGCATCACCGGCAGAGACATCCCCGCGCCAGGGCCGCAGGCGTAACAAATGAACAGCGAGTTGGACATGTCCGACCCGCCTCCGAGAAAATTCATTTCAATCTCGCGCTCATCCGGCGCATCGGGCGCAATCGGCAGGGTACACTCCAACCCGGTGGCGGATGACGCATGCGTGATGGAGTATAAAAATTTCAGACTGCCGGCATCGGCCGCCATCGGCGTGCCGAGGGTATCGTAGATTTCCCGGTTGGCGATCGTGTTCGTTTCAAAATCATCTTTGAACAGAATATCGCACCACCCGCCCCGCGCGAAAAAAACAAGCACGATCGTCAATCCGGTAAATATCATTCTCAAACCCATCATCCTGTCTGTGGTGGTCCGCGTCTGTCTGCGTTCGTCTGTGGCTGATTTTTCGGTTCTCTTTTTCATGTCTCCCCGAGATCAAACACCATGCACTTCACCGACCCGCCGCCTTTTTTCAGAAATTCCGACACGGAAATTTCGACGAGGGTCACGCCCAAATCCGTTATCCGGCGTTTTAATTCTCCCGACGCCTGTTCAGGCATGAAGAGGTGCGGCGCGCCCCGGATCGTCGCCGCGAACGAATTCGCCGCGTACACGGCGGCGTCCGCCTCCCCCATCTCAATTAGCTTGTCGGCCGCGACGCGGTTCAGAGTTTCGCGCGAGGGGCCGGTCAGCGCCGGCATGTATGCCATCAGAAATTCCCGGCGCGGGCCGAACGAGCACAGGCACGTGTCGCCGTGATAATACCGCTCGTCGCAGAGCTCGAGGGCCAGAATTTCGCGCGACGGGACGATCTTGCGAAGTTCATCCAGCGCGGCCACGTCGGATCGGAATCCATAAACGCGCCTGTAAAACGGAAACCGCCACGATGGCGTCAATCGCTGGCGCTCGATTCGGCCGTGTGTAAAAATCGTCCGTCCGCCCCACGGAAAAAAATCGGCTTCACCTTCGAACGGGATCATCCCGCCGCCAAACGGCTTTACCGAAAATCCAAGACGGACAAAAAATTCCTCGTAGTGCGGACGCTCGGATGCGCGCGACGGCAGCAAATTCGATGGATAAAAACATCCGGCCGCGATAATTCCGGCGTTTGCCGGATACACCAGACCCGGACAGTCCGGCACGGCCGGCATGACGTGAACCTGAACGCCGGCGGCCCGAAGTTGTTCGGCGAAAGTTTTCCATTGAACCGCCGCCTGCGACCGGTTCACGCTCTTTCGCATCCCCCATAAATTCCGCGTGTGCGGGTTCGACCCGTGCAGAATTTCAAACGCACCGGGATCACCCATCACAACGGCGCTCATTTGACCCTGACCGCCGCCGGGTACACGCAATTTCTGATCGCATACAGTCCGGCAGGACGCGCGTTGCCGCTGCGCTTTCGGCCGCCAAACGGCAGGCGGCCCGATGCGCCGATCGTCCCGATGTTCCAATTCACCACGCCATGCGTCGAACGGGCCAGCACTCGATCGAAATTCGACCGGCGACGCGTGAACACCGACAGCGCGAGGCTGTAGTCGACGCTCTCGGCCAGCTCGATCGCCTCGTCCGGATCCCGCGCCGGATAAATGCCGGTCTCCGGCACGAACAATTCTTCCGTCGTGTATCGATGCGCGCCCGGATACGTTGAAAATCGATGCGCTGACAACGCCACAAAATTTCCGTGAAACGGAACGATTCGACCGCCGGCGAGGATCGGTTCGCCGCCGAGACGCCGGGCTTCACGGAGGGCGATTTCGGCGCGCCGGACGGCCTCTTCCGTTATCAGCGGACCGCAAAAAACGCCGGGATCGCGCGGATCGCCAACCCGCAGGGCGCGCACAGCCGCCGAAAATTTTTTGCAAAATTCGTCGATCACGCGCGGATGAGCAAATATCCGTGACGTCGACGTACAGCGCTGGCCCGCTGTCGCGTACGCCGATCGCGCGCATTCGGCGGCCGCACCCGCCAAATCCGCGTCCGCGCAAATGATCGCCGCGTTCTTTCCGCCCATTTCCAGCGCCAGAACTTTGTCGGGTTGGTTCAACGTCCGGCGCTTGAGATCCCGCCCGACGCGGTACGATCCCGTGAACATCACCAGCGGCACATCCGGGTGCGCCGCCAACCGCGCGCCGATCGATCCCGGCCCCTGAACCAGATTAAACACGCCCGGCGGCAAATTCGCGGCCCGAACGCACCTCGCATACAGCGCGCCGGCGCCGCAGGCCTTGTCCGACGGTTTGAAGACCACTGTGTTGCCCGCCGCCAGGGCGGGGATGATGTGACCATGCGCAAGATGCAGGGGGAAATTGAACGGCCCGAGAACGGCCGCCACTCCGTATGGACGAAACAGTCCGTAAGCGGACGGACCTGCGTCGATTCGGGCGATCTCCCGGGCGCCGTGCTCGATCGTGATGTCGATTTTTGAAAGCAACAGCGCGGCTTCCTCCCGCGCTTCCGTGATCGCCTTGCCGGTGTCCCGCGTGATCTGCTCGGCCAGATCGCCCGCGCGGCCGGCGAGGACGCGGCGAAACCGACGCAGAATTTCGATCCGGCGCGCGAGGGTCAGGCCTGACCAGGACGCGAACGCCCGGCGGGCGCGTTCGACGGCGTCGTCCGCGGCCGATTCACTCCAGCCGTACGTTCCCGTCACCCGGCGCCGGTCCGCCGGATCGACCAGCCGGATCCGACCCCGGATCATTTCAACGGCAGTACATGAACATGCTGGCCGCGGCGCACGCCAAGAAGTTTCGCCGTGGATGGGCTGACACCCACGCTCGGCGACGCCGGGGCGACAGGCAAAACCGCCGCGCGAAATTCACCCGCGTCGTCATGCGCCACGAGCGACTGCGGAGCATCCGCGACCGGATCGCCAAAGACAACCGCCATCGGCCGGCATTTTTTCAACAGCGTGATCTCAGCCATCTTCGCGCGGTAATGCGGCCCGCCATCAAACGGGCATACTTCTCCGGTAAATCGGAATCCGATCGATTCCAGCATCCGCGGCACGGGCTGCGTGTCCGGATGGACCGCGCCGATCAGTTTCTGGACTTTTTCCGGCAGGATGGTCGCGTAGATCAGCGTGTGAGGGAAAAGCGAAAACATGAACTCGGCGTTTGTCCGGCAGGTTGCGTTCGCCTCTTTGTACGACATGCCGGTGAATTTTTTCCCGACGTATTCCCAGAAAAGAGAATCGCCGTGTTTGTCCAGAGGCGGCAAAAGCTCCGCGAGGACTTCGGACCGGAATTTTTCGGGCCACATCGACATGTAAAGAAACCGGGCGTAGGAAATCAGCTTGCCTAACTTGTCCGGATGCGACCGGTACCGGTCGGCCACGATGAGGCCGCCGATTTCGGTGATGCCTTCGGAATTCCATTCGAGTTTCATACACGTGTGCGTGAACGACCGGTTCATCGTCCGGCTCGATTTTTCGACTTGCACCAGCTTGAACCCGATGTGCGGCCGGTTGACGATTCCATGCTTGTCCAGAATCTGCGACGAGCCGACGACTTCACCCGTGGCGGCATTCTCGATGACGAACAAAAACTGGCTGTGGACGATTTCCCGGCTGCGGCTCGCGAACGATTCCCGCGACTTGTGAATCAGCCCCGAAATCGCCGGCTCATCGGCCGGAAGATTGACCGAATCGAGCCGCCGGGCCAGTTTGAGAAGATCCTTGATGTCCTCCGGCCGGGCCTGCCGGATCAGCCAGTCCGTCCCGCTCCCGGCCATCCCCGGACTTCGCGTCCGCCTCAGGCGGACCTTCATCCGGCCGGTCATCCGTTTCATTGATTCGGCGCGAGAACCAGCCGGCGCAAAATCGACTCGTAGGCGCGGATCGCCGTTTCGATCTCGCTGACAAAATTATATTCGTTGGGCCGGTGCGCGTTTTTTTCCGAAGGGCCCGGACCGAACACCAGCGTCGTGCATCGATGCCCGAACAACGCCGCTTCCGTTGACGCTTCCTTGCTTGCAAACTCCGCATGCACACCCACCTCTTCGAGCGCGCCGCAAAGGCCTTCGACGTACCAGGCCGTGCTCGTCTCGAAAAATGACGGGGTCTTGCGGATCGTCCGGCAGTTCGCGGGCGGCAGGCCAGCCAAGTTCTGCTCCGTCACCGACTCGGCGTCCTCCCAGAACCGGCTGTCGAATTCGAACACGAATGCGTCATCGGCCGTTTTTGCCGTGACCCACACCCACGTCGTGCCCGACGCCAGCCGCCGGCCGACTTCCCGCGCCGCGGCCCAAAACGCCAATGCGCCGGATGAACGAATGAGCCGCTTCGCGCCTGTTGGTTTCACTGACGCGCGGGCGGACAGGCGATCCAGTCCCGTAATCCCCGCGGGCAGGACGATCCGACAGCTCTCGGGAACGATGTTCATGAGGTGCCCGCCCTCGATGGAAAAAAATTCCGGCTGGACCGGCAATGCCGCCAGCGCATCCATCGCGATCTCGACGGCGTTCACACCCTTGGCGGGAGTGCTCGAATGCACCGACTCGCCCTGAAATTCGATTGTGACTGTTTCGGAAAATGTTTTTGTGTCCCCGGAACCGGCCGGAATTCTGAACTCATAACACGCCCGGCCCTTGTGCCGGTTCACCAGCTTCAAACTTGTCGGCTCGCCGATCAGCGCGAAATCGATCTGCTGGTCCGGATGCCCCTCTAAAAACGCCTGCGCGCCCAGAAGCCCGACCTCTTCGGCAAACGTTCCGAGCAGAATGAAACGGTTTCGAAATCGTTTGCCGGCGTATTTTTCCAGCGCCTTGAGCTTGCACAAAAAATCGAGCTTGACGTCGACCGCGCCCAATCCGAAAATTTTTCCGTCTTCGATGACCGCCCGGAACGGATCGCCGCCGGTTTGCGTCCAGAGCGCCGGATCGCCCGGCGACACGGTGTCCAGGTGCGTGTCGAACAAAACCACGTCCGGACCCGCGCCCTTCTCGCCGATCAGATTCAGGCCGCGATATCCGTCCGCGTCGACCGCCTGCGTCCGGACCTTCAGATCCAGTGGTTCCAGAATTTTTTTTAAAAAATCGACGTACTCGGCGTTGCCGTGCTTCGTCGTCGAGTCGATCGCAATCGCCGCCTTGCACGCCGCCCAGAAATCGAATCCCGTCACAGGCATCGCTCCATGATGTCAAACCCCTCCTTCAACTCGTCCGTCGACATACACCCGCCCGGCAACAGCACCCGGATCCGGTACGGGCCATGGCCGGTGTAATAGACGCACACGCCCGCGTCGAAAATTTTCCGGACCATACTCCGGATCGAATCCAGATCCGGCTCGATCGGCGTGAACGCCGCCATTGCGCCGACCGCCGTGTAATCCCGGATGAGACGATCGGATTTCCAGACTTGCAGACGTTCGGACACGGCCCGTTCCAACGCGCGGATTTTCCCCTGAAGTCCGATCAGCCCGTCGGCCCGAAGCCTGCGGATCACGTGAGCGCCAAGCGCAAGACCCGCCGTGTATCCGGCGAATGTTCCCGACACGAGGCCAGGATCCGGATTATATTCGGATGAAAACAAAACGGCGCTACCGCACAACATCTTGCCGATCGTAACAACGTCCGCCCATTCCTCCAACCCAAGACGCGTCAACATGAAATATTCGCCAATCCTGCCGAACGTCTGTATTTCGTCGACCCAGACCGCCACCCTCTCCCGGCGGCATCTCTCAAACACGGCCTGAAAAAATTCACGAGGCGCGTCCCGAAATCCGCCCTCACCCTGCACCAGCTCGACATGCATCGCGCAAAACTCGCCCGGATGTTTTTTGAATGCATCGTCCATCGCCGCGACCGTCCGATCCACCGACGACGCATCGGCCGGGTCGTAAAACGGAACAGGATGCGCCTGACCCATGTCCGGCTGGCCTTTTTTGTTCGCCGCGCTGCCGCTGATTTCCGACATGAGGGCGCTTCGGCCCGCGAACGCGTTCTCAAACGCCAGCACGCGAAACGCGGGCGCATGACGCTGACGGATGATTTTCAGCGCGTTTTCGTTCGCCATCGTCCCGCTCATCGACGGCCACACGTGTTTGCACCGCCCCGGCGCGATGGACGAAACCGCACGCAAAAATTCGACGTACTCGCCATTGGGCTGAAGATGCCCCTGAATCGGCACGTCGGCCGACGCGACCGTCAGCACCGCGCGCGTCATCTCCGGATCGCCATGGCCGAAAAAATGCGTCCCGATCGACGTGATCCAATCCCATTTCACACTTCCATCCGCCAATTCGACCAGCGCCCCCCTCCCCCGGCCCGATCCGATGAACGGATAAACCAGCGGCCGGCCCCGTATCCGCGCAATATCGTCCAGCGCATCTTTTATTGCCGCCGGATTTGATGGCGGCCGAATTCCCTTGATCTCATCTCTCATCCCGCCCGCAAGTCTATCACACCCGCCGCTCTTTTTTCTCCCGCCTTCTGGCTTCTGCCTTCTAAATCCTGTATTCTTGCGGGCATGATCGTCAAACAAATTCCCGTCGGGCCGATGATGAACCGCAGTTACCTCATCGTCTGCGAAAAAACGCGCGAGGCGGCGATCGTCGATCCCGCCTGGGAACTCGACACGCTCACACGCGAACTTCGGGCGGCGCGGGGCGACCTGCGGATCCTCCTCTGCACCCACGGACACGGCGATCATGTGAATCTCGTCTCCGATCTCTTGAATCAGTTTCCAAACGCAAAAGCCGTCTGCCACGAACTCGAACGCATCCCCGCGCCCAAATCCAAAACGCACGCCGTCAAGGACGGCGACATGCTGCTCCTGGGCGAAATCGAAATCCGGTGCATGCACACGCCCGGCCACACGCCCGGCAGCGTGACGTATATCGCGGATGACCACGCCTTCTTCGGCGACACACTCTTCGCCGGCGAAAACTGCGGCCGCGTCGACCTCTACGGCGATGGCCCCCGGGACATGGCCGCTTCCCTTCAGCGCATCCGCGGCCTGCCCGGACACCTCACCGTCTGCTCCGGCCACACCTACGGCCGATTGGAAACATCAACCATGGATTTTGAAAAAACTCACAACGCGGCCCTGCAATGCAAAACCATCGAGGAATTCCTGAACTGGAAGGGTTAATAAAATAGCCACTCACAGACAATCACAGACGTCCACCAACACGGACAGACATCACAGAAAAAAGTGCGGGGTTCTGTGAGTGCCGGTGCGAGTCTGTGTGTGGCTATTTTTTAATTCATCCGCACGCACAGCCTTCCACACATCTTTTCCGTCAAGCCTGTCTGTGTCCCTGCCTGCCGGCAGGCAGGTGTGATTGTCTGTGATTGTCTGTGTGTGGCTATTTTTTAATTCATCTGCAGTATTTCAGGTGACGCGTCCGATACGCGCGCGCACCCCGTCAACAACATCGCTTTTTTTAATTCTTTTTCCATCCGCTTGACGTACAGACTCACGCCCTCGGCCTTGGCGCCCACTGCGGCGATCATGAGCGGCCGGCCGACCAGCACGGCATCCGCCCCCAGCGCCAGCGCCTTTAACACCTCGTCGCCCGTCCGGATCCCGCCGTCCACAAACACGGTCAGACGGCCTTTCACGGCCGACGCAATCCCCGGCAATACCGACGCGGTCGACGGCATGAAATCCAGAACCCGGCCGCCGTGGTTCGACACGACAATCGCGGATGCGCCAACCTCGACCGCAAGCTCGGCCTGGTCCGGCGTCATGATGCCTTTCAAAATGAACGGCCGGCCGGCGTACGAGATGTAGTCCCGAAGCTGGGCCGGCGTTTTGGTTTCGACAGCCACGCCCTTTTTTTGCATTGTGATGAAATTCGCCGCATCGACGTCCATCCCCATCGCCGGACATCCCACATCCCGCGCCAGATCGAACCGCCGACGGAGTTCCTCCTCGTCCACGCGCGGTTTGAAAATCGGAATCGCCCAGCCGTCATGGCGCGCGGCCGCGTCCAGAATGATCTGATATTTGTTGATCGACGCGCCGTCGCCGACCATCGGAATCGATCCGGTCTCGGCCATGCCGCGGATGAAATATTCCGTGAACTCGTCCTCCGTCAGAACGCCGCCCATGTTCGTGCTCGTGCCCGTCATCGGCGCGGCCAGAATCGGATGCGCCAGCGTTCGGCCGAAAAGCTGGATCGACGGGTCAACTTCCTTCACGGAATGAATCGTTCTCAACCGCAGACGCATCTGCCGCCACGCTTTGAAATTGTCCTTGAACGTCGTTCCGGTTCCCACGCCGCCGACGCCCGGTACCCAGCCGGCGCAGACATTCCCGTCGCATTCCCGGCACGCCCGACAGACCGACCCGAAATTTTTTGAGGCGGCCGACCGGACGTCATCCCAGTTCGTGAAACTCGGCGCGCCGATTTCGATCCGGATTTTCGTCAGCGCCTCCTCCGCCAGATTCAGCGCCGCCTCCCGGTCCGGCCCGACAACGACCACATGCCCGGCTTTGTCGAGATTGGATTTCGGCGCCGCCACCACGTCACCCTCCTTGACGTCCACGAACAGCGCCACCACGCCCGGCATCTTGCGGACGTCCTCCTCGCCCGATACCGACACCACCCGGCCCGGCATCGGAATGATCGACCGCTCGACAGAAACTTTGTGGTTGGTCGGACGAATGGGCGTCGGAGTCCGGCCTGTCGCGATCTCGATCGCGCTTCGGATGATTTCGACGCCGGTCGCGGCCGGACACGTCCAGCCCGACATGAACCCGCCCGACAGGCGCGCCGCCAGCTCCCCGATCATCGGACCCTTCGGCGTCAGCCGGATGTCGGACTTCGCGGCTCCCGTCGTGATCCCCAGAGCCTCACATCCCCGCATCGTCAGATCGACCGCGGCGCGCTGAATGTCTTTGGGTTTGTTCGAAGGCAGGATGTGGCCGATTTCGACGAAGTAGGGAGGATACTTGATCATCCGGTCGGCCACGGCGCTGAACAGCGGGCGGCCGGCGTGGATCAACACGTCGATCGAGAGCTCTTCACCCGGCATGTATTCTTCGATGATGACGCCGCCCGACGTCGACGCCGCCTTCGCCTCGCGAAACCCGGCCTCAAGCTCCCAGTCTTTCGATATTTTTTTCACGCCGCGCGCGCCCATGTTGTCCGCCGGCTTGATCACCGCCGGCAATCCGATTTCCTTCAGCGCCTCCTCGGCTTCCGCCATCGTCCACACACCGCAAAACCCCGGCGACGGAACGCCCGACGCCCGAAACGCCCGGCGCATTTTGATTTTGTCGGTCGCGCGCTCAGCCGCGTCCGTCCGGATACCCGGTAATCCCAGCGCTTCGCAGACGGCCGCGACAGTGACGCTCGCGTCGGTGCCGACGGTGATACAACCGCTGATCGGATAAGTTTCATGGATTTCGCGCGCGACACGCACCGTGCCCTGAACGTCCCGCGTGCTCATGACCATCGGCACGTCCGCCATCAACATGCCCTGCGCGTGCGGATTGTAGTCCGTCACGACCGTCCGAAATCCCATCTCTCGCGCAATGCGGATCGCCGGAGCCTGCATCACCCCGGCCCCGATAATCAGAAGGGTGTCCATCTTCTCCCCGCTTCTCCAGCCTTCTTCAGACTTCTTCAGTCTTCTCCAGCCTTCTTCAGTCTTCTTCAGTCTTCTTCCTATCTGTTCTTCCGCCCTCTGAGCGTGCCGATCCGGTTGGTCAGGGACGTGATCGCGCGGCGGCCGAAAAGTTTCTGGTGTTCGAGAACCGCGATCTCAAAATCCAGCATCCGCTGGACCGCCTCTTCGAGATTTTGGCACAGGTTCGGGTCCAGCCCCACGTCACGCGTGTTGAGCCGCGTCGGCGCGCATACTTCCATGAGCCGCACCGCGTCTTTCGGCGTGATCCGGCCGCCCACCGACACCGGAATGTTCCGCTCCTTCGCAGCCGACACGACCTCCGCCACGCGCCGCATCACTTCGTGATGGTTCGGCTCACGCCCCATCGACCGGCAGAGGTCTGTCCGGCCGACGGTGATCTGCGTGATCTCGGCGATTTCGGGACGCGCGAAAATCTTGTCGAGATTCCGGCAGGCGGTCTCGGTCTCGATGTTGATCTGTTTTCCGATAAAGGCATACGGCTTCTCGCCCAGCTCCTGCTTGAGGCTCTCGATGAATTTTTGGAGGGAATAACTCGATTCGATCATGGGCCCGATGATCGCGCGGCACCCGATATCCACCATGGCCCGCATATCCTGCCGGGCCTCCACCCCGCCGATCTTCGCCTGGATCGGCAATATGTCGTGAAACAGCCGGTGGACAGTCCGAATCTCCTCGTAACTCATCCCCGCGTCTTCGGTCGAAACTTTTAAGGATGTGGCCCCGTATTCTTCGCGCATCTGCAGAAGCTGATCACGAAGAACTTCCTCCTCGTCAAGCCAGACTCTCTCCCCCACTACCGCACTCATACCCCAAATCTAACTTTGATGGCGGGAAAATTCAAATTAAATTTAAAGTCCGACCCGGCGCCGCCGATAAGATAACTAAACAGATACCTCACCCCCACTCCACCGTAATTAAAGGTACCCCCGGCGGCCAAAACCGCTGGGGGATTTTTTTCTCTCTCACCGACTATAAACTCCTGCGGATGACAGCCAATCAGCCGGTCCAGCGCACACACGCCGAAAGTGTCAAAGTGTCAGAATGACCCCTTTTCCTTTTCTTTTGGACGCCGGGCGAAAATTGTTTTTATGCGGCCTTGTCGACGTAGTTGGTCAATACCATGCCGGCCAAAGTGGATTTCCCGCGAAGTCCATTTTCGCGAGCCAGGCGTTCGAGTTTTCGAATCACGCGGTTGGACAGGCGAAGCTGAAGGACACCCTTGCCAGGAGGATCGATATCGAGATGAATGATATCGGTCTCATCGATATATCTTGTGAGGTCATGGGTTTTGAACCACTCCCCCTCCTCCTCGTCCGTCATTTTATCGAAGTCAGGGAGTTTCTTTTTCTTCGCCATTTTGCCTCCTGATTTTTCTGTTTCTCTTATACGTTTCTATCTCGGACTCTTCCATATCCCACGCCGATCGCAGTTCAAGTCCTTTTTTTGTTTTTTTCAGAATCACTTTCAGATACCAGCCGTCAACCGTTATTCCGAACATCACGGAACGAATGCGCTTCAAACGTGAATCGACTCTTCCGGGGTCCGCGGCGATTTCATGAACCTCTTCCGGCCGTACACCGTGTTTTAAGATGTACTCGGCACTATAAGCATTTATGATGATCTTCACAACGGGATTATGCGGAAGTTGTAGTGCAAAGTCAATACAAACGGCGCCATTTTAAGGGACGCACTGCGGTCCGGGGTCCGCGGTCGACAAGGCGGGACCATCTTGACCCATTCTCGCGGAGCCGGTTCACAAAAAACAATTTGACGGCCGTGTCGACGTTGTTGATGTCCACACCATTTTTGGCGGCCCGCAGTATCCTGTCCAGCGCCTTTTTCGGAGGGATGACGGGGAAGAAGGGGAACTGTTTTTCCGTCGGACTCCCGGCGATAAATTTCATGTGGACCCTTTTGAGTTCGATCCAACTTGAAATCAAGTCTTCTGAGAATCTGGGCTACCACGCGCTGCTTTAAAGGCCTAAGAAGCGCCAACGTTCACGTGCTCCACGCCAACTTCTTCCGGAAGTTCTCCATCTTCTTTCCGGCGGATGGCGGCAAAAATTCGGATCAGACTCCGAACCCGTCCCATGGCCTGCCGATATGTTTTCCCCTGGGTAAAACACCCCGGAAAGCCGGGCAGGTCGCAACATAGAATCCATCCTCATCTCGTTCGATCACAACCGTGTACCGTTTCATCATCGAATCAGTGTACCGCCGAAGAAAGGTTGGCGTCAAGAAAAAAAACCTGTCGCAGCTTTGGTTAGCCAAGACAGAATTGAAAGGGTCCGCCTGAGACGGACGCCTGAATTTTCCTTTTAGCCTGTCAAGCCACCGATCCAACACACACACCCCGAAAGTGTCAAAGTGTCAGAATGACCCCTCGCTTCCCTCGCTTCCCGGAATCACCACGTATTCCGCAAACGAAGACGGTTCCGGAATGGACAATCTGTCTTCCAGAAGACCGTGGACATGCATTCCGACCGCCTTATGCATGTTTTGTTCGGCATCCTCACGGGTCGAGCCCGTCGCAATACATCCCGGTAGATCAGGAGAATATGCCGAATAATTTCCATTCGCCTTTTCGATGACAACCAGGAAACGATACATCTCATTTCACCTCTTTCAATCCTGCCTGTTTCAAAACGCTGTTCAGCGTTCCGGGAGCCAAATCATCGCTCGGTTGCCCTGCGATTGTAACCCGTCCTGATTTGACGTGATGCTTATATTGGCGGTGACTGCCTTTTGTCACGAGAGGATCGGGTGCCTGCCCGCCTCAGGAGGGTCACGGAACGACTTCAAGCCCGGAAGTACCACCGACTGAATTTTCCGGCGGAAGCGTTTTTTCCAGAGAAGTGATTAAGGGCGGCAGATCTGTCGTGAGAATGGTCCAGAGAACATCAAAATCGACGATGTCATATCCGTGAATCAGACGATTTCGCATGCTGATTATGCCGGGCCACGAAATATCCGGAAAGCAACGTTGCTCCTCTTTGGGAATTCGGGAAGCCGCTTCACCGATGATATCCACGAGTCGAACAATCGCCAGGTTTAGTTTCCTGTCCGTATCGAGATCAGGCCGCGTCTTGCCTCGAATCATGTCCGCCGCCTCCCGTGCATGATCCAGCATATGACGCAACGAAACGGTTGGATCACGCCGCGACATACTGCACCTCGGCCTCGGAGAGAACCTCATCTCTGAAATAGGGACTCAAAAAATTTTTGGTGTTCAGATCGACCCTGCGCCCGATAAGGCCGGTCAACTCCTGCTCGATGGAAAAAAAGGCCAGACCCGGAACGTGACCCGGCTCAAACTCGACCAGCACGTCGACATCGCTGTGCGGTCCAAAGTCATCGCGAAGGACAGATCCAAAAAAGGCCAATTTATGAATGTGATACCTTTTGCAAATAGCCGACAGGGCAACCCGATCAACTGAAATTCGAGCCATAAATTCAATCCTCCCTAAAAAAACCCCGCGCACAGTTTGGTGACCACAAGCGGGGTTGAAAGGGTCCGCCTTTGTCGGCGGACGCCGATTATTCGAGTTTGTGCGGGCGAGGTTACCTCGCCCCTACGGTTTAGAACGTGTAATACGGACTGACGATCTTGATCCATGGATGGATCGGGCCCAAATCCGTTTCGCCGTTTCGGCAATGTCACAATGTCTGGAACTGCAGGGAGGACAATTCGGTCGGCGTGGCTCGCTTTGAAATTCCGAGGAACTCAACACCGACCACCCGGTTGTCCTTGTCATAATCCAGAACCACGCCGGGGCGAATCTCCTCCGATTCAACAATGCGGCTTTCGTCAAGCCGGAAGTAGAGAGCATCGCTGTTTTTGTCCACTTTGATTTTCATGACTGTCGGCCTCCCCATTCGGCGGTCAAAAAACGCCGTGACGCGCTTGTGGGGCGTCGTCGACTCGTTCACGACTGCCCTCAACCATCGGTTCTCGAACTCCTGTATCCTCTTGATGAAATGCCGGGTTCCACCGTCATGTTCTTCGACCCTGTCCGGATCCCGGATCGCCCGATCCACCCATTCAGGATTGATATTGCGTTCGATCAAGATATCTCTGAAATGGGCCGTGTCTTCCGTGCTGCAAATTCTCCACTCTCGATATTATACCATAAAAAAAACCCCGCGCGGGCTTTGGTTAGCCCACGCAGGGTTGAAAGGGCCTCTTTAAGGTGAAGAAGCGCCTAAAATTTCCTTTTAGCCTATCAAGCCACCGGGCGCTTTTGTGTTAGCGCGCCCTGCGGCTAATTCAGTCTTAGAACGTGTAATACAAACTGACCATCCCGCGCCGCCTTCCATGGCAACTCCACCCTGCTCATCAAGCAGGCTCCCGCGGGATTCCTACATCCCTGTAGTCATCTTCCGGCCAAAATCGCTTCCGAGGATCGGGTGCCTGCCCGCCTCAGGAGGGTCACGGGACGACTTCAAGCTTGGGAAGATCGCATTCGCAAAGCTCGTACCGCCAATCATCCGTTCCAACACACACGCCGAAAGTGTCAAAGTGTCAGAATGACCCCTCGCCCTCCTAGGGTTGTCGGGCTTTACGATCGAACAGCAGGACCCATGCGAGAAGCAAAACCGCCGGGATCCCCAGCGCGAGGAAAACAATTGTTAAGGGAGTCATTTTATCTCACCTCTCAATCAGAATGGCAAACATAAACCAGAACAAGGCAATCAAAAATCCGCAGGCGAATTCTACCGTTGCGAAAGGCGTTTTAACAATAGCACCGACAACAGCCGTGGCAACCGTTATGGATTCCTACATCCCTGTAGTCATCTTCCGGCCAAAATCGCTTCCGAGGATCGGGTGCCTGCCCGCCTCAGGAGGGTCACGGAACGACTTCAAGCTTGGGAAGATCGCATTCGCAAAGCTCGTACCGCCAATCATCCGGTCCAGCACACACACCGAAAGTGTCAAAGTGTCAGAATGACCCCTCGCCCCCTCGCCCCTCGCCCACGACCAACACTAACGGGGAACCGGCAACGCTTCTTGCGCTTTGCGAGGCAGTTTGACACGGATGAAGTAGGATTGCGGATACAGGTAATCTTCACCGGATTCATCGATGATTCTCAAGTAGCCTTCTTTGGCGGCGCGCCCGTCGGGGAGGATCCGGTAGACCTTATGTAATTCCAGATCCTCACACTGCGAGTTCCGGATGCAAAGCGCAAACTTTTGTTCTCGCCGTTCCATGGTCATCCCTCCTCTCCCAAAAATCTCTTGATCTTCATCTTCTTTCTTCCGATACCGTGCGCTTCATACCAGTGCACTTCGGCCGTGTGAATCCCGCCATTTTGAAGCCCGCACCTCGGCAATACCCTTGAGTTTTCGCCATTGCCCATCTCCGAACTGCTTACGGATGTGCATGATATCCCGTATACGGCCTCCAATGGCGATGACTTCCACGCTCGCAATCCTACCGACAACTTCAAAGATCATACACGCCCATGGTACACACCACTTTTCTTAATATCAAGAAAGACGAAACAAAAAACCCCGTCGCGGCTTTGGTTAGCCACGACAGGGTTGAAAGGGCTCCTTACAGGTTTGAAGAAGCGCCTGGATTTTCCTTTTAGCCTATCAAGCCACCGAACGCCTTTGTGTTTGCGCGCCCCGCGGCCAATTCAGTCTTAGAACGTGTAGTACAGTCCGACCATCTTCCGGCCAAAATCGCTTCCGAGGAGGGTGTCACGGAACGACTTCAAGCTTGGGAAGATCGCATTCGCAAAGCTCGTACCGCCAATCATCCGGTCCAGCACACACACGCCGCCGGCTTTCTTCTTGGTTTCAGAACTGCCCAGCGACAATTTCGTCGCAAAAACAAATTTCGGACCCGAGTCCCATCCGACTGTGTAGAACGTTCCATCTCTCACAGCACCGGACAAGTTCATGCCCACATCCCGGTTGATGTTAGCTGCGCTCGTCGTGGCCGTGTCGAATGTGAAACTGGATCCTCCAAGCGTACTCTGCACAAACGCCATGATGGTATCGGCCTTTGAGGAGAGGTCAGACGGCTTGGCCAACGAAAGAACCCAACCGTGGGTGGCACTGCTTCGACCATACGACATCGATCTTACAGTGTAGAAGGGTACGCTCAAGCCTGTATCGAAGTCGACGACAATCGTGTCCGGCGGAGTGTCCTGCAGTCTGCCAAACGTTGCTAGCGTCGCGTCCGGAACAGTAAACCGACTGTCCCTGAATTCCAACACCTTGATGTTGCCGCACGTGGATGTGTCCCCCGCAATGGCAACGGTGACACTCGATCGGGTGTCAGACCCCGTGACGTTCTCAACAGAGATTCTGCCGATAGTGTAACTATCTCCGAGACCCTGAAAAACCTGAACGGCATCGATGACTCGACCGCGACCTGTATCAGTGCCAATTCGAACTTTCCACAGACTAACCCCCGTGTCTCCGGTGGTCCATGCAGATGTGAGCGTAGTCTTAACAATCCAGATAACGGCTCCAGACTCTCCCGATGCCGGATCGAACACAACCTGCGGTTGAACCGCCGAGCCAGTGTCAGTACCCGTGAATGCCCCCACAGGCGAATCGCTCAGCACCGGGGCATTGACCGCTGTGTCATACTCGTAGATAGCGGTGAATGTACTCGGAAAAGTCTCACCGCCACGGTCAGTATCTCCAGTAACTCTCGCAAGAGTGGAAACGACGACGATAAAACTGTCATTCACTGCAATGTCAAGCCCGCTGATTCTCATTTGGATTCCGGATGGGCCACCGTTCGTTTCTGGTCCAGCAAAATTGGGTACAATAAACGACGTTAAAGCCGACAACCCCGACACAGACGAACTCGTTGCGTAATACAGTTTCACTGTGGTGTCCGTTCCAAGAGCCGCCGCCACCACAACCGTATCCGCCTTCGTCAGTCCAATGGCAGTCAGCCTCACGGGGCCTCCCGTATTTACTGAGTACTTCTGGGATGTTGAACCGTATGATCCAGCCTCCACACGAAGGTCGTTGGCCGAACCAAGACTTACATAGATCTTCCCATCAGAACCAACCGCGACATCCGGTCCAGGGCCGCTGGTCGACGTCAAGGCGCTGTTAATCGTTTTCGTATCCTGCGCCGCATACGCAACTGGGCTGAACAGAATCGCGACCGCTATCACAGCCGCAAACAAAATCATTCCGTGCTTCAAGATGTAACCCCCCTTTGAAATTCTGCT
>JAHFCY010000038.1 GCA_023249255.1 Candidatus Lindowiibacteriota bacterium | reverse complement strand
AATCGCGATAGACGGGCTGGGACGATTTCGCGCCAATCTATTCTTTCAGCGCGGCAAACCGGGCCTGGTGCTTCGAACAATCGGCACCAAAATCGCGACGCTGGACGATCTCAAACTTCCCCGTCTTGAAAAAAATATGCGAGGCTGATCATGGATTGGTTCTCGTAACCGGAGCGACCGGCAGCGGAAAATCCACGACGCTGGCAGCCATGATCGATTACATCAATTCGACGCGCACAGACCATATCATGACCGTCGAAGACCCCATCGAATTTGTGCATCAAAACAAAATGGCCCTCATCAATCAGCGTGAGGTCGGCACGGACACGCCGACGTTCGCATCCGCCCTCAAATACGTTCTGCGGCAGGACCCCGACGTCATTCTCATCGGGGAAATGCGCGACATCGAAACTGTCAGCGTCGCGCTCACAGCCGCTGAGACCGGCCATCTCGTTTTCGGCACACTTCACACGCAGGATGCGACGCAATCGGTCGAACGCATCCTCAACCTCTATCCGGCCGATAAAATTCAGCAGGTCCGGATGCAGCTCAGCCTCGGTCTTCAGGCGATCCTCTGCCAGCGGCTGGTCAAACGAGCGGACGGGCAGGGACGCGCGGCGGCGATCGAAATTCTCATCGCCACGCCCCTCATCCGAAAACTTCTTCTTGAAGGCGCAACCGGCAAACTGCCGCCGGCCGTCCAGGCCTCGCAATCGGAAGGCATGCAGACGTTCAATCAGGCGCTGGTCAAACTCATTCAGGAAGGGACTGTTTCTGAAGAGGAGGCTCTGTCCACTTCATCCAAACCCGACGAGCTTAAACTCAACCTCAAAGGCATCTATTCCGGCACGAGCGGAATGTAATGGGGAGGGCGGAGGCGGCATGATGTCTGCCTTGATTCACATCGGAATCAAGCTGGCCGTCATCGTAGGCGCTGTGGCGGCGGTGGTGAAATTGTACATCGTCTATTACGAGCGACGCCTCGTTTTTTTCCCCGTCAGAACCATCAACCAGACTCCTCGCGACGTCGGCCTTCAGTTTGAATGGCGGCGATTTTTGACCTACGATGGCCATCAACTCACGGGCTGGTGGATCCCGCATCCCAATCCAATCGCCACCCTGCTGAATTTTCACGGGAACGCCGGGAACATCGGGGACCGCATCCAGTTTCTGGCCTATCTTCATGAAGCCGGATTTTCGGTTTTCATTTTTGATTATCGTGGATACGGCGAAAGCGAGGGAAGACCAACGGAGGAGGGACTTCTCATGGACGGCGACGCGGCCTATGAGGAATTGACGATACGAATCGGCGTACCGCCGGAACAGATCGTATTTTTCGGGCGATCCATGGGGGGTGTGATCGCCGCCCACACCGCGCGGGGCCGGCCCATTCACGGTATTGTCCTCGAGGGAACGTTCCCATCCGCGCTCGACATGGCCGAAATCGTTTTTTCGCCGCTCCGCCTGCCGCGCTGGTCCATCAGTGTCCGGCTCGACACGGCCGCCTATTTGAAACTCCGCCAATGCCCGGCCCTCATTGTCCACGGAACATCCGACGACGTGGTTCCCTATCGACTTGGCCGGAGACTGTACGAAATGGCAGGCCCGCCAAAGGAGTTTCTATCCGTCGAGGGTGGGAGCCACAACGACTGCTACATGGTCGGCACGACCGCCTATCTCGAAAAACTTCGGGTATTTTCAGCCGGGGCCATAGACGCGGATGCCACACACAAAGTGATATCATGATATCATGATATATATCATGATATCACTTTGACAAACGAGACTAAGACAGGACCTTCACTCGAACAAACTTCCGTTTGCCGACTTTGATGAGATCGCCGTCCGCCGGACGGTGGGACGACACGTCGGCGATACGGGCGCCGTTGATGTAGACGGCGCCGGCCCGGATCATTCGGCGCGCTTCGCTCTTGGACGGAACCAAACCGGCTGATACGAGTAATCCTGCAAGATCAATCAATGCAGATCGATCCGCAACAAATTCCTCGATCTCCCCCGGCGCCTGCTTGCCGACCACCACGTTCTGAAAATGCGATTCCGCGGCCGCAGCCGATGGGGAGCCGTGGAAAAACGTCACCAACGTTTTGGCCAGGTCGGCTTTTACATCACGCGGATTTTTCTGACCGGCGACACACGCGGCACGCTGGCCGGCGATTTCCTGTTCGCCGCGATCGGTCAAAAGAAGCCAGTAGTCCCACATGATTTCGTCCGGGATGGACATGATTTTTCCATACATCTCCTCGGGCGAGTCCCGAAACGCAATGTAGTTTCCATAACTTTTGCTCATTTTTTGTTTGCCGTCGGTGCCGACGAGAAGCGGCAGGGTGAGAATGCACTGGGGCGGCTGGCCGGCCTTTTGCTGAAGATCGCGGCCGACGAGAAGATTGAATTTCTGATCGCTTCCGCCAAGTTCCACGTCAGCCCGGACGAACACTGAATCGTACCCCTGCATGACGGGATACAAAAACTCGTGCAGCATGACGTCGTCTTCAGCATCTATTCTCTGCCTGAAATCCCGGCGATGAAGAATCTGGGCGACTGTCTGCTGGGATGCAAGACGCAATACATCGGCAAAGTCCATTTTGGACAGCCAGTCGCCATTCCGGACCACCTCCGTTTTCAGGCAGTCCAGGATGAGAAAAACCTGGTCCATATACGTCCGTGCATTCGCCTCGATGACTTCCGGCTCCAGCGGAGGGCGAGTGGCATTGCGGCCGGATGGATCACCGACGCGAGCGGTGAAATCTCCGATGATAAAAACGACGGTGTGGCCGAGGTCCTGAAATTGGCG
Source organism: Candidatus Lindowiibacteriota bacterium (assembly GCA_023249255.1). Lineage (GTDB taxonomy): Bacteria > Lindowbacteria > 2-12-FULL-62-27 > 2-12-FULL-62-27 > 2-12-FULL-62-27 > JAHFCY01. The sequence continues at coordinate 14,726 of JAHFCY010000038.1, read as the reverse complement.
GAGCTTGCGCAGGACCACCATATGGCCCAGGTGCAAATCGGGAGCAGTCGGATCTGCGCCGAATTTCACGCGGAGTTTTCCTTTCCGTGCGCGCGCCAGAAGCTCGCCCTCCGGCAGGGTCTCGACGATACCCCGGAGCAGAATCGACGGATCGGCCGCAGTCATCGGGACGCGCGAAACTTGTCAAACAACATTTTCACGCCTTTCAGAGTCAAATCCGCGTCGATGGCATGAAATCCGCCGACCGCTGGACAGACGACCGGCGCAAGACCGCCGGTGCCGATCCGGATCGACGGGCCAAGCTCCTTCTCGATTTCCTTCAGGATTTCCCGGACGGCGCCGACGCTGCCGTAAAACAGTCCGGACCGAATACTGCTCCGCGTGTCTTTGCCAATCGCAGACCGGACCGGCGAAAAATCGATTTTAGGAAGCTGGGCCGTTTTTTCAAAAAGCGATTGCGCCGAAATTTCGACGCCGGGGTAAATGACGCCGCCCAGGTACCCTCCGTCCGCGGCGACGCAATCAAACGTCGTGGCGGTGCCGAAATCGACCACGATTTTATTTTTTTTTCGCGGATAGAGCCGGTGCGCCGCTGCGGCGTTGGCAATCCGGTCGGCTCCGACCGAAACGGGCGGAATATAATCGACGCGGACAAACGCCCGGACGACCGGGTCGTTCAGATCGAGGACAAACGAATGATGCCGCAGGAGCGCCCGGCGAATGTTGTCGGTCACGTCGGGAACAACCGACGCCACGGCTGATCCCGTGACCGCCGATAGAGAAATTTTCCTGGATGACAGGAGCGTCTGAAGCAGGACCTCCCATTCATCCGTTGTCCGGCGGCGTGTGATTGCCCGCGCAGAACAGGCCAGACGGTCGCCCGAAAAAATTCCGATCGTGATGTTGGAATTGCCGACATCGACGGCGGCGATGACATCCCGCCGCGAGGCGGAACGGGATGGACGCGCGCGGCGCGGACTCACAAATCGACTCCATTCAAAACGTCCGTGTAATGCCGGATTTCGACGGACTCGGGATCGCCAACAAGCGCGATGAGATCAAACCGCATCTGTCTGTCCCGGCCGTAGACCGCAGCGGCCGATCGGCCGGCCCGAAGCAATTTTTTCTTTTTTGCGGATGTCAATGTTTCCTCAATTGCCGAAAATCGTTCATTCGACCGCTGCTTGACCTCCACCAGCACCAGAAGGCCGTCCCGTTCGACAATCAGATCAAGTTCGCCAAACCTCGTTCGAAAATTCCGGTGGAGGATCCGAAATCCCCCGGCCTCGAGAAATTCGGCCGCCCGGCCTTCGGCCCAGCGGCCGGCTGGCAGATCAGCGCGGACCATGAGCGACAAGCGTCAGAGCTCGTCCACAATATCGATTTTCGGAAGCGTCACGGGATCCACCGGGCCAACGATCTTCACTGAATGTTCGTCCGACCCCTCGCCCTTGAGATCAATCAGCATCGGCGTTTCGAGCCTCTTGCCCTGGACGTCGAACAGGACCTTCACAATGGGGCGAAGCGGATCGCCGACATTCGGCTTCACCACGAGCGCGTACATCCCGTCTGAAAGCTTGACAATGGTTCCGACGGGGAAAACAGACATGACGCCCAGGAATGTCCGGAGAATCGCGGCGTCAAATTTTTTGTCCTTGAGCAGAAGCAATTCCTTCATCGCCGACACCCCGGCCTTGCCCTCCCGATATGTCCGCTTTTTTGTCATGGCGTTGTAGACATCGGCGAGGGAGAGAATCTTTGCCAGATCATGGATTTCGTGAGAGTTTTTCCCGTTGGGATATCCGCTGCCGTCCACGTTTTCATGGTGTTCAATCGAAACGCGGGCGACCTCCTCGTCAAAATCTTCATACCACTTCCGGACTATTTTCTCGCTTTCCAGAGGATGGCGGCGGATGAGGCTGATATCGCCTTCAGTCAACTCCCGCGTCTTATCCCGCAGATGCTTGGGAACCTTGAGCATGCCGACGTCGGCGAAGAAAGCCCCCTGGCCGAGATGGATCAGGGTTTCCTCCTTCATATTGGATGAGACGCCGATGACCAGGCAGAGCAGCATGTTGTTCAGAATGTGATAGAATAGATGTTCGTCCTTGCCATAGTCATTGTGAATGATATTCAAATAAATGTCCCTGCCGCGCCGGACCTCCTCGATCAGCCGTTTGACCAGCGCCGTGAGTTTGTCCACTTCGACGTGCATGCCTGCGGCGTAGGATTCGGCGATCGATCGGATCAGCGCCTCTGCATCCACGTAAAATTCGAACGCCCTCTTTTTTTCATAGTCCTGAATTTTTCCGTAGAGTTTTCGCGTCGACATTTTCTTTGCTGCCATCGTCTGGAGCACCCGTTCCACTTCCGCTTCCGCAAGTTTCCGTCCGGTCGTCTCGACCACCTCGATCTGCCATTTCTTGAGCGTCGCCAGGTCGTCGGCGGTCAAGAGCCGGTTCGCCGCAAGCAGGAGCAATTTTTCCTGCGTGTACAGCGGCGCGTCGAACATGGAATTCGACAGAAGATGATAGACGTTGTACTGTGGCATGATCGTCAGGAAACGGCTGAATGCCGCCGGTTTGAAATTTCGACGATTCGAATGTCGAGGCGCTGGATCAAATCCATCTCCAGTTGAGCGTCGGGCGGAAGGGAGGCGCCGGAAGAGTCCGTCAGGAGGCGCACCACAGGACGAAACACGTTTTTCGGATTGGCGGAAACGACCACGGCCTGTTCCCCCGTTGAAAGCTTGACGGAATATCCTTCCGGATAAAAACCGAGACATTTGCAGAACACCTGGGATATTTCCCGGTCGAACTGGTCGGGACTGCCCAGAATGTGTTTCATCGACGTATCCGGGAATTTCGCATACCGGTAGGACCTGTCCGACGTCAGCGCTTCGTAGACGTCACAAATCTGGACGATGCGCGAGGCGACACCCAGTTGACTGTCGTTTTTGCCGGACGGATATCCACCTCCGTCAAGCCGTTCGTGGTGTTCGAGGGCCGGCGCCGCCCACTCCTCACGGGCGCCCGGTGTTTCGCGAATAAGCTGTGCGCCCAGCGTCGTGTGTTTCTGAACCTCCAGACGGGCCGGCGGCGCAAGTTCCCGGCGGGTCGTCCAGAGCCCGACCGGAATCATAACCATGCCGATGTCGTGCAGCATGGCGCCGACGCTGATATCGGTGATTTCCGAAGACGAGAGTTTCATCTCGGAAGCAAGGCGCATCGAAAACAGGCTGACGTTCACCATGTGCGACAGCAGATACCGGCTGACCGAATAGGCCGTTGTCAGAAGCTCCATCACATTCTGACGGGTTGAGAGCTCCGACACCACGTCTTTCGCAAGCGTCTGAAGTGCGGCCTGATCAACCTTTCGTTCAAAAATCAGCTTGTCCGTCATGGTGCGCGCCAGAAGGGCCATGAGGTCGACGTAGGGCGCGTCTTTGCCGTTGGCCACGCGCGGCGACGGCTCTCCGAGCGTGTAGGACGTTGTTGTGTAGAGATCACCAATTTGCTGGGCGTATCGCTTTTTATCATCCGCCAACTGTAATTTCAGCGCGCCTGTCGTCCGCCTGACGTCGTCAACCCCGGACTCGGGCAATGGCGGAGAAGGCGGTGACACTTCAGCCGGGAACGCCTCGGGCGTCTCGACCGCGACTGTCGCACCGGGGGCTTCGATGTTCTTCAGAAGCTCATTGAACACCGAAGTGTCGATATCCTCCTCATACTGCCGTTCAAATATCTGGACATAGCGGATCCCGGCCTTCTTGAGCATCGCGATTTTGTCGTTGTCCAGAAGAGTTCCGCTCGACATGAGACGCTGGCCCGAAACCGTGACCACAGCCGACGCCAGCTTCGACCCACCTTCAACTTTGTCCACGCGCATAGTCCTTCGACCCATAACATGCAGTCTACTGCCGGGAGTATAGAATTGCAAGACGAAATGATCGGGGCTTTTTCTCCGGATGCATTCATTGACGATCGCATGCGAAATATTTAGAGTTTTTTCATGCGACGTCAACATCCGGCCGGCCCGGGCCCTCGATCCCGTTCTCTTGCAAGACGGCTTCGGACGGTTGAATGTCCCGAAGTCACTTATCTGGCCAAAGATTTTCCCATATTCTGGAGCCGCGCGCGGGGATGCCGGGTCTGGGACGCCGACGGTCGGCCCTATACGGACATGACGGCGGCCTTTGCCGTCGCCAATCCCGGACACAACCATCCCGCGATTTCCCGATCCGTCGTCCGGCAGGCCCGATCCCTTCTGCACGGCATGGGCGACGTTCATCCACCCACCGTCAAACCACTCTTTCTTGAATCTCTCGCTCGAATTCTTCCCGGACGGCCCCGGCAAATCATTCTTTCTCAAAACGGATCGGACGCGGTCGAGAGCGCGCTCAAGACGGCGCTGATCGCGCGGCCCGCGCGGCCCGGCATTGCGGCGTTTACCGGAAGTTATCACGGCCTGTCATTCGGCGCTCTGTCTGTCACGTGGCGAAAAGATTTTCGCGCGCCGTTTGCGGCAAGACTGGCGCGGCAGACGCTGTTTATCGATTATCCGTACTGCTACCGCTGTCCACTTGGAAAACAATATCCGTCCTGCGGCATCGCCTGTCTTGATTCGGCAGTTCGGCGTATTCGACAGGCCGGAGGCAACAATCGATTCGCCGCCGTCATCGTCGAGCCGGTTCAAGGCCGCGGGGGAGAGATCGTTCCGCCGCACGGATGGCTGAAACGGCTGGCGGAATTCTGCCGCCGTGAGCGTCTCCTTCTCATCGCGGATGAAATTTACACAGGCTTTGGCCGGACCGGACGAATGTTCGCCTGCGAACACGAAAACGTCGATCCGGACATCCTGTGTCTGGGAAAGGGAATGACCGGCGGATTTCCGATGTCGGCCTGTGCGGGATCGACCAGGCTCATGCGCCGATGGGGGGTGTCAACCGGTGAGGCGATTCATACCAGCACATTTCTCGGAAACCCTCTCGGATGCGCCGCGGGGCTGGCCGCCCTCTCCATATATAACAGGAGCCATCTGGCGCGGCGCTCGGCGGTGATGGGCCGGTACTTTCTCAATCGTCTTCGGATGGCGCTGGATCCCCTGCCCGTCGTAGGCGACATTCGCGGACTGGGACTCATGATCGGCGTGGAGCTGGTGACAAGCCGCGCGCGCAAAACGCCTGCTCCCGATCTGTGCGGTCGGACGATCCGCGAAGCCCTGCGGCGGGGGCTGATCGTTCTGGGCGGAGGCATTCACCAAAACGTCATTTCTCTCTCACCGCCGCTGGTCGTCAGCCGGCGCGAGATTGACTTTTGCGTGGACGTCTTACAAGATGTGCTCACATCCATCATCCGACGGTAGATCATCCGGGCCGTATTGCCGCAGAGATGTGGCGGGTATCTGCGGGGAGTGGATCACATCCTTTGGAGGAATCAAGCATGTCGGCTTTTGATACGCTGCCCAATGTCCACGGAATAAGTGAAGTCGCCCTCAGGTCTCCATTTTCGGCCCTGTGTTCCGTCACAAACGACCGGTTTTCGGGCGAAATCATCGTTACTTACAGGCCGGGCGCATCTCTGATCGAATTCGTATCATTTGGAGAATACATCAAAGATTTTGACGAATCCGAGACGACAACCGAGGCCCTGGCGCGGGAGATTTTCGACACGGTCAAGGAAACTGTCCAGCCTCTGACGCTTCGTGTCGAAGTCGATGTCCAGACTGCGGCGCACATCCCCGCGTGGTGCAAAATCGAGGAAGGCTACGAAGATTGAATGGGGTAGTCTCGCAGGTCGTCGACCGGAAAATTTCCGCCTTCATTGAACGGTCGCTGGCGCAGATTCCAGACGAAGATGACCTGAACCGGCTCGCGCTCGAAATTTTCGCGTATCAGTTCGAATACAATCCGGCCTACCGCATGTTCTGCCTCCAGCGCCGCATGACGCCCGACCGGATTTCATCCTGGGAGCATATTCCCGCGGTTCCGGCCACGGCATTCAAATCGCGCTGCTTTGCCGGGTTTCCTCCGGAGAGAGCCGTGAGAATTTTTGAAACGTCGGGAACGACGCAGGCTGAAAAGGGCAGACATTATTTTGATACGTTGAATCTTTATGAGGAATCGGCCATCCCCAATTTCAGCCGGCATCTTTTGCCGGACAGCGCACGCCTTCCCATGCGCATGCTTCTGCCGCCACCGCATGAGGCCCCGGCGTCCAGCCTCGTGTATATGTGCCAGACCGTGGCCCGGATGTTTTCGGAAAATGTCGAATGGTTTATCCACGATGGACGCCTCAACATTGACGCGCTCTGTAAAGATCTCGAACTCGCCTGTGAAACCGGCGAATACCGGATGCTGCTTGGAACGTCCTACGCCTTCGTCCATTTCTTCGATGCCCTTCGTGAAAACCGGAAGGCGTTTGGTTTGCCTCCCGGCAGCCGCATCATGGAAACGGGCGGAACCAAAGGCAAATCACGCGAAATATCCCGCGAAGAATTTTCCCGGCTCACAATGGAATTTCTCGGTGTACCCGATCCGTGGATCGTCAACGAATATGGAATGACCGAACTCACATCGCAGATGTACGACAACACGCTGCGTCAGATGGTTCAGTCCGGCGCTTCCGGACCCCGCGTCAAAACTCCGCCGCCCTGGATGAGAGTTCGGATTGTCGATCCGGTCAGCGGCGAATATCAGCGAGACGGCGTGCCTGGAATCATTCGGATCTGGGATATTGCCAATCGCGGATCAGCCGTCGCGATCCAGACCGATGACATCGGAGTCTGGGAAACCGGCGGGCTTCGAGTCGCCGGACGCGTTCGGGGCTCCGATTCGCGCGGGTGCGGCCGCGCGGCCGACGAGATGCTGTCGAATTGATTCCATCCCTGCTGCGCCGTATCCCGGTCCGCCGCATCCTCACTGATATCGAGCGCGCGGCTGGAAACTTTTTAACGCCGGATTCCGATCTCCGTCGGCAGGCGGTCGAATCCATCTCCCGCGAAACCGCATTTTCTCCTCCCATGGTTGCAATGGCGATCGATTGGACCTTTTCAGAACTCACTGCGGATGCCATGCGGCGGCTTCTTCTGTCAGAACTTGGCCACGAGGATGTCGCGGACGATCCGTCTCTTGGGTCGCCGGGACGGACACTGGTCATCTCCGCGGGCGCGATTTTCCAGCCGGCGGTCAACGCCTCCATGTTTTCCCTGTTGGTCAAATCTGCCGTGACCCTGAAGTGTTCTTCACACGAACGCACGCTTCTTCCATTCTGGGCGAACGCCCTCCGCGCCGCGAATGTCGAGATCGGGAACGAAGTCCGGGTCATCGGCGATTCGAATGCGCCAACGCGCGAACACGACGACGCGCTTGATCATGCGCTTTCGGAATCCGATGCGGTGATCGCGTTTGGATCTGATGAAACACTTGCCGCCTTCCAAAGGCGCATTCGGGATGGTGTAACGTTCGTGGGGCACGGTCATAAAGCCTCTGTCGCACTTGTCGATGGGCGGCAGTTACAGGACACGGAGGCCAGGGCAGCCGCACAAGCGCTGGCGCTCGATGTGGCGATGTACGAACAATCCGGATGTATGTCTCCACAAAATGTGTTTATCTGTTCCGGATCAGGCACGACGCCAGAGAATTTTGCCTGTCTTCTTGCGGAAGAACTTGGCGAATTGACCAAGACGTTTCCCGTCGGAAATCGCCCGGTCGAGCAGGACGGCGCAATCGAATCATTTCGATCAGAATTTGAATTTCAATCGTCACAGGACAAACGGACCCGATGTTTTTTTGGCGGGCGTTTAAATCACACAGTCGTGTTCGATCCCAAGCCGCTCTTTCGTCCCACGCCGCTTGGGCGGACCATTCTGGTCAAGCCGATCAACGAGATCGGGGACGTGATTGAGGCGCTTCAGCCTGTTCGCGGACATCTGCAGGCGGTCGGATCAGCGCCGGGCTCGGCGTGTCGATCCGTGGAATCATCTCTTCGAGCGATGGGCGCCAGTTATTTTTGCAACCTTGGCCGGATGCAACGGCCACCCCTGGCCTGGCAGAATGCGAACCTGCCGTGTATCCGGAGTCTCTTGAGATGACTCAAAGGATGTTTTAGGCATGGACTGCAGAACCACCGTGCTGGGAGGAATGCGCCTGTGACAGGAAATTTGTGGGACAGGTGTTTGACGTGCGATTATCTGTGCTGCGCCGGATATTTATCGAAGTCGATATTTACCACGCCGCAGGAGAAGAAAAATCTGCCGCTCATCAATACAAAGTCTCCGTGCGCCTATCTGGATGGAGAGGGATTGTGCAGTGTCCATCCGTTAAGGCCTTTCGATTGCAGGCTGTTCCCGTTTGATCTGATCAAAGAAGAGGGGAAATTCTATTGGGTCATTTGGGATGTAAAATGCCGGATCGTCGAGGAAGAGAGAAGCCGTTTTAATGATTATCTGGATGAACACGAAACCCGGCTGATACCGAAGATCAAACAGTACCTGGAAGAATTTAACGAATGGGAAGACGCCGAATATAAAGGTAAATTCAAATATGAGATAATCAGGGAGTTGGTCATCAGATGATGGTCTTTTGTACTATACCCTGAACGAGTGGAAGATTCATGGCGGACAATGCGGAAGGCTCCGATCTTGACCAGGCCTCCGACAACACACGGCGGCGGTGACCTTTTCATCCGAATGGACGGCGGGGTGAAAAGTTTTTTTCCCGGGAAAGTTTTTGTCGTTGATTGATTTTTGAAGGCATTCTGTCTAAGATGAATAGTATGGACGTGGCAAATGGATAGAGTACATCTGTCCTTCAAGGAACAAATGCGGCTGATCTTGCCGTATGCCTATCACAACATCGAGGAACAAGTCATCGTTGTCGTCCCGGTGTGTCTGTATATTGCACTTTTCCAACTGATTATTCTGCGATTTAGTTTGGCACAAGCCGGTTTCTTGACAGGCGGGATCGCGCTGGTTTTCCTGGGCCTCGCGTTTTTTCTCGAAGGGATTCGAATCGGGCCGGCGCCGATCGGTGAAATCGTGGGCAACACCCTGCCCAAACGAAGTTCCACGGCCGTCATTTTGTTGTTTGCCTTTGGTTTGGGACTTTTGGCCGCATTCGGGGAACCGGTGCTTGGCACATTGCAAATGGCCGGTGCGCGATTAAAAGAAGAGCACGCTCCGCTCCTGTATAAATTGCTGGTCGGCCAGCCGATTTTCATCATTGTGGCGGTAGCCCTGGGTGTCGCCATCGCCACAGTGGTCGGCACGATGCGTAATCTTTACGGCTGGAGTTTTAAACCGATCATCCTGCCCGCGGTATGCATCGCCATCGTCATGACCCTGTTCGCCGCCCGGAACAAACTGCTGGCGCAGGCCATCGGTTTGGCGTGGGATACGGGCGCGGTGATTGTCGGTCCGGTTTTATGTCCGCTGATATTGGCTTTGAGCGTCGGTGTTTGTCGCGCCTCCGGAAAATCCGATTCCACCCTGGCCGGTTTCGGCATGGTGGGCCTCATTGCCGTCGTGCCGATCGTCACCGTGATGATCTTGACGTTCTACCTGTACACGACCGGCAACTATTCGCACCCGCAGGCAGACCACACCGCCGTCAGTGCGGAACACGCGGTCGAGACAACGGAACAGGAGCCGGATGCGGCAAGTGCGGCCGGCGCCGCTCTCCCGGATAACCTGGATTTTCGCACGTTCTACCCGCAACTGCGTTTGTTGCTCCTGCCCGACAACCTGAATTTCCAGGAATGTTCCCCGAAAATCGCCCGGCTGACGCCGGAAAAGCGGGAAACGCTTCTGAAGGCGTACGAGATCGATGAAAAGGACCAAATCATCAAGTTGAAGCGCGGTTTCGCGCCGGAAGTCCGCGACGAAATTCCGGCGCTGTTGTCCGAACTGGGACTCGATCTTCAAAAAAATGCGTTCAATGTTTTCCAACAGGCGTATACCGTAACGATCAAAGACGAGAAGAAACTGCGCGGGGAAATAATCCTGAACCCGGCTGTTCCGTCCGAAGTAAAAAAACAAATACCCGACATCCTGACAAAGATCGGTTATGCCGAGAAAATGCCGATGTTGACCGATTCGTTCGTATTGGCCGCCCGCGCGATTTTTCCGATTTCTTTTTTCCTCTTTATTGTCATGATGATTCTCGGGAAAAGAGGGCCGCCGATTCCGCAGCTTCTCGTTGCCCTCGGGTTTCTGGTGCTCGGGTTGGCTCTTTTCTTTTTCGGATTGTCCATCGGTCTTGGAACATTGGGTAATCAGATGGGCAACCGGATGCCGGCGGCCTTTCTGGATTTCCTGCCGCTCTTCCCGGCGGAACGGGCAATATACCCGACCGAACTCGGCAAGATCATCGTTGTAATTTTTGCGCTCATCCTGGGATATGGCGCGACGCTGGCCGAACCGGCATTCAACGTTCTGGGGCAACAGGTCGAAGACGTCACCCAGGGCGCATTCAAAAAGAATTTGTTCAGCCAGGCGGTGGCCTCGGGCGTCGGGTTCGGCGCCTGCCTGGGCATCGCTTCGTTGCTTTATAATATCAACCTCCTCTACCTGTTGTTGCCGCCCTATATCCTGCTGGCGATTCTAACCGTATACAACTCGGAATTATTTGTGTGTATCGCCTGGGACGGCGGCGCGGTGACCACCGGCCCGGTGACAGTGCCATTAAAACTGGCGCTCGGCCTGTCCTTGAGCATGGCCACCGGCGCCGGCGAGGGCTTCGGCGTGTTGGCACTGGCCTCCGCGTATCCGGTCTTGAACATCCTGTTGCTCGGATTGTTTGTGCGGCCGAAAAAGACCGAAGAACAAGCGGCGGCGGAGTAAATCAATGCTGGAACAATACGAACATTCCCAGGATTTCTACCGGATTACCGTGGTCGCCGATCCGGAAAAAACCCGGGTCCTGATCGACACCGCCGTCCAGTCGGGCGTCAAGCAGGTGTTCGTCGTCAAGGGCCGCGGCATCATGCACAAGAAAAAAATAGGGATAATATCGGTGTCGGGAATCTCGCCCTCTTTCGACATGCTCAACGTCATCGTGACCAAGCCGCACTTGGAAAGCGTCATGCGCGCGCTGGTGCAAGCCGGACGCCTGAATTTATTCGGGGCCGGCGCGATCTATGCCGCCCGGATCCAGGACATGTGGTTTCACGGCACACAGCCGTTTACTCCGACGTCGACCCCCACCCCGCCGGCGGCTGAAAACGGCGTCGAACTCCAGCGGGATCTGGTGGCCATCAACTGCATCTGCCAGCTGGGACACGCGGAGGACATCGCACGTGAAACGATGATGGCGGGCAGCCCGTCACCGGTCATCAGTTTCGGCTATGGCCACGGGATCCGCGACCGGCTGGGATTTTTTCTGCAACTGACCATCAATCCCAAAAAAGAAATCATCAACCTCGTGGTCGGTTCGGCGGAATCAGAACGCTTTTTCGAAGAAATGGTGGAGGCCGGTCATCTCGACCAGCCGGCGCAGGGATTCATCTACACGAGCCCGGTGGAAGTCGGACTGATCAATACGATGAGTTTCCATAACACCTCCCTCTATCCGGCCACTATGGAACAGATCATCAAGGCCATTGACCAGATTCAGGGGAACACCAACTGGCGTCACTCCGGTTCCGTCCAGCACGTAACGACGAAAAAACGCAAGATGCTCCACAACCTCGTCAGTCTGAACTGCATCGTCCCGCGCGGATTTGGCGACATCACCTCGATGGTGGCGATGGAAGCCGGAGCCGGCGGCACATCCACGGCCTACGCCAACGCCTTCCCCGTACTAAAAGGGGCCACGCATCACCTGGAAGGCAGCGATGAACGCGAAATGATCGCCCTGACCATCGGCGAAGGCCAAGTCCAACCGGTGGTGAAAGCGATCGCCTCTATGACCGAACTGGCCGAAACCCCGGTGTTGCTGTTTGCCTATCCGGCGCCGCAGGCGTTGACGTATTTGAAATGAAGGGGATGCTTGGTATTTTTTCAATATAGACCTGATCCGATCCACCTCATATCAATGATGGAATGGAACACGTTAGCGTACGATCGCAACACGCGGACTCCGCAATCGCAATCCACAGAACTGGCCTTTTCCTCACACCGGCAGTGTTTGAGAAAGGCCTTTGGCGATCCAGGAGCGGATGAGGGATTGGTAGGAGATCGCCTGCCGGGTGGCGATTTTTTTGGCGGCGATGAGGAAGGCCGGGTCCATTTTGATGGAAAAGTTTTTCATGGGACGGCTGCGTTTGCCGGATTTGATGGCCTGGCGCAGTTCGTCGGTCAGGGATAGCGCCGCCTCACCCTGATCGTCCTTCCAGATTCCGCGGCGGTCCCAGTAATCGGCCTCATTTTTGTGCGATTTCTTCATGGCGTTTAGCCTCCTTTTCTTCTCAGTCGTTCATACATCCGGCGGTCAATGGGTTCCATGTCCCAGCCGGTCAACACCCGCACGCGGCCTTTGGGGTTTATTTTAAAAACCAGAACCAGAAACCTGCCGTCAAACGCCGGGCCAAGCGCCGAGTAGCAGTTGCGCCGAAGCGTTCTGAACACCGGCGATTCGGCAGTCACCTCTTCGGCTTCCTCCGGGGTGATGCCATGGCCCAGTTCCAAATGCAAAATGTTGCCATCGTCCCACTCAAGATCGACAATTCTCACCTGTCTAAATAGTAATACAAAGTATCTCCAAAATCAAGGGGACAGGGGACAGAATGGGTTTGGCCGAGGATGCATGTTCCGGGCACATTTTCGGATGCGGGGTACGGGTTCTGCCTTCGCCGGCCCGGACTTGACACGAGCCTATTTATACATGACAATGTTACAAAATCTGTAACATTGAAAAGGACAAATAATATGACCCGAAGAAGCCTGTCCAAACGGGAGGCCGAACTGGTTCTGGCCTGGGAATGGGAAAAGCGGCGCCTGATTACCATCGGCGACGTGATGAAGCGACTGCGCTGCTCCAACGGGTGCGCCCGGAAAATGGCGCATACTCTCAGGAAGAAGGGGTGGATAGAACCGTTGACGAAAGGACACTATCTCCTGGTGGGAGCCGAAAGGGGACCGAAGGGCGTCCCGGAGATGAACCCCTACATCGTAGCGCGGATTCTGCCCAAATCCTACTTTTTCGCCTACCGATTCGCGTGCGCCCACCACGGATTGTTGACACAAATTCCGCGCGTCATCCATGTTGCGGTGCGGCGCCCCAAACAACCGATGGAGATCAAGAATGTCCGATTCCAGTTTGTCGAACTCTCGGGCAAACGATTCTTCGGCTATCAGGAGTCTGCGATCATGGGCGAGAAAGTCCGCGTGTCGGACATGGAGCGCTCGATCCTGGACGCGTTGGACCGGCCCGATCTTGTCGGAGGCATTGAGGCCGGAGCGCAAGTTCTATTCCACGCCGGCAAGAAGATGGAAATGACCAAGGTACTGGACTATCTTCAACGATTCGATGACAGCGCTCTGTCCCGCCGATTCGCCTGCCTGTGCGAACTGTTGCGGATCACCCTCCCGTCCGAATTGAAGTCCTACTTCCGCGGTCAGGTGAAAAAAAATCCGGCGCTTCTCGGATCGCCAAAGAGATGGGGAACAAAGGGGAGACTCGACAAGCGGTGGAACATCATCCTGAACGTGCCGAAGGAGTATCTCCTGGGAGAGGTGCGAATCGGATGATCGAACAACGATACGTTGATCTATTCGCTCATGGATCCCATGTCAGCATGGAGGTGGCCGAACGCGAGATTGTCCTGACCTATGTCCTCAAGATACTCCACGATGCGGGGATCCTTAAAACTTTGGTCTTCAAAGGTGGGACGTGCCTGCGCAAATGTGTCTACGGCAAAGAGACCCGCTTTTCCGTCGACCTCGACTTCACCAGCGCCGGCGGTCAGGAGGCAGACGACGTAATCCTGTCGATGATCGGAGCCTTGAGCAGGCCGGCTTACGGACTCTCGTTCGATGTGGACTCCAAGGATTTCTATGTCGTGGAAGATAAGCAGTCATGCGGAGCGGACATTCAGTACAGGCACGATTGGAACGCGGGGAGATTCAAATTGGAAGTCAGTCTCCGGGAATCACCCTCGATCAAGCCGGCCGACTTGCCTCTGAAGCCACAGCCCTATTTCAAGCATCTTGAATTCAGGCCCTTTTCCGTCCCGAGCTTCCAATTCGAGGAGTTGCTGGCCGAGAAAATCCGCGCCGCATCACAGCGGGTCCGATCCAGGGATATATATGACCTGGCCAAGGCGGCCGAGAAGCCTCTCAATGCTCCGCTCATTCGGACGCTCGCGGTGATCAAATGCTGGAATGTCCGGGACGCGTTCGACCCTGAGAGTTTTATCAAGCGATTGCGTTCGGCAAAGTATGATTGGGATGACCTCCGCCAACTCGTCAGCAGAAATGAAAAGATCAATCCGGAGAAACTGATCTCCGCCTGCGAGAACCGATATCGATTCCTGCTTGATTTGTCGGACGTCGAGCGGCGCCTGATCGCCGACACCAGACGGCACAAACTCAAGTCCCTGCCCCGGACTTTGCTCGACGATGAAATATAATCGCTTCAGAAAGGCGAAAGAGAGGATACATTCGATGACCGAATAGAGACCACAGCTCGATCGTTGGCGGAGCAATGCACTGCGGCCCAAAGCAGCAACGCCCGCATTCTCCCACTCCCACAGGACGCCGTTGGAAGGCAAGGACAGAATGGGTTTGGC
>JAHFCY010000185.1 GCA_023249255.1 Candidatus Lindowiibacteriota bacterium | reverse complement strand
CGCCCTTTCTCTCCGGATGAACGCCCCCATCTACGTCGCCCAACCGGTGCTCGACGCCGCCGGTGTCAAAAACATCAAGGTCGAACACGCGGACGGCGAAGAACCGGTCGATCCGGAAGCCGAACAGTAGAAGTGACGCGCGGCGCATGCCGGGCCAGGTCGAGACCTATTTCCAGCACAATGATTACCTGCCTGTCCGTCCGGTCCTTCGCGCCAGACTCCAGTCGATCCTCGACTCGCGCTCAAGCCCCGAGATGCGGCGGGTGGCCATCGAGGAGACCGCCTACGTCTTTCCGTTGTTCGCGTTCAATCTGCTGAAGCTTGTCAACTCGTCCAAATTCAATCTCAAAACCAAAATAGTCGTCCTCAAGCAGGCCATGACATTCCCGACGCTCGAACAATTCGCAGACCTGGTCTGCATCATGCCCGAGTATCCGGCCGAACTTTCCGACGTTCTTTCGCTCGACCGCTTTGAGCAGCACAGCCGCGCGGCCGCCGTCACGGTCCAGATTCTGTCGTCCATCGGAAAACGATTCAGCACACTGGATCGCGAGCGCCTTTTCTCCGCCGCCCTGTTTCACGACATCGGCCGAATCTTTCTCGCCGTGTCGGACCCTGACGGCTATCAGCGGCTCGTATCGAAAACAGACGAGTCCATGCCGAGGCTTCAGGCGGAACGCATGTATTTCGGGACAGATCACGCCACGGTCGGCGCGCTGGCTCTCGAGTCGATCGGCATCGCCGATGCGGATGTTCTCTCCGCGGTCCGGCTTCATCATGACGTTCCGCCCGGGTTTGGCGTGCTGGTCGCGTATGCCGACCGACTGGTGAAACGATTCGGCGTCGGTCCATCGACGGGATCGGACATGGCGGTCGGCGTTGAAACCCGCGACGATGCCGTGCTTAGAGTGGCGGTGGAGGAGACGGTGCACGAGACGATCGGAGAAGTTCTCATGCATGTTCTATCCGAGGTCGACGCGCACCTTGCGCCGCCCGCGCCGCGATAGCTGACCCCATGTCAACTGACTGGAAATTGAACAGGTTACGGCATATCTGAATTTCCGAAGCAAATTTTGCTTGACGTGGGGGGCAGGAGTGTGAGATAGTGGGCGCGTAAGTCGGGGACTAGTCGTGTAAAAAAGTTTTTGCTCTTTGAAATCGGAATACGGAGAAGACCTGTCGATCGCGGCATGCCGCAGTCGGTGGGCAGGCGATGACAGGGTCCGCAAAACGCTCTTTACCCACACAGGGGGTGAACAGGGTATGAGCAAGAGGACTGGGTTTACGTCTGAACGAAATAATGATGGGCGCAAGGGTCGGTTTGAAATCGCCTGTCTGGTGTGTTTGGCAGCAGAGATATTCCTTCTGTCCGCCATCTGGTTTTTTATCCTGCCGGTGCTCGATTCCCAGGCCGCCCGCAGGTCAACCTTCTCCGTATTCGTCGGTAAAGACCGCCGTTTGAAAACAATCAGCCCTTCCTATAGTTTGCCTCCTGGTGATACCTACCTCTCGGAAGGACCTCTGTCCGTCACGCTTATTTCACCGAAAAACTACATGCTACGGCATCTTGATAACGGTGACCAGTATTATCTCGACCGGACATGCACCCTGACAAGCGTGCCGGGAGCGTTGCGCAACAAGGTTGGGATCGTCGGCTACGACGCGGACATGGTGAACAGTTCCTCATCGTTTCTTCAATTCTCAATCGACGACACCGCTCGGATATCGGTCCTCATCGACAGCATCGCAAGCCGTCCGAGTTGGCTTCCGGCCAGTTATACGCTTACGGCCCGGATAGTTTTGACGTCCCATCCCGTTGCGCGTGAGCTTTACGAATACCGGGATCCGTCCGTGCCGAGAGGGACGATCCGGTTTGGGGGAATGAATTCGGCCTCCACGGGCGCCCGGTGCAATTATGTGGTGATCGTCCGCCGTCCGCTGCCAGGGGACGCCGGCTCTCCCGCGCAGATCGCAAGCGCGCAGATGCAGCTTCCGCGCATCGGCCACCGGGTGGTTACGCTGAACAACGGGCAAGTTCTCATCGTCGGCGGCGCCGACAGTTCAAACACACCGATTTCTCTCACAGAACTGTACGACAGCGCTTCGCAAATGTTCGTCGGCACCGGTTCTCTCAACACGGCGAGAATCGACCCTGCGGTGGTCAAGTTGGCCAACGGCAAAGTCCTCGCGATCGGTGGCGGGGACGCGGCACCCACGCCTCTTGCCTCCTGCGAAATCTACGACCCGGCCACGGGCCTTTGGACGGCGACGGGCGATCTGAACTGGGCGCGCCGTCTGCCGGAAGCGATTCGTCTGAATGACGGCCGGGTGTTTGTTTCGGGCGGGGTCGACACAGACTCGCGGGGCGATGCGCGCACGAGCACGTATGGCGATGGTATTCCGACGACCGAAATTTTCAATCCGGCGACGGGACTCTGGACGGCCGGACCGAACATGCTGTCGCTGGGGCCCTACAATACTTCCAGTATTGGAGTGCCGGGCCAGCGCTGGGGCCATCGTATGGCGCTTCTATCGGATGGACGTGTCTTGATCGTGGGCGGATTCTGGCGCGGCCCTGATCTTCAGGCGTATGCAATGACGGGCTGTGACATTTACGATCCGGCTACAAACATGATGACCGCCGGTCCCTCCATGAACACCCCGCGTGCGCAATTCGGCCTGGTTGATATCGGCGGCGGCAAAATCATGGCGATGGGCGGGCTCTGGTATCAGCAGGTCGATCCGCTCAACCCGCTGAATCCCACATACTATGCCAGTACGGCTGACGTCGAAGTATATGACGCCGCAACAAACGCGTGGACTACGGTTGCCCCTCTTCCCTACGGCATGTACGATTTTGCCGTGGTCAGTCCGGATCCGGGCCGCGCCCTGATTTTTGACGGATTCAACATTTCCAGTGGTACCGACGCCGGTGATGTCATTCTCTACGATGGTATTTTCAACACGTGGACGCAGGTCGGCACTCTGGTGACATCGCGGAGTTTCCCGCTCTCAAACGGCGCTGCGCTGGTGACCGACGTGGGCGGCAAGGATTATTTCCTCTGTGGCGGCACCCATTTGGATGTCACCACCGGCCAGACGACACTCATGTATTCGGGAGAACGGTTTAAATATTGATTCTTCAATCAAACGGGGATATCCAGATTCGGCACACATGAGTTTGTTTTGGTCTGCAACCCCAGATAGGCTTGGCCTTGTCGTAGGACGCTTCGCGCCATCGGGTGTTCTTCACGTGTTCTTCATGTCCGCCTCTTGACAAAATCAAAAAAAAAAAAAATAGAGTATGCATTGCAAATATTGCAAAGCATTACATCCATTCTCGGAGAATGGAGACGAATCCGGATTTAGGGGGGTACGTGCATGAAATTTTCGTCAATTGTGTTTGGTGTTTTGGCAAGTTGTATTTTTTTCACCGCGCCATCCGAGAACGCATTTGCGGCAAATCCCACCGCGCCGAGCGGCGTCAACAGTAGATCAGGCCTTGGAGATGGCACGAATCCCGGCGTTGGTCAGGGACGTGTCAACAGCCCGAATTCCGGAACCGACAATCCCAATAATGCGCAGGGCATGCAAGGCGGCCATGTCTCGAATCAATCCGAAACACATCTGGTTCTTGCGCGAACCGGGCATAGGCTTGTCAAATTGACGGACGGAAGAGTACTGATTGTTGGAGGGGTGTCGCGCGATTCCATGGCAATTGCTCAATGCGAAATATATGATCCTTCCACCAAATTGTTTTCTCTGACCGGGAGTCTCGTCGATGCGCGGATTGATCCCGCAGTCGTGTTACTGAAGGATGGCCGAGTCCTCGCCGTCGGCGGAGACGCGAAACCCGCGATCGTATCGGATTTGGGTCCGAGATGGGGCACGTCATCGACCCCTTTGGCGACCTGCGAAATATTTGACCCTGCGAGGGCAAGATGGTCCCGCACGGGAGACTTAAACCATGCGAGACGTCTGCCCGAAGCAATATTGTTGAAAGATGGCAAAGTATTTGTCTCGGGAGGCGTCGATACCGATTCGCGCGGAGATTTTCGGACAAACCTGCTCGGCGATGGCATCAACGGCACTGAACTTTTCGATCCCTCGACGGGTCTCTGGACCGAAGGCCCGAGCATGTTGTCTCCGGGAGGACCCTATAGTGTCGCAGTTCCAGGCCAGCGGTGGGGACATCGCATGGTCATTCTGCCCGACGGACGTGTGCTGATCGCAGGCGGATTCTGGCGCGGTCCGGAGGTTGCCTCGATTGCCATGACGGGATGTGACATCTACGATCCGATTACCAATTCGATATCGGCGGCGGCGCCAATGAATCAGGGACGTGCCCGCTTTGGGCTTGTCGACATTGGAGGCAGGATTTTGGCGATAAGCGGACTTTACACCGAGGCCGAGGCCTTTCCGGGTGCAACGTACTTCGGGACTACGAATAAGGTGGAACTTTATGATCCGCAGTTGAATCATTGGGATATTGTCAGACCAATGGCTCCACCGGGACTTTTTGATTTTTCGGTCATAAGTCCCGATACGGACTTGGCACTGGTTTTTGGAGGTGCGACAGATACGAATTTTAGTGCAGGATCAAATGATCCGGGCATTTTCTTTATCGATCGACAGTATCTCGTCGCCACTGCCGATGTTTCCGCTTATCATAATGTGTTCAATACGTGGAACGTCGTCGGAGAGCTTCAGATGCGCCGAAGTTTTCCCTTTTCGAATGGCTCCGCGCTTGTTGTTGATGTTGGATTCGGGGATTTCTTTCTTTGTGGAGGAATTGCCGCACCTGATCAGTTTTCAAGAACACCGAGCAGTCTGGAATACGGTATAGTCCTGGACTCCGCCGAACGATTTAACTTTTAAGATTGACCGGGTTAGTTCTGATACATCCATAATTTTCGTGCCAGCCGGGTCAGATACGCGCTTGACTTGCCCTCCGTTCTGACGGACAATTTCAGACATGAGCGGCGATGAATATCTTGAGGAGTTGCACAAAATCCGGGAGCGGATGCAGAGGGAGATGGAGGAACGGGGGCTGACGTTGCAGGAATACCTGGATGAACAACGTTCCAAGCAGCCCCCCATTCGCATGTATACGATGGAGGAATACATGCGGGAAATATCCACAGTCAAATCCCGGTAGGCGTGGGCATGGCGGGTGAATCTCTTGAGAGAATCTATCTCGACACGTCCGTGTTCGGATTTTTCGATGACCCGCTCGAACAGAACCAAGGTCGGCGCGAGTCGGTGCGGCTCCTTTTTACGCAGATTTCCGAAGGCATCTTTTACGCGGTTTGCAGCGACATCACAACCACCGAACTTTCCAAAGGCCCGTCCGCAACCGATCAAATCGGCCTGATTGAATCGAGGGGCATCCATGTCGTTCGACTCAAAGCGGATGAGGTTGCCAACCTCGCCCAAAAATATATTGAGCAAAAGATTATTTCGCCTTCCCACAAAATGGACGCGCAACACGTCGCCGCCGCAACCGTCCTTCGCGTGGATGTATTGGTTTCACTGAATCTCCGACACATTGTCAAAACCTGGCGCGAACGGCAGTTTAATGAGGTCAACTCCAAGCTCGGATATCCGCATATCCGCATCGCCACGCCGGAGGAGGTTGTGCGGTATTCTGATTAAGCGAATCGGCGAGTGTCCTTCCCCCGTTCGCCGGTTTGAGATAGGCTTTACCGGATGAATTCTCGCGTTCTCGCGGCGTCCGTCCTCCTCTTGATCTGTTTTGGTCTCGTTTCATGCGGCGCGCCGGGTGGTTCACCGCCGCCGGGGCGGGTCTATCGCGTGGGAATCGCGCCGTGGATTTTGGACGACCATCACAAAAAAATCGTCAACGCATTCATTTCCTCCCTCGAAAATTCCGGGTTCAACTCCAAATCCAATCTCGACGTGAAAATTCAGGACGCGTCGGGCAGTGCGCGCGCAGAGGATGAAATTCTGCGTGAATTTGTCCGGTGGAAAGCCGATCTGATTTTCGCGTTGACGGCCGACGGCGCATTGTCGGCCAAATCGATTTCCGGTGACATTCCTGTTGTTTTTGCCGACGTCGCTTATCCGATGGAGCTTGGACTGGTCGAGCGGCTTGAGTTTTCGTCAAATCAGACGGTGGGCATCCGCTGTTACGTTCCGCTGGAGGAGCAACTGGCGTTTTTGATGCGGATGGTGCCGGGGGAAGTCAGGCGCCTGGGCGTGTGCCTTCGCGCCGGCGATCCGGACGCGCGGCTGTTTCTGGACGAAATGCGCGAGTTGGCGATCAAGCAGGGCACGGAGGTGATGCGGATCGAAGTATCCGACGCCGCGAGCCTGTCGCGGGTGCTGTCCGACGCTGGCGCGTCCGTGGATGCGTTCTACCTTTCGTGCGACGATCTCATGCAGGGTGCCGGCGCGCGTCTTGTGGTTGATGCGGCGTCGCGCCGCGGAGTCCCGGTTTTGTCGTGCGGGATGGCGGCGGTCGAAAAGGGGGCTCTCGGCGGCGTGGTGGTGGATGAGGAGTTGGCCGGTCAGATGGCGGCGGCGCACGCCGCTCAAATTTTGGGCGGCCGTTCGCCCACGTCGCTTTTGACGTTGACGGTCAGTCCGCCGTCACTGGTCGTGAACCAGCGCGCCGCCCGGGCGCTGGGCATCCGAATCCCTCCATCTTTTATGGGCGAAGACGTTCACGTCATTGAATAGGTTCAAGGTTCGGAGTCTGGTGCTCCACCTTCTCCCGCCTTCTCCCGCCTTCTCCCGCCTTCT
>JAHFCY010000184.1 GCA_023249255.1 Candidatus Lindowiibacteriota bacterium | reverse complement strand
GCCGATTTTGTGTTCGGCTTCGAAATCATTTTCCCGGATTTTGAGAATCGGCTCGAACTCCTGGATCGCCTTGCGAAAGGCGCCCTGATCGAGGAAAATGTTGCCGAGCCGGTTCATGGCCTGGATGTTTTTGGGATCAAGCTGGATGCAGGTCCGGTACGCTTCAATGGCTTTGGCCCCCGACTGGAGCCGCTCGAAGGTCCGGCCGAGGAAGAAGTGATATTTTGGGGCGTTGGGGTTGAGCGCGATGGCCTTGGCGAATTCCACGGCGGCGCCGCGGAAATTGTTGTCGAAAAATTTCCGGTGTCCCTCCTTGTAATAGTCCTCGGGATTTTCGGCGGGGTTCTCCGCGGCCCATCCGGCCCCGGTGGATAGAAGGAGCGAGGCGAGGAGCAGAACGCACGCGGCGGTCGGGGCACGCATCACGGAGCCGCCTCGGTGATCGGTCCGGCGGCCGCGACTTTGTGCGAGACGGACGACCGGGTGACTTTGACACGGACATTGTCGGCGATTTTCAGGACGAAGTGGTCGTCGCGAATATCGGCGATCTGGCCGATGAGTCCTCCGGCCGTCACAATGTCGTCGCCCTTTTTGATATCTCCGATCATCTTTTGATGCTCCTCCTGGCGTTTCTTCTGGGGGCGGATCAGGAGAAAATAAAAAATCAAAATGATGAGAATAAACGGCACCAGCTGAATCAACATGGCCGGTCCTGCCGGCGGCTGGCCCGCTCCTTCCGCAAATGCTGGCAATGCTCCCATGTCTACCGCTGACCTCCAATCCATTCCCGTGCGTTGCACATCAGTTGCACATCACCCATGTATATCGGTAAAACACGATTTTGGCTCAAGTTGTCGCGCAGGTCAAGAAGCGCGCCTCAAACCGGCCGAAACAAACCGGAGCCACAGACAGACATCCACAGGCAAACACAGACACAGACAGATTGTATTTGGGAAGGTGGGAGTCTGTGCGTGTAGGTGAGAGTCTGTCAGTGGCTCCGGTTTGTTCCGCCTCAGATCATTCCCGCCGTCCGGCGCAAGTCTCGGCCGCTCATCCCTTGACGCAGACGTTCCAAAATTCGCGTCGAAGTTCGTCCACGTAAGCCTGTCCGAACTCCATGCGCCTGGCGAAATCGAGGAAGAAGTGGGTGCGTCCGGTGCGCGATTGGCGGCGTTCGCCCTCCTCGCATTCGACGTCGATGTCCCGGTTGATCCGTTTCATGCCCTCGATGCCGGCTTTGGCCGCAAGGACGCGCTGGGCGACCGAGCGGATCATGGCGATGCGTTTGTCCAGCGGGATCGTCGATTCGAGCAGATCGATTTCCTCCGAACCTTTTTCGTCGTCGTCCGAGCCGAAGGACGTCATAAAGTCGGTCAGATCATTGAGACCGGCCGCCAGATCCACGCAGTGATGGCGCTTGTCGGTGTTGGAGTCGGGAACGCGTTTTTTCCAGAGATCTTTCATGACCGACAAGTCGACGTATTTGAATCTCGGATATTTCGCCTGGAAGCCGCGCCTGAACTCATCCTTGACGTCCATCCGGCTGAGAAATTCGTCCAAGCGTGAGAAATCGAAATGATCCGAATGAAATTCCAGGCCGACCATTTTTCGGACCTCGTTTTTTTCGCCCTGGACTTCGCCGAACGACAGATTTTTCCTCGCCGCGCGCTTGGTTGCGGCCTGAAGGACGATCATCTCGCTGATTTCCTCGAGTATCCGTGTCCAGAGTTTTTCGGATTTGTCGTACGTTTCGGAGAGGCGCTTCCGAAGGCTTTCGATGAGTTTTTCGCCGATGTCGGGCCTGAAGAGAAAGACGGAGTCGACGTTTTTCGGAATGGCAATGAGCGTCGAGGGTTCGAGCGTGATCACGGTGGCGGAACGACGGTGCCCGAGCAGGGTCCCCATTTCACCGACAAACACGCCCGCGCCGCCGATCGCCCGGACAAACTGGCGGTTGCGAAAAATCGCGAGTTTGCCGGCCAGGAGGACATAAAAATCCGGCGCCTCATCGCCTTCCCTGAAGAGAATATGATTCGGGGGAAGTTGTTTCGGCTGGGGCTTGGGCTCGGGCGTTGCGCCGGCCGCCTCTGACGCGGTCATGCGGACGCCTCGGCCTCGGCGCCGGGCCGCAGGAGATAATCCATGATCCAGGCGTGGGTGCCGTCCTCATAATACTTCAGCCGCACGCCCGCTTTGATGAATCCAAAGCGCAGATACAGCCGGATGGCGTCGACGTTTGTCTCACGCACTTCAAGCGTGATCCGGATGATGTTCAAAGATTCGGCCAGCCGGACGACTTCACGCAGAATGGATTCGCCGAGACCGTGCCCCCGCGAGGAGCGGTCGACGGCCAGCGTCACGAGATGGCCCTCGTCGACGATTTTCCAAAGAGAAAAATAGCCGATGACAAGTCCGCCGCGCCGGACCGTGAAGATGTGCGCGAGTTTGTTGTGAAGGACGTCGCGCTCGAACATCGGCCGCGACCAGGGGTTGACGAAACTGTCCCGCTCGATTTTGAGAACGTCGGGCAGATCGTCGACCGTCATGGGCGTGTAGGTCAGATCGTTCATGTTAGAATCGGTTTCCCTCTATATTATTGTGATCCTTAAAAAAGCGGCTGGCGGGAATCGAACCCGCGGCTCTAGCTTGGAAGGCTAGGGTATTACCACTATACGACAGCCGCATCACGCGTTCGCCGCTGATGCTCCAAACCCGAGACTTGAGCATTGAGAATTGATCCTTGGATTATGATATAAACCCTGCCATGGGGCAACACCGGCTCGCAATTCTTTCCGGCATTCGGACGCCATTTGTGAAATCAGGCGACGCGTTCAAAAACATCCCGGCACAGGAGCTGGCTCGGATGGTGTTTCGCGAGGTGCTGGACCGTTCCGGCGTGGATGCAGGCCGGGTGGATGAGGTCATCCTCGGCAACGTCGCCCAGCCGGCCGATGCGGCGAACATCGCGCGCGTGTCGGCCCTGCTGGCCGGACTGCCGATCCAAACGCCGGCCGTGACAGTCCATCGAAACTGCGCGTCGGGCATGGAGTCGGTCACGGCGGCCTTTGACAGGCTGTCCACCGGTCACGGCAAAATCTGTCTGACCGGCGGAACGGAAAACATGAGCCGCATTCCGCTGTTTTATCCCCAGAGTTTTTCCGAAAAAATGGCGGCGTTGCAACGCGCCAGAACGATCGGCGCGCGCGTCTCCGTCCTCTCGACGTTTCGCTTCCGGGATTTTTCCCCGCGCATCGGGCTTCTCCTCGGGCTCACCGATCCGGTCTGCGGACTTGGCATGGGCCAGACCGCCGAGGTGCTTGCCAAAAAATTCCATATCAGCCGCTACGAGCAGGACGTGTTCGCGCTCGGCAGCCACCAGAAGGCGGTCGCGGCGCGCCCACGCATGGTCGAAGAAATCATGCCGGTCATCACGCCTGCCATCACCGTCACGCAGGACATCGGCCCCCGGGAAAATCAGACGATGGAGGCGCTCGAAAAACTCAGGCCGATCTTCGACCGGAAATTCGGAACTGTCACAGCCGGCAACGCCTGTCCGGTCACTGACGGCGCCTGTGCGCTTTTGGTGTGCCTCGAGCAGGACGTCGGACAATTCAAGGCTGCCGGCGCGCCGCTCGGATATTTGCGGGCGTACGCCTACGCGGGATGTCCGCCGGATCAGATGGGTCTTGGCCCCGTGTTTGCCGCGGCGAAAGTTCTCTCGCGCGAAAAAATTCCGTTGAAGGACATCGACCTTGTTGAGATCAACGAGGCGTTTGCCTGTCAGGTTCTGTCGTGCCTGAAACTGTTTGCGTCCGCCGAACTGCAAAAACGCTATGACATCGACGGCTCGTATCTGTCCGAGATCGACCCGGCCCGGCTGAACGTCAATGGCGGCGCGGTTGCGCTGGGCCATCCGGTTGGCGCGTCGGGCGCGCGGCTGATCCTGACCCTGCTGAAAGAAATGAACCGCCGGCGAGTCGGGCGGGGTCTGGCCACGCTCTGCGTGGGCGGCGGGCAGGGCGCGGCGCTGATTCTGGAGCGTGAGTAACATGCCGTCTGCCGTAAGGGTCGTCGAAGAAACGTGGGATCACCGTTCCATCGTGCGGATCGTTCTCGACGCGCCCGACAAACCGGTGAATCTGCTCACGCCCGACGCGGTTCGGGACCTTGGCGAAATCCTCGACCGGCTGTTTCGCGAGCCGCCGTCTGCGATTGTTCTCGAAAGCGCCAAACCGGGCGTGTTCATCGCCGGAGCGGATATTCATGTGCTGGCGGACATTTCGGGCCGGGCTGAAGCGGAGCAACTCGCGCGGCACGGCCGGGACATTCTCTGGAAATTTCAGACGGTCCGCTGTCCGACATTTGCCGCGATCGCCGGCGCGGCGCTGGGCGGCGGATTGGAAGCGGCGCTGTATTGCGACTACCGCATCGTCTCCGACCATCCGAAGACGCGCCTCGGTCTGCCGGAAGTTCAGCTTGGAATCATTCCGGGATTCGGCGGCACGCAGACATTGCCCCGGCTGATCGGCCTTCGGCCTGCGCTCGATCTTATCCTGACCGGCCGGCAGATCGACGGGCGTCGCGCGGAAAAAATCGGATTGGCCGACCGCTGCGTGCCGCACGACACCTTCGAAGATCAGGTGAGACTATTCGTCCTGACCCATCCAAAAAAGTCGCGCATGCCCCGCCATTCGGCGCCGTTTTTTCTGATGCGCGAGCTGGTCCTGGCGCTGGCCAAACGCGGCGTGTTGAACAAAACGCACGGCCAGTATCCAGCGCCGCTTCGGGCGATCGAAGCCGTCCGGCGTGGAGTGGGCAGGCCGTTGTCGGAAGGATTGCGCGCTGAAACGGAGCAGTTCGCCGAATTGCCGGGTACGCCGGAATGCCGAAACCTCATTCGGACTTACTTTCTCATGGAAAAATTTAAAAAACTTTCGCTCCTGCCGCCGGGTGCGCCGCAGATTCGGATGCCCGAAAATTGCGCCGTGATCGGCGCCGGGACGATGGGCGCCGGCATCGCGGGACATCTGGCGTCGTGCGGATTGAAGGTCCGGCTCAAGGATGTAGAGGCCGGATTCGTTCAAAAAGGATTGCGGGCGATCGACAGATCCGTCTCCGGACAACTTGCCAAACGGCGAATACGCGCGGAGGAAGCGCGTGATCGGATGGCTCGCGTCGCTCCGGCTCTATCTTACGAGCCTCTGCGCGGCGCCGGTATCGTCATCGAAGCCGTGCTCGAGGATCTCGCGCTCAAACGCAAAGTCTTTGACGAGCTTGAGGCGGCCGCGCCGGCCGGCGCGATTTTGGCGACCAACACGTCGAGTCTGCCGATTTCGAAGATGACTGATGGGCGCGCGCTGCGGTCCCGGTTCGTCGGCTTGCATTTTTTCAATCCGGTCGAAAAAATGCCGCTCGTCGAAGTCGTCGTCGCCGACGAAACGTCCGATGAGACGCGCCAGTTCGCCGTTGAATTCGTCAAGCACATCAAAAAAACGCCGATCGTCGTCCGCGATCGTCCCGGATTTCTGGTCAACCGCATCCTCATGCCCTATCTCAACGAGGCGGTGATCCTGCTTTCCGAAGGGTGCCGGATCGAGTCGATTGACGCCGCCGGGAGGGCTTTTGGGATGCCGATGGGTCCGCTCCATCTCATCGACGTTGTCGGACTGGACGTCGCGGAGAAAGTATCGCAGGTGTTGCACGCGGCCTACGGCGAGCGCATGTCGCCGTGTCCGCTCTTTGAGCGGTTCCGAAATGAAAAAAGATTGGGTCAGAAAAATGCGAAGGGATTTTATCTCTATGACGGCGACAAAAAATACGCCGACCGTTCGATCTACGCGGCCCTGCCGCGGGATCCAGGCATGGCGGCTGTCGATCTCACGGATCGCCTGATTCTCAGCATGGTCAACGAGGGGGCGCGCGCGCTGGGTGACGGAATCGTGTCCGACGCCGATACGGTCGACGTCGGCATGCTCCTCGGCGCGGGATTTCCGCCGTTTCGCGGCGGGCTGTTGCGGTATGCCGACGATCGGGGAGTGCGAACGGTTGTGGACCGGTTGAACGCGCTGGCCGACAAATTCGGCGGGCGGTTCGCCCCCGCGCCGAATCTGGTTGAGTTATCCCTTCGAGGCGGCCGGTTTCACCGCTGATTTGAAACGAATCGCGCGGGTGTTAGTTCCACCGGCGTCGGCCTGATTCCGAGAATGGCCTCGGCGGCGATGCGGCCGACCGCCGGCGCCGTTGTCACGCCGTGTCCACCGAGACCCGCAACCCAGAACAGCCGCTCGGCGGCCGGATCGGCGCCGATGACGAATCGTCCATCGGGTGTCAGCGCCCTCGTGCCGGGCCAGTATCTCCGCCACAAAATTTCCTTGAGCGCCGGAAACGTCCGCGCTATTTTTTCGTTCAGCGTTGAAATCTGCCGCGGGTCCGGGCGAAGGGGCGCGGCGGGATCGTGCGGTTCCTGATCGCAGGCCGACGAGAACAGATGACCATCGCAGTCCGGCCGTACGTAGCACTCCGTGGTTACGTCCCACACGAACGGGGCGTCCTGTTCGAAATCCTTCCGCGCGACAGTCTGAAAGAGATGCCGGCGGGTCGGCCGGATCGGCAGAACATTTGCGCCGACAGATGTTGCGCAGAGGTTCGACCATGCGCCCGCGGCGATCACCAGCGTGCCGCATTCGAACGGTCCATGGTCGGTCTGAATCGCCCAGCCGTTGGGACGCCTGCCGGCCAACCGCACGGCGCAAGACACGCGGACGTCCATTC
>JAHFCY010000183.1:3564-6795 GCA_023249255.1 Candidatus Lindowiibacteriota bacterium | reverse complement strand
GAATATGAGGAGTTGACAGAGAGGATTATAGGAGCGGCGATTGAAGTACACCGTAGACTCGGGCCCGGGTTTATTGAATCGTTCTATGAAAATGCGCTGGTGATCGAGCTGAACAAACGGTGGTTGGAAGTAAAAAAACAAATTGAAGTTCCTGTCGTCTACGAAGATAAAGAGGTTGGAAGGCATCGTTTGGATCTATTGGTGGAGGACACGATTGTTGTGGAATTAAAGGCAGTCAAGGCATTGGAAGATATCCATTTCGCCATTGTGAAATCATACTTGAAGGCCGTTGGACGTGTGCACGGTTTGCTCCTAAACTTTTCCAGGACGACGCTGGATATAAAGAGAGTGATCCATCAATGAACAACCCCCCTTCCTGCATTCCTGGCTTCCTTATAAAAAAAACATCTTACCGACCAACCGAATGAACCGACATATTTTTTTGGCTGCTCTCTGGTTTTTCTTGGCGTTGCCAGTCGCCGCCGAAACCACCCGCGGCGTCACCGTTGTCACGCGCGACGCGAAGACGGAGGAATCGGGCGAGCTCACGCTGTACCGCAACATGTGGGCGGTTGTGATCGGCATCGACAAATATCCGAACGTCGCGCCGCCGCATGATTTGGAATACGCCGTGCAGGACGCCCGCGGCGTGGCGCAGGTTCTGGGCGACCGATACGCGTTCACGCGGATATGGGAACTGTACAACGCCGATGCGACGCGGTCGGGCGTGCTCAAAACGCTGGAGGAAGTGAAGCGAACGGCCGGCGAGGACGACGCGGTATTTGTATTTTTCGCGGGCCACGCGACACAGGACAACGACGTCGGGTATCTGGTGCCGTCCGACGGGACACTGGATCCGGCCGACCCGAACGACATCTCGATGACGACATTGAAAATGGACCTATCGCGGAAGATTCGCGCCAAGCACGTGCTGTATGTGGTCGACGCGTGTTACGGCGGACTGCTTCTGACGCGGGGCGCGGGAATCGTGCCGGGCCAGCGAGACATGGGGTATTTGCGTTGGAACGCGAAAGAGCCGGTCCGGATGGCGCTGTCGGCGGGACAGCCCAATCAGGAGGTTTTGGACGGCGGATACAAGGGCCATTCGGTGTTCACCGGCCGGATGATCCAGGCGTTGGAAGCGGCGCCGGATTACATGCTGGCATCGGAGTTGATAACGAACATCAAGGAGAAAGTGTACCAGGACGCGCAGGCGCGCGGATTCACGCAGACACCGGACGGAGGGCGGCTGTCCGGAGAAGGCGATTTCATATTCGTGCCGAAACCCGAAGTCGCGGTGGAGAATTTGGAAGACCAGTTGTCGCGCGCTCGAAGCGAGCTTGAAGCGGCGCGGTCGCGGGAGGCGGAGTCGAAAACCGACGACGAACGCCGCCGGCTCGAAGCGGAGCGGGTGACGGCGGAAGCGTCGGTGAAAGCGGAGGAGTCGCGTGTTGCCAAGGAGCGGCAATTGCGTGCGCGGCGTGAGGAGGAACAGGCGGAACAATCACGCCGGGCGACCGAGCAAAGCCGCCGGCAGGAGGAATTGTCGGCGGAGCTGGCGAACGTGCAGAAGGAATTGTCAGGCGCGGAATCGTCGGGAACGGGTGAGGACGCAACACGCGCGGCGGCGAGGGTGACCGAGATCAACGGCGTGATGACGCAGATCGCGGCGAAGTATGAGGGTGAGAAAACGAAATCATTGGCAGCGGTCGACGCGTATTACGGGCCGAAAGTCGCGGATCTGGGAAGCCTCAAGAAAGACGAGTACGAGACGACGCAGGATTTTCAAGTGCGGCTGGAATCGGAACGGAGGCGATTGAAGTCGGACTGGGATCGTGAGAGAAGCGGGACGGAGGAAAGTTACGCGAAGCAGATGGCGGAACAAACATCGCCGCTCAAGGACGAATTGTCGGAGTTGATGGGGAAGGCGTATGCGGTGTCGTCTGGGATGAGGGTGACGCTGGGCGCGTATGACGCGGACGCCGGATATTTCCCCGTGACGATTATGGCAACCGAGGTCGGCACCGATTTTAAGAAATCCGAGGAGATCTATCAGGGCCGCCTGAATGTCCCGCCGGCGCAAGCGCGGAGTGTGGGCGAGCATCGTCCGGCGCTTGGGGTGAAGCTTTACCGGGTGGTGGACCCATCGGGAAATGTGGCGGAGGTTGCGTATGAGATCACGGACCTTATGACCAAACAGTCGTATTTCATCCCCGGCGCATTCGATGGCGATGGGCGCGTAACAAAGACGGACAAGATCAGCGCATGGCAGACCACCGCCAACGTAATACCGGCGATGCGATCATACGCCGAGAAGCGCGTAAATGTGTTGCAGTTCGAACCCGACATGGTGTGGATTCCGGCCGGATCGTTCGATATGGGGTCGAATGACGGCGAAGGTGATGAGAAACCAGTGCACCGCGTGTACGTGGACGGATTTTGGATGGGACAGTACGAAGTGACGGTCTGGAGATGGGGGCAATTTGTAAACGAGACAAAATATCGAACTGAAGCCGAGAAGAAAGGCTATGGGTATGCATGGACAGGCGCAAATATTGAGGAAGTAAGCGGCGCAAATTGGCGCAATCCCGGGTTTGAGCAGGACGATCAGCATCCAGTAACACAGATTTCGTGGAACGATGCCGTGGCATATTGCGAGTGGCTGACACGAAAAATGGGGACTGCGTATCGATTGCCGACGGAGGCGGAGTGGGAGTATGCGTGCCGCGCGGGAAGGCGGACCAAGTATTACTGGGGAGACAATTTTTCTTCGGCATATCAATACGCGAATTTTGCGGATCGGAATACTGATTTTTCTTGGAGCGACAAAACGCAAAATGACGGATTTAAGAACACATCACCCGTGGGAAATTACGACCCGAACGGATCCGGATTGTATGATATGAGCGGAAACGTGTGGGAGTGGTGTCAGGATTGGTACGGCGAGAAGTATTATGGCGTGAGTCCGGAACGAAATCCGACTGGACCGGAGAGTGGACCGTTTCGCGTTTTGCGCGGGGGGTCTTGGTACACCTACGTCTACTACTCCCGCGCCGCGCTCCGTTACTGGGTCATTCCCCTGCTCCAGAGCGGCGATCTCGGGTTTCGTGTGACGGCCTCGTCGATGGCTCATTGATCAACAACGACGATACGTTTCGACGGTCAATAGAAATTTCGACAATGCAGGGAAAAAGACAATCAAACAACTGCACCATTAAATTCAGTTCAAGC
>JAHFCY010000183.1:0-3554 GCA_023249255.1 Candidatus Lindowiibacteriota bacterium | reverse complement strand
AGGTCACGATATCCAACACGCGCCGATTATGGTTTACGCGGCGGGAAGGAGTTGATATATCTGATCACGCCATGAATTTCGGCGAATGGCGGTTCTAAAGTCGTCCAGTAGGCGACCCATCCATACCGCGTTTGCCGTGATCGAACCACGTCCGCCGACTTGATTCAGAACCCCGACCGTGCTGAACTGTGCGCATGCATGGAAAATAAAATTCCTGTCAGTGCGTATTCGATTCGAATGCCCGGCATGGCTGACAGTGCGCCCTGCTAAATCACGGATTTGGGGTTGATATGATTCTGCCAGTAAAGAGATATCTTCTGCCAGTTTTCATCGTCGTTCTGTTTATCGGCGCATACTCTACAGCAAACGCTGAAGAAGAGGGTTCCCCGATCCATGTAAAAACAGGCATATACATCACTGATATCCATTCTTTGGATATCAGGGAAAGCACGTTCAAGGTGACATTTTGGGCGTGGTTCTTATATGCCGCAAAAGAATATAATCCGGCAAAGACCCTTGATGTCACCAATGCCATGGCATACCAAATATCGAGTGCAGACGTAACAACCGGCGACAGCCAGTACCCTTTCTGGGCCAGCATGAAAATCAACGCTGTCATACGAAAGGATTACGATCTGTCCAATTTTCCGTTTGACAGACAGGTTCTGGATATCAATTTTGAGGATATGTACGATGTGACCAGGATGAAAATCGAGCCTGATTTGAAGAACAGCCTTGTTGATCCTGACATTCACATAGATGGATGGGAAATTGAAAAATTCGAGTTTATCGGGGCCACGAAGACATATCATACAGCTTTCGGGAACCCGATCCTGAATGCAGACAGCAAATACACCCGGACGACGGCCAGAATTTCAGTCCGCCGAAATGGAATGAAACTTTTTATATCCATGATTATCGTGGCCGTTATCGGGTTTTTACTGTCTTACCTTTCCATCGTGCTTCCGCCGAAGGAAATGGGGCCAAAATTCAGCCTTGCCATGTGTGCCGTGGCGGCCATTGTGGGCGCAAAATACGGCCTTGATCTACGATTGCCCCCGACGTCCGGGATGACGCTTGTGGACAAGACGCTGATTCTTATATTTTGTTATGTTCTTCTTAATGTCATTTTCAATGTTGTTACGACATGCTGTGTGAGTAAAAATAATATGGCTGCCGCCGAAAAGTTCTCCAAAGTCGCGTTGATTTTCGTCCCGTTACTATTTTTAATCACTGTTGTCTTGTTGTTCGTGTTCATTTAAACGGGGAGACGAACGGGTACGCTACAGGATTGTCCGGCAGGCCGCACGTCCGCGGACATCCCGATTATTATTTTTTTCCGATCGTACAAATAAATCCCAGAAGATTCCGGATGATGGAAGATTCAGGCGTCAGGTCTATCCATTTGACGCGCGTCCGGTACTCCTTGAAATACTCAATGCCCTTGGAATCCAGAACCTCCCCCGGAAACTGGTAGGTCTTCATGAACGCGGGGATCACCATGTGAACGAGATCGCCCGGTTTGAATTCGAATTTGCTGATGAACCTCGCCCCGCCGCCGCCCACATCTTCGGAATGACCTGAAATTTCACGCTGCCGGTCGACGTCTTTGACATAAATCAGAATGTCCAGCCTGACCCGCCAGTGTTTCCGCCGCTCACTGGGCGCGCTTGCCGAGGGGGGTTGATCCATGCCGCATTGGAACACTGCAGATAGAGGAAATCAAGGCGGGCTATCGCGCGCCGGCTGCCGGCAATGCGTCGAGCACCTGCGCCGCGTTTGCGGCCGGATCAAAATCGCGGAAGATTTTCACGATTCGGCCGTCTTTCCCGACGAGAAACGTGACACGAGAGGCGAACCCGAGTTTATTGAGAACACCGTATTCCCGCGAGACTTTTTTGGCGTCATCCGACAACAGCGTGAAGTTGAGGTGTTGCTTTTCCTTGAATGCCCGGTGCGATTCCACGGAATCGACGCTGATTCCGAAAACGGCTACGCCGCGGCGCACGTACTCCGACATCCCGTCGCGGAATCCGCACGCCTGTTTCGTGCAGCCCGGGGTCTGGTCTTTCGGGTAAAAATAGAGAACCACGACCTGGCTGTCCCGGAACTCCGAAAGCCGCACCGCTTGGCCGCCATCCGCCGGCAGAGTGAAATCGGGCGCGGCGTCACCCTCTTTCAAAGTCGGATAGGCAGATCTTCCGCAGCCCCAAACCGCCAATGCCGCAAGTCCGCAAATTAGCCGGATTGAAATTGACATTTTGAAATTCTCCTTTTGCCGCAACACGTGTTGTACGCGTTTCGAGATCATATATCGATCGTCTAAGAACGCGGCGCGGAACTGGGAACGGACTTCCACGCGTTTTTCGCCTCGGGCGTCAGTGAATCCATGTGCTTTAAAAATAACGTCAATTGCCATAGCTGTTCGTCGGTCAAGGTTGGCCCGAAAGCGGGCATGCCGGTCAATCGCACACCGTGTTTGATGAACCAATAAATTTTGCCATCTGGATCGTCCTCCACGCCGTGTTTCATCAATTGAGGCGCGCGCTGGTAAAGCCCGATTGCGATGTTGGAAGGTTTGGCGTCGGAGGCGCCATGGCAGACCGCGCAATTGACGTCGTACAGATTGATGCCGGCGATCAGGTTCTGGTCATTGAGCGCAACGGGGTTGGGCGTTTGAGGCGCTTCCCGCTCCAATGTCGCCCGAAGGGATTTTCGGGCCAACCATTTTTCCAGCGCGGGCGGTTTGCCGTCCGCGTTGGCCGGTATGAACCCGAACGAAATTAAAATGTATCCGCCGACAAACCCCACGATTAAAGTCAGGGCAATTCCCGCGATGATCCCTTTTGACATGGCGTGGCCCCCTTTCGACTGCAGAACTCGGATATATCTTTCGAGAAAATCATTCACAAGGTCAATCGCTGAACAACTCTCACCGTTTTGCCGATATCATTTCGGGGTTGCTTTCAGCACGGCTCCGCGCCGCGATGAGCTTTCGGGCGTTATCGGCGGTGAGTTGCCAACTCAAGCATCGTACACTGCCGCCCATCCTGCACACGTCTTTCGCGTTGACGCCGATGATTTCCTTGTCGGTGTTTTGTTTCAGCGTTTCGAGAAATGCGGTATCGGTGGCGGTTCCGTAAACCGGGACATAGATACAGTTGTTCGTCACGGTTGAATTCACGTTCAACCCATAGGCCGAGGCGAAACCTTTCCAGGTTTCATCCGAATAGCCCGGCGCCACTTCAACGATTTTCACGCCCGGCAGTCCCTCCCGCAACGCGGCGATCACACGGCCGCGGAACGGTTCGTCGTATCGGTTCACCAACAGGGTGTCCGTCGAAGCCCACATCACCATGCCGTCCGCATGGCCCGTCCGATCCCCCGCCTCCTCGGGAATGATGGCCACCTGCGTCACGCCCAGCGCGTCTTTGAGAACTGCGATGATCTCATCCCGGGTCATCCGCAAATTGTCCGCCAGCACTCGCGACGTGACCACGGCCCGGTCCATATTGTTGTCCACCACGTTGCCGCCATCGATGACCAGATCAGAA
>JAHFCY010000037.1 GCA_023249255.1 Candidatus Lindowiibacteriota bacterium | reverse complement strand
ACGCGTTTGCGACGGGCACGCGGGTCACCGTCCCGAACGGCCCCTGGCTCTTTCAGGGCACGATGGTCTATGACGACCAGTACGCGCAGTACACGGGATCGACGATTTCGGGAAACAATCTCGTCGCGGGAACATCAAACCGCCTGCGCATGCTTCCGATCTCCCGCGATCTGGTCACGTTGACCGAGTTGAGCCGGCGGCTTAACAAGGACCGGATATCCGTGTCGCTTCTTCTGGGCCGCGACGTCAACTCGCAGTACGGAACCGTGAACGGGACGTACAGTCCGACCGTCGCGAGATACTACGCCTCCCCCGTGCAGACAGCCGGCAATCTCGGCGTCCTGACGGTCAAGACCACCGACTATCCATTGAAACGGCTCGCCCTGAATTACGAATACCGCTGGGTCGGCACGGACTTCAAGCCGAGTTTCCGGGAAGGCGGCATTTCGTTCGACGACGCGTGGTCGGACCAGCAGGGATACAACATGCGGTTCAATCAAGCCGTCTGGAAATGGAATTTCTCGGGGGAATTCGACGACATCAAGCGGCTCTCCGGCGCGTTCAACGTGCGCCAGCGAAAGAGATTCAGCGTCGGCTATTACGGCATTCGAAACATCGATCTCGCCGTCACGGTCGAGGACTTCAAGGAAAATTACCGTTTCTCCAGCATCCGGACGCCATTCGCGACCGACAAGGACGAAGCCAAATTCTCGGGCGAGTTGTACGTCGGATTTCGTTTTTCGGACAAGATGTACATGTGGGCCAAGGCCGCCCAGGAGCGCATCGTCCATCCATCCGCGGGCAACGCGCATTTCACGACCGACATATTCAATACGCGGCTGGAATATTATATTTCCAACAACATGCGGCTTTTTGCGGAACACAAGACCACAGAGTTTGGCGATCCGGGATGGGAGCCGATCGGCTCTCCGTTCACGGACAATTTTACGAGACTGTCCGCCGAATTGAATTTTTGACGCACACGAAGGAGAACAAGACATGACAAATCCGAAGCGGCCCGAAAAAGACAGCCGGCCGTGGGGACACTACGTCGTCCTCGATGACGCGGACGATCACAAAATCAAACGCATCGTCGTCCTTCCGGGCAAACGGCTGTCGCTTCAGCGGCATCAGCGCCGGTCGGAACACTGGCACGTGATTCGCGGCAAGGCGCGGGTCATCCGCGACGCCGACGTCATCGACCTGGTGGCGGGCGAGTCGATCGACCTACCCTGCGGATGCGCCCACCGGATGGAAAATCCCGGCGAAGACGATCTGGTTTTCATCGAAATCCAGCGAGGCGAATATTTCGGCGAGGACGACATCGAACGCCTGGAGGACGACTTCGGCCGCACGGGCTGACAGGTTGACACTTTGCCGGCGATGCGGTTTACTTGGCCGATGGTCTCCGATCAACCCAAGGTTTCCGAAAATCCGCAGGCGCAGGTTCTGCTCGTCGATGAGCTGATCGAAATTTTTGCCGAAGACATGCCCAATGTCGGGGAAGCGGAAAAAGCGGCGCAGATGGTGCTTCAAAACCGCGGGGAAACCATTTACTCCGACCTGATCTGGAACCTCACCAATCTCCGATGCGAACCGGAAGAATCCCGCCAATACTGGAAGTCCGTGCTTGAACACAAATGTCTGGTCAGCGAGAAACTCGGCCGGAACATCGGCGTCCGTCTCGCGGCGCTCGATTATTTTATCAATATCCTCGGAAAAATCGCCCGGCCGCGCGTGATCGATCCGGACATCCTCGAACGCCTGTACCAGGACGCGACGCAGGATCCCCTGACCGGGTTGGCCAACCGCCGGTGTTATATGGAAAAACTCTCCGGCGAAATCGCCAGATCCCGCCGGTACAAGAATATGTTTGTCCTGGCGATTTTTGACGTCGACAATTTCAAGGAAGTCAACGACGTTCTCGGTCATGCGGCGGGCGACGCCGTGTTGCGGAAAATCGCGGACGCGATTCGAAAGACGATCCGCCAGGAAGTGGATCTGGGCGCGCGATGGGGCGGCGAAGAATTCGTCCTTCTTCTTCCGGAGACGTCCAAGGAAGGCGGCGCGCTTCTGGCGGACCGGCTGCGTGCAAGAGTTGAAGAAATATTCCTGAACGAGCATATCACGATTTCGGGCGGGGTCGCGGTATTTCCGGCCGACGGCCAGGATGAAAATACCCTGTTTTCCTTCGCCGACCGGTCTTTATACCGGGCCAAATCGGACGGCAAAAATCGCGTGTGCATGGCGCCTTCCGAACGGCGTGAGTTTCCCCGGCTGCAGGAAAATCTCCGCGTTAAAATCACCCAGATTCCCGACGACGGCCGGAAGCTGGAGGCGGTGACGCTGAACATCAGCAGCGGCGGAATCGGATTTCAGCACGAACATCCGGTCGCCGTCACAAGCCACGTCCGGGGAGAAATTCAACTTCCCGGCCGGACCGCCACGTTCGTGGGACGCGTTGTTCACGTCGCGGAGGTGACGGCCGGCAAGTACGATCTCGGCATCCAGTTTCTGGATATCAGCCCGGAAGACCAGGACCTGATCCAGAAATCCTGCCGGACAATTCTCGACCGCATCTAACAAGCCCCGCCTCTTTCCGGACTCCGGCCCGCCATCCGGATCGCTTGACAACCTCCACCTTGCAAGCTGGAATGTTAAATCGATTAAACAGTCATGAGCATCTCAACGATCAAGGATGTGGCGCGCAAGGCCGGTGTGTCGGCCGCAACGGTATCGTTCATTGTGAACAACCGGTATCCGACCCGGATCCCCGAGTCGACGCGGCGGCGGGTCCAGGCCGCGGTGAAACATCTGGGCTATCGCCCGAACCGGCTGGCCCGGGGGCTGGCCAGCGGCCGGACCCAGACCATCGGAATTCTCTACGACGGATCGACGTCGCTTCTCATGTCGGACCGGTTCAGCGTCCGGCTTTTTTCCGGAGTCCTTGAGACCTGCAGCGCCGCGGGCTGGCGGACCCTCGTCGTGTCGCTGGACGATCACGCCCGGCCGCGCGAATCTCCATTTTCCCGCGGCGAGGTCGACGGCATCATGTACCTGGCCGCCAAATCCCCGTCGATCTCCCGGCGGCTTTCCGCGGAGGAAAGCCCGATGGTCCTTCTGAATCCCGATTTCGTCCCGCCCCGCGAATCCCCGGCCGTACTGATTGACGACCGGGCCGCGGTCGAAAATCTCGTCGAGCATCTCCACGGACTCGGGCACCGGCATTTTGTGTACGTCTCCGGATTTCTGGCCGCCTACCAGATATCGCCGCGGAGTTTCAAGCAACGGCATGCGGCCTACGAACGGACCCTCAAAGCAAAAGGCCTGCATGCCTATCCCGCCGAAATTTTTCATTTCTCGACGCTTGAATCCAGCGCCCGCGTGATTGAACAGGCCGCGACCCTGTGGAAACGCATCCTGGCCGCCAGACCCAGAGCGACGGCTGTCATCTGCGCCAACGACCTGATCGCGCAGGCCATGTGGATCGCCGCCCGGCAAATCCGAATCGCCATTCCCCAACGGTTCAGCCTGGCCGGCATCGACGATATTTTGCAGGAGGTCTGGCAGGAGAGTGTTCTGACCAGCGTCCGGATCCCGGCGGACGAGATGGGCGCCCGCGCCGTGGAACTGCTTAGCAGTCTCATCAACGGCAATTCCGTGTCCCTCCGCCAGACGGTCGTCGCCGGACACCTCGTCATCCGGGGCACCAGCGGCCCGCCGACAACGGGATCGAAGCGATCACATCGAAACGGATGATGGCCCGGCCACGGAGAAGAATAAATTTTGCACTTTTACGCTTGTTGTGCCTTTCGGTGATTCTGCTGAATCATTCCGCCGGATTCTCAACATCGGCGGCATCGGGATCCGACCTCATTCTTCTTGATCGAACGGAGGAATCCGGATTCAACTGGCAGGACCGATTCGGCGGGGGCGTTCCGACCGGCGCAACCATGACCTACAACGGACGGGAGTGGGTCGTCCGGGGCACGAACCGGATCGACATGTGGGGCCGCGTTTATCGCCAGATCGAGGTCGACCTCGACCGATACCCGGAATTACTGATAAACGTTCACTGGCTGTCGAGGCAGGCATTCGTCGTGATCGTGTGCGATAAACTCGAGGAGCAATACAAGCGGCTTGCGGACATCACGGTCCCCGGAATTTACCGGATCGACATTCCCGGGAAGACCGGATTGTCCGGCCGGCAGAAGATCCGGATCGAGATCGGCGTTACGGACGAACGTCCCCGGAGCGATTTGAATCCCCAGATGAATTTGCGCGATAATCTGAACGCCGAGATGGCCGTGCCCGACATCCGGTTCATCGATCGAACCGCTTCTTCATCCGCGCCGCCGACCGCGGTCTCCCGCCGAGCGCGCCGAAAATCCATCTACTCGACCGCCGGGCAGAGTCTCCTGCTTCTGAACGACCGCTGGGGGGATCTTCCCAGCGGCGCGCAGGCCGAGGTTCTCCCGAACGGCAATCTGAAAATAACCGGAACGAAAAAGACGGACATCTGGGGATGTCTCTATGCCGAGATTCCGATCCAGTTTGACAATCAGCCTGAACTTGACATCAAGGTCGAACGGTTGAGCGGCGACGGCTACGTGCTGATCAATCACCCGGCGCTTCCCGGCGGATACAGCCGGCTCGATCCGGAAATTCTGAAAACCGGACTCTTCCGGTTTCCTCTTGCCGATCTTCCCATCAAGGGCCGGCAAATCCCGGAAATTCAGTTCGGCGTGGTCAACGCCGGCGGCCAGGACGCAACCGGCGCGTGGATGGAGATTTCGCGGATCGAAGTGGTGGAGCAAGCGCCCTGGACAGATCAACCGGGCGGGCGCGATACCAAATTGACCGTCTGGATTTCGGATTCGGATCCGGCGGCCGCCATCGCGGATTTCAAAGACCGCTGGGATGTGATTTCGGCCGGCGCGACCGCGACGGCACGAGACGGAAAATTTCTCGTCACCGGCACCCGGAAGAACGACATCTGGGGATGCGTTTACCGGACGGTCGACATCCCGTTTGACGCCGATCCGGTGATCACCCTCGATGTCGATTCGGTCAAAGGCGGGGGTTTTTTCATTTTAAAAGGGCCCGGGTTGCCCGACGGATACATCCGCCTGAAACCGGAGCCGGTCAAAGCCGGCCGGTATCGTTATGAACTGGCCGACTATGTTTCTCTGACGAATCCGGAGTCGATGGAAATGCAAATCGGTGTGCAGAATCCCAAAGGACCCGGCGCCATCGGCGCGGAAATGCTCATTCGATCGTTATGGATGGAATCAAGACGCAAATCGGTCAAGGCCGGCGTGGCGATTTCTCCCGTGGAAAAAGCATCGGCGAAACCGGAGACCGCCGCCGCTCCCACCGCCGACCGACAGCCGGGAGTCGAGACAACCGCAATCGATCTGATTTCCGCGGCGGACCTGACGTCCCAGATCGGAGAATTCATGAATCACTGGGGAGACATCAATAGTGGAGCGTCTGCGGCGGCTCGGGACGGGCTCATGGTTGTGCGCGGCACCCGCACGGACGGCGTCTGGGGATGCGTGTACCGTTCCGTCACGCTGATGATGGACGCCGATCCCGTTCTGGATCTGGATGTCCGGTCGGTAACCGGCGAAGGATTTCTAATTCTGAAAGGCCCGAATATTCCGGGAGACTTCGTGCGATTGCAACCGGCGCCGGCCAAACCGGGTCGATACCGATACCACCTCTCCCGCGTCATCTCCATCCGCGATCCCATCGAGGCCGAACTGCAATTGGGAGTCGTGAATGTCAAAGGACCGAATTCAGTCGGCGCGGAAATTTCCATCGCGCGGATGTCGATCGAGACCGTCAGGCGGCCAGAGCCGGGGGTGGCCTTGCGCCAGTACCCGATTCGCCGGTTGGATTTTTCCGGAATGAATACATGGACCGCAGGCACACCGATATCCGGCGACGTCAACATCGTCTCCGGCACGGACGCGGCCCTCGACGGCACGATCACCGTATCGCTGCGCGACTCCCGTCAATCTGAACTCTGGACACGCGCGTTCCCCATGTCCCTCACCGGACACGCCCGGAAACCCATCCCTCTTCTCATCGACCGTCAGCTTGATCCCGGAATCTATTCCCTCGTCCTGTCTTTCTCCTCTCCCGCCGTGTCCGCTCATCGCGCCGAACCCCTCGTCGTCTTCCCGTCCGGCCGCGCCGTCCGGCTTCAGGCCGACGTCGACGACGATGGCGACACCGACGAGATCCTCGCCAACGACGCGTTCGAGGCCGTCTGGTCCCACGCCCTCGGCGGACGGCTCATGGATTTCTTCCTCCGCAAAACACGCCGCTCGCAACTCTACCGCGCCTACCCCGCCGTCCCCCGGACTTTTGGCGATAAAATCTGGGCCGAGTACGGCGGATCCAGCGACTGGTTTCCTTCAGGCTGGCCCGGCAAAGTCTGGAACAACACATGGTCTTACCGCGCGATCGAAGAAACACCGCAGAGGATTCGGGTGGAGGCGAAGACGGAGGTGGAAGGCGGATTAAAATTGGCGAGAGAGATGATCGTACGGGCGGGCGACACGGTGATGGAGGTGACCTACACGGTCGAGAACGCAAGCGCGGGCGCGGCGAAGTACGTGTGGGCCGCCCATCCGGACGCGGCGCCCGGGGGACAGGCGGGGCCGGAAGACGAAGTGGTGAGCGGCACGTGGGAGATGAAATATCGGGGTGATCTGACGAAGGACCAGACGGGGGGCGGGGCGGGTTGGGTGGAAGCGCGGGACGGGAAGACGGGGGAGTACGTGCGGGTGGAATTTCCGGCGGATAAAGCGGAGCGGCTGGGAATGTGGCACGGGAAAAACTTTTTCACAATGGAACCCATGCTCAAGGAGGCGACGCTCGCGGCCGGACAAACTGATCGATTCGTGATCCGATATACGGTGGGGTCAGGCCGATAAAATGAGATCCGTCCGAATGTTGATTGTTGGCGCATTCGTCGTCGGGGCCGTTCTGACGCCGAGTCCGGGCGTCAGCGGTGACACCACGCACGGACGGCAGGTCCTCTCCATATATAATAGCGCCCATCCCAGCGCGGCCGGCTGGATGGATGCCTGGGGCAGTATTCCGTCCGGGGCGGCGGCGCGGCTGGATGAACATCGACTGGTCATCACCGGCACGCTCGAAAACCAGTCCTATGGATGCGTCTATCAACCCATCGATCTTGATCTGGACAAGACTCCGTTTCTTGAAATCGATGTCGAAGCGGCGTCTCACCACTGGTATCTTCTGCTGAAGGGCGACCCTCTCCCGAACGGCTGGGTCAAGATTCAGCCCGACGTCGACCAGACGGGGCCGTTTCAGTATGATCTGCGCCTCGCTCTGGGACTGACCGGCAAACAACATTTCAGCGAATTGCAATTGGGCGTCTCGACCGAAGGCGGGGCGGGCGGGAACAAGGGCCAGACGCTCGTCATCAATCGGCTCGAAGCCGTATCGGCCGCGGAAAGCGGAGACGTGCTCCAACTCTTCGGGCCGCAAACCCGCCGGCTTTCCGGATGGCGAACCGTGAACGACGACCGCTCGCCGGCCGGCGTGGACGTGCTCGTCTCTCCGGATTCGGTCACGATCCGGGGAAACCGCTCGACGCAGAGTTTCGGAATGATGTTCCGGCCCCTGCGGCTGGACTTTGACAAATACACCGTCTTCAAAATCGACGTCGCCTCGGTCAGCCATCACTGGTTCATGATCATGAACCATCCCGAATTGAACAAGGGCTACGTCCGGATCCAGCCCGACTGCAATCTCGCCGGGCCGTTCTACTACGATCTTCCGTCGATCGTGGGACTCAAAGGCGCCAAAGATGTGCGTCTGCAGATCGGCGTCTGCACGAATGAAGAGTCTCCCAGCGTTTTAAACGAGACCCTGACGTTTCGAGAGATCAGTCTGATCGCGCCGAACGCGGTTCCCAAGGACGTCAAGATCATCACGAAGAAAGATCTGAAATTCCAACAACAAATACAGGCCGCGCCGGCAAGGACGATCCGGAGGATTGACGCGCCGATACCGGTTGCGGTGACTCGACTCGCCGATGATTCTTCCGAGCCGCAGGTGACGCCGCCTTTTCGGATTTCACCGCCTGACGATCTTTTGCAATCTCTCGGGCGGGAAAATCTCGCGGAGTTTCAATCTAGGATCGGCGCCGCGGCATCGGGAAAGAATTGGCGGGAACCCGTTTTTCAGGAGAATCGCTCGAACCTTGTGGTTGAAAACGGATTCTACCGGATTGCGTTCAGCCGGGCAAACGGCGCCATCACGGCGCTCGGCACGGCAGGCGAGTCGGAGCCGTTCATTCTGGGTTCGCAGGACTCGTCGATCTGGAAAATCGACACGCTCGACCGGGACGTGTTGTCGGCCGGGCGGCATTCGGAGGGAACCGCGGGCGCCGGATTTCGGTGGTCATGGGAAGCGGGAGCGCGGGAATTGCGCCTGATCTATGAATCGAGCATGAAATCCTATCGCGTGGAAGTCTCTGCGCGGTTTGACAGTTCGGACGCGATCGACCTTCGAGCAAAAATCCAAAACGCTTCCGGCAGGACTTTCCAGTCGGTATCGTTTCCGAACGGTCTTGCCTTTTCCGCCGACGGACTCGACCGCGTGATCCTGCCGAGGCTGGTCGGCGTCGCATTCAAATCCGGATTTTTCCGGGAGAGCCGCCAGTGGTCCGATCCGTACCCGCCCGCATTTGCGGATTTTGCGTGGATTGGAACCCGTCGGGGAGCGTTGACGGTTTACATGCTCCAGCCCGACACAACCTTTCAGCCCGCCACACTCGATCTTGGATCCTCGGACGACGGAACGTCCGGATATTTCACGCACCGGATGTGCGTCCGCGTCGGCCCTCAAGGAACGTGGGAGAGTCCCCGGCTGCGGCTCATCGTCGGCCCGCACGCGTATGTGACCGCAAAAGATTACGCCAGGGACAACAGACTGGACCGAATTCCCAACTTGTCGGAAAAATTGCCTGCCGGCGTTG
Source organism: Candidatus Lindowiibacteriota bacterium (assembly GCA_023249255.1). GTDB lineage: Bacteria > Lindowbacteria > 2-12-FULL-62-27 > 2-12-FULL-62-27 > 2-12-FULL-62-27 > JAHFCY01. The sequence continues at coordinate 8,732 of JAHFCY010000037.1, read as the reverse complement.
CGGACCGGTTGAACCGGTCCCTATTCATCAAAATCGATCAATCGGCCAATGTTGACATTTCCTCCGTGCAAAAATTTATTGACGAACTGCCGGCGCCGTCCATTTTTCATCTCTCCTCCTTCTGGGCCGGCGGGTTCGACAAGCACTATCCAGACTACCTTCCGCCCGACACGGAATACGGAACCCTGGATGAGTTCAAAACGCTCGTGGCGCGGGCGAGAATCCGCGGAATGTTTGCGATGCCATACACGAATCCGACATGGTGGAACGACGGCCCGACGCTTGCGCGACTCGGCGCGGAACGGATCGCCGCCCGCACGGCCGAAGGGAAGGTCCTGACGGAAATCTACAACGGCAACCCGGGCGTGGTGGTGTCGCCGCGCCATCCCGACGTCATCGCGAGAAATGGCGAGACCTTGCGGGAATTCACGAAGACGGCGCCCATGGATTTTCTTTTTCAGGACCAGATCGGCGCCCGCAGATGGCTGGACTTGTCGAGCGAATCCGATCCGGTCGGCTACACGGCTGGTCTTCTGGATGAAGTCCGGCGTGAGAAGTCAACCATTCCGCTCATGACCGAGGGCGGATTCGACCGGCTCCTCGACGGAGAAATCGGATTTTGCGGCATGACGTCGATGTCCTATCCGTCGTTCAAGGAATATGACGATCTCTGGGGGAAATCCAACTGGGAGATCGATCCGATCTCGCTGGTCATGGCTCATTCCAAAGTCAATTTTTATCAGCATAACCTGTCAAACGACGTTCTGGCGGACAACGACGCCAAAATCGCGTGGAATCTCACTCATGGATTCGGCCTGAATGCGGCCCGGACATACATCCGGCAGAATATCGAAAGGCGCTGGATCGCCATCGGTTCCGCCTTGCATGAACATGTCCTGTCGCGCGTTCTGGGCCGTGAGATGACGGGATACATGCGCCTGTCCGGCGATCTGGTCTGGAGCCGGTTCGGCGACGTCGATCTTTATTCGCGCGCGGGCGGGGTTGAGGCTCTGACGATCGGCCCGCACACCGTCGCGCCAAACGGATTTCTCGCCGTTTCAACAAGCGGCGATCTGACTGCCGGGTTGTTCAACCGGTTCAACGGCGAGGCGCTCGACGGTCGGCATTATTTGATCGTGAAACAACAGGGCACTGAAATCACCGTCGTGCAGCCCGATCCGTCCACCACGTTCGTGACGCTTCGCCGGCCTCCCTCATGGACATCCGATGCGCGGATCCGCGCGTATGCCGTCAAGAACGGCGTTGAATCCGCCGCGCCGGCTGCGGTTTTGCCCGACGGCATCACGTTTTTATATCAAGCCGATTCCGGAACGGAATCGTATCGCGTCAGGTATGCGCCCGGGGTTGTCAATCCCGAAATCACCCTGCAAGTATCGCAGATAGCCGGTCCGATCCGGATCACCGTGGTGATCCGAAACACGGGCGCAATGCCGATTTCCATTGGTGAACCGGTCCTGGCCGCATGGGCCATCGGCGCGCAGGCCCATCTGCCGGATTTCGAAAAAGAGCCGGAGGTCCCGGGCACATCCCCTGCCGCCATCTCTCCGGGCCAAAATTTCGTCCGGCGATACCAACTGGACGTTCCAGCGGCCGCTTTCATCGATCCGGGCAAACTCTGGATCCGCGCGCGAACGAAAGTATCCGCTGGCGGGACGTCATCCGTCAGCGTCAGCGACCGGACAATCGATCTGGTCCCCTGATTTCGCCGCACGCATGGAAACCGAAACCGGAAACTCCAAAAATCGCTTGACAAAGACGCCGGGGTCGAGATAAGTGTTAAATCGATTAAACATCATGATGATATTTCCGAAATCTGGCGTGACCGAAATTCATCCTGGCCGTTTTCGCTCTGTGCGCCGCGCCGCCCAAGCCGCGGCCCTCGTGTTTCTGTTGGCCGTGCCATGCATGGCCGCAGACTTCGGACTGCTCGACTCCACGAAAGAATCCGCGGAAGGCTGGAATGACAAGTTCGGAGATGTTCCATCCGGAGCGACCCTGTCATTCAGCGGCGGGTCGTGGATCGTGTCGGGCACGAACGCCCAGGATGTATGGGGGCGTATTTACAGGGAACTGGATGTCGATCTGTCGCAAAATCCGAGGCTTGAACTCGAAGTTGGAAGCCTCACGAGGCAGGGGTATGTCGTCATCGTCAGCGAGCAGATCAGCGGCGGATACCAGCGCATCGCGGATATCGCCGAACCCGGAACAGTCCGCGTCGATCTTGCCGAAAAAACAGGATTAAAAGGAAAACAGCATATTCGGCTGGAACTTGGCGTCACGGACGACGGCGCCGGCAGCAACCTCAACGCAAAAATGGTTATCACCCGGATGCGGTTGATTACACAGGGTGGGAGTGAAGACAGGAAGGCGGATACACGGAAAGTCCTCAAGCGTACGCTCTATTCGAACGCGGAGCGCGATACGAGTTTGTTCAACGATCATTGGGGAGACGCGCCGAGCGGTGCGGCGTTTTCGGTCCTCAAGAACGGGAACCTCGCCGTCACCGGAACAAAAAAAACCGACGTCTGGGGATGCGTTTTCGTGCAGATGCCGGCGGCGTTCGACAGCCCTTCGGAGTTGCTGATCACCGTCGAGAAAATTGCCGGAGAGGGATATCTCATCTTGAAGCATCCTTCGCTGCCCGATGGATTTGTCCGCCTTGAGCCGGCGCCGGCCATAAAGGGCGTCTGCCGCTCCGCTCTGCCTGCCATCCAGGGCGGAGACCAGCCCGCTGAACTGCAGGTGGGCGTCATGAACCCGCAGGGGCCCGACGCCACCGGCGCATCAATCGAAATCTCCAAAATCGAAATCTGGGGGCCCGGTTCCGAATCCGTCGACGACAATCGAAAAATTTCGGCCCTCGCCCTGCTCTCCCCCGACAAACTCGATGAACAGGCGGCGGAGTTTCAGAACAAATGGGGAGACTTGAGTTCCGGCGCGTCATTCGCCGTTCGGAACGGCGCATTCGTCGTGACGGGAACCCGGAAGGACGACGTCTACGGGTGCGTTTACCGGAACGTCGACATCGATCTCGATGAAGACCCGATTTTGAACATCGACGTCCGCAAGGCCAAAGGAGAGGGATATATCATCTTGAAAGCCGACGGCCTGCCGGACGGATATGTCCGGTTGGCGCCTCCACTGGCCAAAGCCGGGAAATTCAGATATGTTCTTTCAGATTTTATTCGAAAGCGCGAGAAACTGTCAGTCGAGCTTCAAATCGGCGTCGTCAATTCAGCCGGACCGAATGCAATCGGCGCGGAAATCGCCATATCCAGCCTCACGATCGAAACAAAAAAAAAAGTAAATTAGCCGGAGTTTTCGCCGGGGAGTCGATGATTCCGGTGAGAGCCGGGCCTGTCCGGGTGACGGACGCGGGGCCGGTTGCAAAAACGCAATCTCCCGGCGCATTTTGGATTTCGGATGCCGATTTGCCGTTTTCCACCCCCGATCGACGCGAGCCCATTCCTGCCTCACCCCTGTGGAAAGGATCCAAAGAAGGGGACCACATCCTGATCGCGGGATCCGGCATGTTGAAGGTGTCCGATTCCGGACAATTTTCGATCTGGACGGTCAGATCGGGTGACAGCGTTCTTCCCGAGATGCGGGTTCCGCTGTTGTCCGGGCCGTTGTGGTCCCTGCGGCGCGAAAAATCGGGAGCGGTCAGATCCGACGCGGTCCCGGTCAATTCGATTTCCACGACCCGCACTGCGGGTATCCGCGTCGAACAGCGCGAGGGAGACGCATCCCTGACCGTGGAATTCACCGCGAATCCGGATGGTTGGTTCGATCTGTCCGTCACTGCCGCGGCGGACACGGACGTCTTTATACCGGAGTTGACCCTGCCGGGTCCGGCCGAGTTTCCAATCGAGGGACTCCGGCGATTTTTTTATCCGCGCGGGCTTGGCCTCTACATCCAGCAGGGGTTCTTCAAGGAGCATCGACAGTTTGCCGGACAGAAATCATCCATGTATCCGTCGCTGTTTTCGGATTTTGTCCGGATCGAAAATGCCGGCGGCGCGGCGGCGATTTACACCATCCAGGACGGCGATGCCATCCAGCCCGCGGCGCTTGAAATCACGGGCGAAAACGAATTCGGCGTTTACAGTCACACCCTGCCGGTTTTTCTGCCGGGGGGCCGGGCGGTTCATCTGCCCGTCATCCGGATCGATCTTCGGTCAGGACCGCTCGAGAATGTTTACACGTCCTACGCGGAGGCGAATCATCTGCTGTCCGACGCGGGACGACTGACGAAAAAAATTCCGGCTGATATTTTTGACACATTCGCCAAGTCGGTGATGATGAAAGTCGATCTCTGGAACACCGACGGTTTTTCGCAGGTCGAGAAATTCCTTCCGGACCTTCCGGTTCACGCTCTGGTACATCTCGTGTCGTTCTGGCCGAAAGCGTTTGATCAATATTATCCGGACTATCTTCCGCCGGAACCCAAATTCGGAACCATGGCTGATCTTCATCATCTGAACGAGGCGATCCGCCGGAGCGGCCGGCTGCGGATGCCGTACACAAACCCGACCTGGTGGAACGCGTCACCCACGATGGACCGGCTGGGTCCGGACATCGTCGCAATCCGAAAGCGGACGGGCGAACCGATCGTCGAATGGTACGGCCCCAACAGCGGGTGGGTCATTTCGCCGTGGCTTTCGGAAGTCCGCAAGCGTCGGGATCTGACGGTGACGGATTTCGTCAGTACGCTTCCTTCCGATTTTCTGTTCGAAGACCAGATCGGGGCCCGGGAATTTCAGATCGACTGGAATCCGCGGGCTCCCGGACCGTTGTCCTACTTGTCCGGCATCCGGCAGATCGTGCGCGACGATGCAAGTCGGGTGGCGCTCATGACGGAAGGCGCATGGGACATGATAGCGCCGTATGAAGCCGGATTTTGCATCGGGTTGAGCCCGATCGAACATCCTTCACAGGTCGGCGGGTTCAACCTGATTTTTGGCGTCGACAACTGGGGATACTACCCGGCGGCGCTGTTCTGGGCGAATTCACGGACACGCATGTATCCCCACAATCTGGCGCCAAGCAGTTTTTTCCGGACGCTGTATCAACTCTCGTGGTCGATGGTTTTCTCGCACGGATTGGTGATGGAGGCGACGCCGGAAAAAATGGAAACCGAGCGGGAGTGGAGAGACGTTGCCGAGGAATTTTCCGCACGGGTCGGCGCCGTGACGGTCGGACAGGATTTGAAACGGTTTGAGGAAACGCCGGACGGCTGGACGCTCGCGGATTACGGCCGCGCGCTGGCCGTTGGAAATTTCAGGGAGGGTTCGAGCCGGACGTTCGGCGGTTGGTCCATCGGCCAGTACGGATTTTTATTCGAAATTCCGAAACAACATTTGATGGCGGGCGCGGTAGACGGCGCCGGCGGGATCCGGTTTCCCCGGCATCAACTATTCATTCTGGAACAGACTTCCGCGAATGAATTGAGCCTCTATCTTCCAAAACTATTCGGGCCTGTCCGGATGTTCCGGTCTCCCCTTGTCGGGCGGGATATTCAGCCCGACGATACTCTCCGGGGTGTCGTCTATCAGAATGGACCGGTCTGGCTGGTCAGCGCGCAGTTTCCGGAAACGTCCACATGGCGACTGGCCTCCGAAGCGAGTGTCGCATCTCCCCTCTCGATAAACGCGTTGGAACCCACGGTCTGTCCCGGGGAGGATGTTCATGTCGACGTATCCACGCGAAACGGGCCGCGTGAGATTCAATTGGTTCTCAACCGCGTCAGTGCATTGGGAGTCTTCGATCCGGCGTCCGGAGCCAATTCGCCGGCGGTTCAACAAACCGTGAACGGACATCAGCAGATCGCCATCGGCATCCCCGCCGACGTTCGGCCGGGCGACTACGTCCTGATGGATGTTCGCGCAAACGGCAGGGATGTCAAACATCTCTTCTGGCGGGTATCGCCGGCGGTCGAATGGCGCTTTTCGGCGGCGGCGGAAGGATCCGACCGTGTCCGGTACGGGGTGCACGTGTTAAACCACCGCCGGGACAAGCGAAACGGGGTCGTTCGGCTGTGGAGGATCGACGACGGCGCGCGTGAGAATCTCCCGTCCCAAATCATCACGGCCGATGTCGATACCGAATTGTTTCTGACCGGGGAAATTCCGACGGCCGGATCAGCATCCACAACCCGTGATCACACCGTTTCGCTTTCCGGTGAAATTCAATTTGGATCCGACACCTATGGCCTCGAGCCGGCTCAATTGACCTTGAAGGCTCCAATCCGGCAACTCGATTTTTCCGGAATGAACACCTGGACTGCCGGCACGCCGATATCCGGCGACATCAACATCGTCTCCGGCACGGCCGCGGCCCTCGACGGCACGATCACCGTGTCGCTGCGCGACTCCCGCCAATCCGAACTTTGGACGCGCGCGTTCCCCGTTTCCCTCGCCGGATACGCCCGGAAAAGCATCCCCCTTCTCATCGACCGTCAGCTCGATCCCGGACTCCATTCTCTTGTCCTCTCTCTGTCCTCTCCCGCCGTGTCCGCTCATCGCGCCGAACCCCTCGCCGTCTTCGCGCCCGGGCACGCCGTTCGCCTTCAAGCCGACGTCGACGACGACGGCGACACCGACGAGATCCTCGCCAACGACGCGTTCGAAGCCGTCTGGTACCACGCCCTCGGCGGGCGGCTCATGGATTTTTTTCTCCGCAAAACACGCCGCTCTCAACTCTACCGCGCCTACCCCGCCGTTCCCCGGACTTTTGGAGACAAACTCTGGGCCGAGTACGGCGGCTCCAGCGACTGGTTTCCGTCAGGCTGGCCCGGCAAAGTCTGGAACAACACATGGTCTTACCGCGTGATCGAAGAAACTCCCGATCGCGTGGTCATGGAGGCGAAGACGGATGTGGAAGGCGGACTGAAATTGTCGAGGGAGATCGTCGTGCGGGCCGGCGCGGCGGCGATGGAAGTAAATTACAGGGTGGAGAACGTGGGCGCATCCGCGGCGAAGTACGCGTGGGCGGCCCATCCGGACGCGGCGCCGGGAGGACAGGCGGGGCCGGAGGACGAAGTGGTGAGCGACACGTGGGAGATGACGTATCGGGGAGATTTGACGAAAAACCAGACTGCGGGCGGCGCGGGCTGGGCGGAGGCTCGGGACAAAAAGACGGGAGAATTCCTGCGCATGGAATTTCCTGCGGATCGCGCGGAATGGGTGGGAATGTGGCATGGAAAAAATTTCTTCACGATCGAACCCATTTTCAAAGAGACGGCGCTGGATCCCGGCGCATCCGATCGATTCACGATCCGGTATCTTGCCGGAGTTGTCCCGTGAAAAAGGCGGCGGACCGGCATTTGATTTTCGCTCACTATTTTCTGTGGTTCGGAACACCCGGCCGATCCGGCGGGTGGGGCAACTGGGAATGGAAGGGTCCGGGTTGCCGGCACAATCCAGCGCGGCAGGTTCACGGCCGGCGTGACATCGCCGCCGTCGACTACCCGGCTCTTGGACCGTACGATTCCGGGGACCGGGGCGTTCTACGTAAGCACGTCAAATGGGCGAAATCTTCCGGCATCGATTTTTTCGCCGTGGACTGGTACGGCCCGCAAAACGGGCGGGGCGTGACAGCCCGGTATTCCCGCGTCGACCGGAATTTCCCGCGCCTGCTGGACGTCTGTCGGGACGAAAAATTCCACGCGGCCGTCTGCTACGAGGAGAAACTGTTGTTTCAGCCGTCGGCCGGGATACGACCTCGGGATCGCATCGCCGCCGGGATCGATCATCTCGACCATGCATTCCGGACTTTCGGCCGGCACCCCGGCTACATGCGGATCAATCGCCGGCCGGTCCTGATCGTCTGGGGAGATCACACGCTGTCGAACGACGAATGGCGTCAGATACTGTCGCCGATTCAAAAAAAATTCCGGCCGATCGTCGTCTATTCGTATTTTTTTAAAAGCGACCGGCGACAGAAACAATGGTTTGACCGCGCCACGTCAGGGCGGGAGGAACCACCCGGCATCGACGGGATGTATCCCTGGCTTCTCATCGGCCCGAAACGGTCGATGTTTGCGCGTCTGACCGCGCAGTACAAGCGGTTGCAGGATCTGAAACGGCGAGGCATCATCGACATTGTTGTCGGTTCCGTCTGGCCGAACTTCAATGATACCGGCGTATGGGCGTGGGGCGGACCGAAACCGCGCGTGATTCCGGATCACAATCGTCTCTACGAGATGACCTGGGAATTTGCAATCCGAAACCGCGCCGACTGGATTTCCATCGCCACATGGAACGACTGGAACGAAGGATCGCAGATCGAGCCTGACGAACGAACCGGAGCGGCGAAGCTGGCGCTCACATCGCTGTTTTCCAGGAGATTCAAGGGATGAATCCGACCGGCATTCCACGGAGATCAAAATTTGTTCTCGGCGTGATTTTGTGCGCAGAGATCGCGTTGATGGGCGGGCGGGCGGCCGAAGGGGCCGGGCCTGAACTGCAGGTCTGGCATTGGTGGACGGACAAACAGGCGACGTTCGAAAAACTCGCGGACGAATACCGGCGGCAAACCGGCGTCAAGGTTGTTTTTGACGCGTCAAGTCCCAACCAGGGTGTCTATAACAGAAAACTCCAAGTGGCAGCCATCGCGAACGTCCTGCCGGACATGGTGGGGATTGCGGGCGGGGGAGAGTCTCTGGCGCGGTATATCATGGCCGGCAAGATTGCAGATCTCACGGCCGATAT
>JAHFCY010000182.1 GCA_023249255.1 Candidatus Lindowiibacteriota bacterium | reverse complement strand
CGACGCCGTTTTTGTCAACACCTGCACGGTCCGCGAGACCGCCAAACTTCGCGGCCTGGCCCGGATGGCGTCTCTGTCGAATTTGAAGCGCCGCCGGCCGGACGTGTTTTTGGCGGCGATGGGGTGCGTCGCGTCGGAGGAGCGGGAGGCGCTCAAGAAGAAGTTGCCGTTTCTTGACGCCGTGATTCCGACCGATCAGGTGACCGAGATCGCCCGGTTTCTGTCGAGTCAGCGGGAGGATTTTGACGCCCCGGTCGCCGGGCATTTTCTGAACGCCGACACGCCGCGACTGCGGTTCAGTTCCTTCAATGCCTACATCACGATCATCACCGGCTGTAACATGGACTGCACCTACTGCATCGTCCCAAAAACGCGCGGCCGGGAACGCTCGCGGCCGATGGAGGATGTACTGCGTGAAGTGTCAAGTCTTGCGGACCAGGGCTACGCCGAAATCACGTTCCTCGGCCAGACCGTGAACGCCTACGGCGACGACATTGCCGATCCGGACACCCGGTTTGCCGAACTTCTCCGCCGGGCCAACGAGCGCTTTCCGAACCGCCGCATCCGGTTTTTGTCCGCGCACCCGAAAAAAATCACGGACGAACTGATCGATATCTGGCCGTCGCTGTCGAGCCTCTGCAATCACATTCACCTGCCCGTCCAATCCGGCTCCGATCGGATGCTCCGGCGCATGAAACGCCTTTACACGCGTGAGGAGTTCGAAAGCAAGGTCGAGGCGATGCGCCGCCGCGTGCCCGGCATCGCGGTCACGACCGACATCATCGTCGGGTTTCCGGGCGAAACAGAAGAGGATTTTCGCCGGACGCTTGCGCTGTGCGAGTCGATCCGGTTTGACGCCGCCTACCTGTACATCTACAGCCCGCGCCAGGACACGGCCGCGCTGAACCTTCGTGATCCCGTCCCGCGGCAGATCGCGCAGGAGCGCCACGACCGGCTGGTCGAAACCCAGATGCGCTACACGAATCTCTCCCTAAACCGGCAGATCGGCCGCAGGCTGGAAGTGCTTCTCGAAAATCCGGCAAAAGCCGGCGGGATGTTCGGCAAAAGCCGTGAGTGGTACGACGTCATCGTCGATGCGCCGGCATCGTCCGCCGGCCGCGTCGTGTCCGTCGAAATCGAGTCGGCCGCCGGAAAAACTCTGCATGGCCGCATCTGCGATCCGTCCACGCGCGCCAGCCTGGCTGCATCCGTCGCCGTTCAATGAAACGCCTCGCCGTCATCATCGTCCTCCACATCCTTTTGATCCTCGGTCTTGCGATCGGCAATCTCGTCTCGTCCGATTTGAAAATGTCCGTCGGCAATTTCTTGTTGAAAAAAGACGTTCTCGTCATGTTTGGATTCGGCATCGGCGCCGTCTGGGTTCTGGCTGTCTACGACGTGGTGTCCGCGTACGGGTCGTTTCGCCGCCGCCGGGAACTCCAACAAACCATCGACCGACTCGAAGGCGAGATTTTGAGCGCGAAGCGCGGTCAGCATGACTGCGAAAAATGACGCCGCCCGGTTTCCGATTCATTCTGGCCGCCGGCATGGGCCTCGTCGCATCGGTCTCTTTCGCCGATTACGACAGCGCGCTGGAGGCGTATCTTCGGCAGGATTACATCCAAGCGGCAACCCAGTTTGACCGGTTCGTGACCGACCACGCGTCCGACTCTCGCGGCGTTTCGGCAATCTATTACGCCTCGCTTTGCCGCCTGAAACTCGATCAACCAAGACCCGCCGCCGAAAGGCTTCGGTCGATCCTCGGCGAGTCCCAATCCCCCGCGGCAATTTCGCCGTCGATGGTTCGTCTGGCGCTGGGCGCGGCCTGCCGGATGATGTTGGATGACACCCAAGCCGTCAAATGGATCGAATCGGCGTGGCTTTCGGCCGAAAATACTTTCGAGCGCGCCGCCGCCCGCCGGATGCTCAAACCCCTCTCGCCACGCCTCTCTCCCTGACCCGCCGATTTTCATTTCCAACACTGTCGCGTTGATTTTTCATTTCCCCGTTGACACGTCCATCCGCCTTAGCCTACGCTTCTCGCCGTCATGAACGAGGGGGCAACGGGCACATCCGACATCCGGCTTGAAAAAATCACTCCGCTGATCCGGCAATACCAGGCCGTCAAACGCGGGGTCGGCGACGCGATCCTGTTTTTCCGGCTCGGCGATTTCTACGAGATGTTCAACGAGGATGCCGTCGCCGCCTCAAAACTTCTCGGGATACTCCTCACCAAAAAAAGCGCGGGGTCGGGCAACTCGGTTCCCTTGGCCGGCGTGCCGTTTCATTCGGCCGACGGCTACATCGCGCGGCTGGTCAAAGCCGGCCGGAAAGTTGCGATTTGCGAGCAGGTCGACGACGGAAAATCCCGCGGCATCATGGACCGCGCCGTCATCCGCATCATCACGCCCGGCACCCTCGTCGAAGAAACGCTTTTGGCGCCCAACGTCGGCAATTTTCTCGGCGCGGCTGTCCTCGTCGACGGACTCGTGGGACTTGCCTGCGTCGACATTTCAACCGGCGAGTTTGAGATGGGACAGTGGTCCGCGAATTCTGACGCGTTCATCAACACATTCAACCGTCTTCCGGTCGGCGAACTTCTGACGTTTGACGATGCCACGGCCGTCCCGCCTGCCGTCCGATCCGACGCCGCTCCCGCCGTCACGCGCCGGCCCGTCATGGGCATCGACACCGCGCGCGAAATGATGGGCCGAAAATTCGGCGCGGGCAGTCTCGAAGCCGCTGGATGTTTTCGCGAGAGCGCCGCGCTGATCGCCGCCGGCCTGGCGCTTTCGTATCTCGAGGACACCCGAAGCGCCGATCTGCCGCTGCGGTTTCCCCGGCGCCTTTCGTCGGATGCCGTCATGGAACTTGACGCCGCGACGATCCGTAACCTTGAACTTCTGTCCAGCATCACCGGCGACGGTCGGGCAAGTCTCTGGTCGGTGATCGATCGCGCCAAAACCGCCATGGGATCGCGCCTGCTTCGACGATGGCTTCTCGCGCCGCTTCGCACCGCCTCTGACATTTTCGCGCGCCAGCGGCTCGTCACGGCTTTCGTCGAAACGCCTGACTTGCTCGACGCCGTCCGCGATGCCCTGTCCGAAGTCGGCGATCTCGAACGGCTCCTCGCGCGGTTGGCTCGTCCCGCCACCGCCCGCGTCGCCGATCTCGTCACCCTTCGCCGCTCGCTTGACGCCCTCCCGGCGGTCCTCGCCGCCCTCGCGCCGATTCCCGATTTCGCGGACGTCTCCGAATCGTTCCCGTCTCTCAACTCGCTCCGGGACACGCTTCACAAACGTCTCGCCGACTCGCCCTCGGCCGTGATCGGCGAAGGCAACGTCATCCGTCCGGGCGTTCATCCGGAACTTGACGAGCTTCGCGAGCTTTTGGAAAACCAGCGTCTTCATCTTTTGAAATTTCAGGACGCCGAACGCGCCCGCACCGCCGTGTCGTCCCTCAAAGTCAGCTACAACAAAATTTACGGGTATTACATCGAACTCTCGAAGGCAAACGCAGACGCCGCGCCGGCCGACTACATCCGAAAACAGACATTGGTCAACGCCGAACGCTACATCACGCCCGAACTCAAACGATTCGAGGAAAAACTTCTGGCCGCGTCCGACCGCATCGCCTCAATCGAGCGCGCGCTGTTCACCGATCTTCTCGCCGACGTCGTGCGCGATACGGCGCCTCTTCAGTCGGCCGCCGAACGCCTTTCCCGGGTGGACGCATTGTCCGCGCTCGCTGAAACCGCCCGCAGGGAAAACTATGCCAGACCCGAGATCGTCGACGCCGACGTCCACGAAATCGTCGACGGCCGCCATCCCGTGGTCGAACGATTCTGCGCCGACGGATTTGTCCCCAACGACACGCGCCTCAATTCCGAACGCCGGCTTGCCATCGTCACCGGCCCCAACATGGCCGGAAAATCAACCTTCATCCGTCAGACCGCCATCATCACGCTTCTGGCCCAGATCGGTTCCTACGTTCCCGCCAAATCCATGCGCTGGCGGCCCGTCGACCGCATCTTCACGCGGATCGGCGCGTCCGACGACCTCTCGCGCGGCCAGAGCACATTTTTCGTTGAGATGTCCGAAACCGCCGCGATCCTTCGGCAGGCCACCCGCGATTCGCTGATCCTCCTCGATGAGATCGGCCGCGGCACCAGCACCTATGACGGTCTTTCCATCGCTTGGGCCGTCGCCGAACATATCGCGTCGTCCATCGGCGCCAAGACCCTTTTCGCCACGCACTACCACGAGCTCGCGGATTTGGCAGGCCGAACCGGCGTCCACACATTGAAAGTCGTCGTGCGGGAGTTTGAAGGCAAAATCGTTTTCATGCGGAAAGTTCTTGATGGATCGACCGACCGAAGTTTCGGCATTGCCGTCGCCGATCTGGCCGGAATTCCCCGCTCCGTTCTCGACCGCGCCCGCACCATCTTGTTCGACCTTGAATCAGGCCGTCACGAAGTCGCCCGCGCCCCGGCCGGACAATCGGATCTCTTTTCTTCGCATACCGAAGACGATCTGGAGGACTTGAAATGCAAAATTCGCGCCATCTCGATCAATTCCATGACCCCCATCCAGGCCATGGCCGCGCTCGAACGTCTGCAAAAGGAACTGTCATGAACAAACATGTCATCGCCCTTTTGCCTCCGGAGGTCGTCAATCAGATTGCCGCCGGCGAAGTCGTCACGCGCCCGGCCGCCGTCGTCCGCGAACTTTTGGATAATGCTCTTGACGCGGGAGCAACCGATATCCGCGTCGAAATCGAATCCGGCGGGAAAAAACGCGTTCTCGTCCGGGACAACGGATGCGGAATGGACGAGTCATCCCTGCGCCTCTCCGTTCAGCCGCACGCCACCAGCAAGATTCGAACGATCGACGATCTTCAGACGCTCCGCTCGCTCGGATTTCGCGGTGAAGCCCTGCCGAGCATTCTTTCCGTCAGCCGCATGGAAGTCTTGACCGCGGAAAGCGGCGCCACCGGAGGCCACAAGCTGGTCGGATCGGGGAAATCCATGAAAGTTTCTCCCGCCGCCGCCCCGCCCGGAACGACGGTCATCATCCGCGATTTATTTTGGAATGTTCCCGCGCGCCGGAAGTTTCTTCGCTCCGATTCCTCCGAGACGCGTGCCATCACCGAAACGATCATCGAACGCGCCCTGTCCCATCCGGATGTCGCCCTCCGATACGTCCGCGACGATCAGGAAGTTTTCGCCCTGCCGGGATCATCCACGCTCGCCGACCGCATCCGGGCCGTTTTCGGCCGCGACATCGCCGCCGCCTGCATTGCGTTTGATCGCGCCTCGCCGTCGCGCCGCGTTCGAGGGTTTGCGTCCGACCCCAGTGTAATCAAATCGACGCGTTCATCCATCTATCTTTTTGTGAACGGCCGCCGTGTTCAGGAGCCGCGTCTCATGCACACGGTCCTCACCGTTTATCGGGAAATCATCGACGAAGGATTCCCCGCCGTATTTTTGTTTCTCGATGTTGATCCGCATCTTGTTGACGTGAACGTTCATCCGGCGAAAGCGGAAGTCCGTTTTTCCGACGCGTCGCTCGTCTACAGTTTCGCCGCGGACGCGTTGTCCGAGGCCATTCATCGGTTCCGCCGACCCGAAGGGCCGGCCACTCTTGCGTCAGGGTCCTCGACGTCACCCGCACCGCTCGTATCCGGCTCAACCGATCCGTCCGCCGTATCGTCGCCGACCACGCCGGCGTTTTCTTCGATGTCGACGGCATCCGCTGTTTCACCAGCCGCCGGAAATCTTACACCCGCGCCGATTGCGCAATCCATTCCTTCCGTCCAGCCGCTTTTTGCTCCCGTTGCCGGGCGATACCGCGTCCTCGGCCAGATTTACCGGACGTTCATCCTCGCCGAAGACCTTGAGCCATCCAAAGACGGCGAACCGGGCGGCCTGTGGATCATCGACCAGCACGTCGCCTCCGAACGCGTGATCCTATCGCGCCTGATGGAGCGCATCGAATCCCACGCCCTGAATTCCCAGTCGCTTCTCGTCCCTCTTGTTTTGGAACTTGGCCTAAAGGACTCCATTCTCTTTGAGCGTGCCGCCCCTCCTCTTCGCCGGATGGGATTCGAAGTCGAACCTTTCGGCCCCCGCGGCGTCTGGGTCGTCCGCGCCGTCCCGACCCTTCTCGGCCGCCGGGTCGCCGACCGAAAACTCTTTCTGAAATTCGTCGAAGAACTTGGCTCCTTCGACATGACCCGCCGCGCCGAACAGGAACTCTTCCACGACGTCCTCGCCCATTTCTCCTGCCGTTCCGCCATCAAAGCCGGCGACACGCTCCTGCCCGAAGAACAATCCAAACTCCTCTCCGACCTCCTTTCCGTGGAACATTTCCGCATCTGCCCCCACGGCCGCCCCTCCATGATCCAGATCACCCAGGACGAACTCGAACGAAGATTTTTGAGGAAGTAGAAGAAGTGGCGAAGGGATGGAACAACCACGATCCAGATCACCGATCCCTCGGGCGTTCGATGGGGCTGTTCGGGTGTGACAATGTTTGCGCCATCATCCATCATCCGAAATACTCCAAATCGTGTAAAAGAAAATGACCGATAATTCCAGCGAATTATTGAAAGACGATATCACTCGAATATGCCAGACTTTATATGAAAAAGTGAAAATCAAAACACCCTTTCACAATAGTGTGCAGGCCGAAATTAGTAAATTTGACCTGCCCCCCACTTATGTACCATCCGGTGTGAGAGAACCCAAGACAACGCCCGGGTGAATTTCGTTTCCATGGGGGCATGCCCCCATGGAAAAACTTCGAGCAAATTCTTCCGGCGG
>JAHFCY010000036.1 GCA_023249255.1 Candidatus Lindowiibacteriota bacterium | reverse complement strand
GGGGCGCGGTGGATCCCCAAGCCTATAGCGACCTCGACCGCGCCGCATCCGATGATTTCTGGGACGGCTTCGACGCATCGCCTCTGGACCATCTGGAATTCCTCGAGAACAGGATCGCCTACCTGGTGCCGGACTCGGACCAGATTTTCCTTTCCTACGTCGGCACCGACCTGGACGCCTTCGCGGAATCCTTCGACCGGATGGAAGTGGTGAAAGGTTCCGCCGTCCCGAAGGGCCGCCGGGGCATGCTCCTGTCGAACTATATCTACGAGGACCAGTTCAAACTGAAAGCCGCGCGGCGCCTCGACCGAATCCACGAGGGAGTCACGCTCAAGGGAAAAAAGATCGCCACCGACCCGGACTTGAAGGACCTCGTGAAACAAAACAAGACCCAGACCTCCGAGATCGTCCTTCAGCTTGACCCACTCTCCACGAAGAAGGCCACAACTCTCCTCCAGACGGCGCTCGACACCGGGGAACCGGACATCCGTAAACTGCTCTCATCCTTTTTCAACACGACCGACGGCAACTTCGCGGACCGCTACAAATTTTTCTATGCGGAGCTTGCGCCCATGCTCGAGCTGTACCGCCTGAATCCCGGAGATTTCATGACCATCAAGGCTTACGCCAAGTCGGGTTTCGTGCAGGCTGTGAACGTCAAGGTCTACGGAACGTTCCAGTTTAAAGGCCTGGAAAAGTCGGGCATCGCCGGGGCATTGAGCCTCATGGATATCTTTTCTTTTCGAGACCTTTACGGCTACATGACGCCGGAGAAAGTTGCCGAGACCAAAAACCTGCGGGAAGCCGCGGGCGCCCGGTTCGTCGCCAGGGACAAGGCCGAATCCGATCTTTTCGGTGGATCCTCCGCGGTGGAGGACGTGAAAGAGAAACGCATCGACCTCGGCGCCGGCATGGGCGCAGGCGACAAGGTCAGCCGGGCGAACATCCTCGACCGCGTTTACAGCCGGGAGGAAATCGAGCGGGGCGTGGCCATCGGGGCCGCCGTCATTTTGAAGGACCCTTCGCGGCTGAAGGAAACCATCAAGGACCTGCAGGCGATCTGCGACAGGGAGAATCTGGGCTTGAAGGTGATCGATTGGCAGAAAGCCGCGGGCAATCTGGGACAGTTCGTGTTCGTGGCCAAGCTCATCTTGTACTTCGCCACCGCCATCATCTTCGTCGTCGCCCTCGTCATCATCAACAACGCGGTGGTCATGGCCACTCTGCAGAGGGTAAGAGAGATCGGCACTCTGCGCGCCATCGGAGCGAGGCGGGGTTTCGTGCTGGCCATGGTCCTCACCGAGACGGTGGTCCTCGGACTTTTCTTCGGCACAATGGGAGCGGCCCTTGGAAGCGCCTTCGTGGTCTGGCTGGGACACGCCGGCATCGGCGCGGGCAACGACTTTTTATATTTTTTCTTTTCCGGCCCCCGGCTTTTTCCCGGTTTGAGCGCCGGCAGTGTCGCCGGGGCGTTCGTCGTGGTGCTGGGGGTCACCTGCATCTCGGCCCTCTACCCGGCCCTGATGGCCGCGAGGATTCCACCCATCCAGGCCATCGCCTCGGACGATTGAAAAAATGAAACAACTTTTCCTGATTGCCTTCCGAAACCTCTTGAGCCACCGCCGAAGAAACCTCCTGTTGGGCGGAGCCATCGCCGGGGCCACGGCACTGCTGGTCTCCCTCGGATGTCTTTCATCGGGGGTCAAGTTTACCGTGCTCGAATCGGCGACCGCGGTGGCGACCGGCCATTTGAACGTCGGGGGATTCTACAAGGTGACGGCCGGCCAGAGCGCCCCGCTGGTGACCGATTACAAAAAAATACTCGCCATCGTCGAGAAGACCCTGCCGGACCTGGATTACGTGGCGCCCCGCGGCCGCGGATGGGCCCGGCTGGTCTCGGACGAAGGCAGTATGCAAGTGGGAATCGCAGGCGTGGACATGTCCCAAGAGCCCAGGCTCCCCAAGGTTCTGAAAATGAAGGAAGGAAATCTGGAGGACCTGGGCAAGCCCGGCAACGTCCTCATCTTCGCCAGCCAGGCAAAAAAGTTGAATGTGAAGACCGGCGACAACATGGTCTTCTCGGTCCTGACCGCGCGGGGCGTCAACAACACCGTGGACGTGCGCGTAGCGGGCGTCGCCGAGGACATGGGGATCATGACCTCCTGGAACACCTTCCTGGCCAGGGAGACGTTGAACCGCCTCGACCAGACCAATGAGTCGGTCACGGGAGCGCTGTTGGTCTACATCAAGGACATGAAGCGGATCCCACGGGACATCGACCTGTTGCGCAAGGCCCTTACGGATAACGGCTATACCGTGATGGACCGGGCCGACAAGGCCTTCTGGATGAAGATGCAGGACATCAACCGCGAGGACTGGACGGGCCAGAGGCTCGACCTGACCGACTGGGAAGATGAGATGAGCTACGTCAATTGGACGCTCAAGGCCATTGATGGATTGAGCTTTCTTCTCACAACGGTTCTGCTGGTCATCATCTCGGTTGGCATCATGAACAGCCTTTGGATCGCCATCCGGGAACGGACCCGCGAGATCGGCACCCTTCGCGCCATCGGCATGAGACGCCGCGGCGTGATGGCGATGTTTGTGATGGAGGCGTTTTGCCTCGGTGCCATGGGCACCGCCGCGGGCGCCGCTGCGGGATGCCTTGCGGCCCTCGGCCTGAACGCGCTCCATCTGCCGGTGCCGGAGGGCGCGCAATTCTTCACCATGTCCGCGACCCTGCGGTTTGCGCTGGAACCCGCCCGCATTATCGGCGGGGCCGTGTTCATCACGATGTGCTGTACGCTCATCTCGCTGATCCCGTCGTTCACGGCCGCCCGGATGAAACCCGTCGCGGCCATCTCGCACGTCGGATGAGAAAAAAGTATGCGATGTCCTCTTGACGGCCAACACCAACGTCTCCAATGAGATGAATTTCGCGTGACTTTCACTACATCAATCCGGGATGGCCGGGACATCCCCCGGTAGCGCGGAGGATTGAAATAATACCGAGATAAACCATCAGCGCGCCTGCGAGGACCGTGGCATGCCGGGTGATCCAAGAGGGCGAACGGCGGGAGAGAGCGGCAACCGCGGACATCGCCGGCAGGGTCCCCATCCCCATGGCCGCCATGATCGTCATTCCGCCGGCGGCGCTGGCGGTCGAGGCGGCGTTCATGAGAAAAGCGTAGACCAGCGGACACGGAAGAAATCCGTTGGCCACTCCGATTCCGAATGCGGTAACCTTCGACGGCGTGTCGCGCAGAGCCTGAATAGCGCCGCAGACGCCGGACATCGCGGGAGACGAGGAGTCGCCCGCAACGATTCCGCGGCGTAAAATCCAGCGGACTCCGAAGACGATCATCAGCACGCCGAAGACGATCGATATCGCCGATGGCGCAAGTTTCAACGTCGTCGCGATCTGTCCAAACCCCGACCCCAGCGATCCCGCCAATGCGCCGAGAAATGCGTACGTGAACAATCGGCCCGCGTGATAGAGACCGATTTTGAAGCGAAACCGCGGCGATGCGGAATCCGCAAGAATCACCAGAGGCCCGCACATTCCGACGCAGTGATACGACGCGAGAAACGCCGTGACGAACGCGGCCGCGAGCGTTGCAATAGTCATGTCATAACCTCGACGAATTGACGACGACCAGCACACTGCTGGCGATCATCGCGCAGACCGCGAAAAGCGGAGTGACCACGCCGGCGGTGGCCAAGCCGATTCCAAATGCGTTATAGACGAACGCCCATGCGAAGTTCGAATATATTTTTTTCCGGACCGCCCTCGAAAGCCGCACAAGTTCGGGGATGGCCGAAAGATCGTCCCGCACGAGGAGAATACGAGCCGATTGGCGCGACCAGTCCGACCCGCACCCCATTGCGATCCCGACGGTCGACGCCTTGATGGCCGGCGCGTCGTTGATGCCGTCGCCAACCATGGCCACACATCCCGATGCGGAGCGCCGTTCAAGTTCCGCGACTTTTTGTTCCGGCAGAAGACCCGCGAGTATTTCATCCGCGGGAATGACCGACTCCAGCGCCCGGGCCGCGGACGGATCATCGCCGGTCAGAACCAGAGTCCGGATTCCCATCTCCCGCAGCGCCGTCAACGCGGACTGCGCTTCAGGCCGGACGGCCTGCTCGAAGACGAACATGCCAACCGGTTGAGTCCCGGCCGCAAGATAAATGCGGGTGTCGCCGGCCGGTCCGAATTCCGCGCCGGACGATTCCGAACCGCGCACTCCCCGGGATTCCAGCCACCGGAGACTTCCAAGGGCGTAGCGAGTTCCGCCGGAATCGCCCTCGACGCCGCATCCGGGATGGACTTTCACGTTCGCGATCTCAACCCGCGCGGCGCCCGCCTCATCGGCGCGTCGGGCGATACTTGCCGCGAGCGGATGAGTCGACCTCGCCTCCAGAGCCGCGGCGACCCCGAGAATTTCCGGTTCGGACATTCCATTGAGACAGACCATCCGCCGCAATGTGAGATCCGGCGATGTGATCGTTCCGGTTTTGTCGAAACATACGGTTTGAACACAGCCGAGCCGTTCGAACGCGTCGGCGCTCAAGATCAGCGCTCCGCGTTTCACCGCCTCGCCGATTCCCCGCCAGATCGCCAGGGGCGCCGCGATCCCGAACGCGCACGGACAGGCGATCAGGAGAATCGACAGCATCCGGAAAATTCCGTCCGCCCATCCTCCGCGGGGTATCCAGTACGCCAGCGCTCCCAGCGCCAGCGCGAGGACCGCCGGCATGAACCATCGAGCCAGACTGTCGGCCAGCCGCTCGAAGCCGCTTGGCACTTCCCGGACGGTCTGCAACAGCCGTTCGATCCGGATCGCCGCGAAGTCGGATCTCTCGCGGTCGATCTTGACCGTCAACACGCCGTCGTCGTTCAACGTCCCGCCATACACCCGATCGCCGGGATGTTTGACCGCGCGGCGGCTTTCCCCGGTGATCCACGAATCGTCCGTGCGCGAAGTCCCATCCAGGACGATTCCGTCGACCGCAACGCGTTCGCCCGGCCGGACCAGTACGCAGTCGCCGACGAGGAGGCTCGACGCCGCGACTTCGCGCGATTCACCTCCGGCGGCGATTCGCATCGCGGTGTCGGGCAGAAGTTCCGACAGGCCGTGAAACGAATCGGAACTCCGGGCGCGCACGCGGGTTTCAATGTAACAGCCGAACATGTAGAGCGTGAGGGTCATCGTCGCCGTTTCGAAATAAACGTCGCCTCGGCCGCGCAGGGTGTTGACCGCCGAGATGCCAAACGCCGCGATCGCGCCGATCAAGACAAACAGGTCAGCGCCGATTCTTCCCCGGCGAATGGACGATACGGCGGTCGTGAACAGCGGATACCCGAGCAGAACCATCACCGGCGCGGACAGCGCGAACAGGACGAATCGGATGGGAGTGGAAAAAGACGGGGGAATGATCGTTGACGACCATGACGCTCCGTAAAAGGGAGCGCTGAACATCATCACGTTCATGGAAAGAAACAAACCGGCGCCGACCGCGCCGAAAAGGACTTGCGCGAGGCCCGCATCGCCGCGTTCGCCGCTGATCCGGTGCACGAGGAGACATCCATTACAGCAAAAAACGTCCGGGATGCGGCCGCCGGATGGTTCCACGCGCGGAGCGCCCGGAATCGTCACCGGCAGTCCACATTGCGCGCAATTCATCGTTTCACCTGTTCATGCGACCACTGCAGGGTGTCGGGATCACCGCCTTTCATCCACTTGCGCACTTCCGGCAGAAAATATCGCGTTGCATAGGCGATGATGAATATTCCCATGATCAGAATGACGACCCGAATAAAAATATTCGCGCGGCCCGGACCGTAGCCAAGCGTGTCACGTTCCATCGGGTTCCTCCGGCATGCGCGCGGCCGACTCGAGGCGCTCATGATTGAGGATCACGTCAATGGCCGGCTGGTCGATATCCTTGAAATGGCCGCTCATGAAAGACCAGATGAACAGGCAGAAAAATCCGAGCGCGATAAACAGATAATTGAAAAACGGCAGAGCGAATCCCGCCATCCCCTGCTCGACTTCGACCATGAAATAACTCGCGACTTTCACGACAAACGCGATGGCGCCGGGAAGAATGACAAAAAAGAAAATGACCAGCAACAGGCGTTTCTCTTTGACCGGCATGGCTACTGTTTTTCCGGTTGCGCCGCCGGCCGCGTCGGCAGTTCGTAGGCGTGATTGGGAATCCAACTGCCGAGCCACTGAATATACGCGGTGACGGCCAAAGCCCTTTCGCCCGGACTGCCGTCCTTGTCGAAAAACCACCCGTAGGACGGCATGACCGACCCCGGCGTGACCGCCGGCGGATTTTTGAAATGCGCCATATGCCAGTCACTGCTGTGCACTCCGGCTTCGCGGATGAGGTCAGGCCCGACGCGGCGGGTGCCGAGCAAAGGCGGGAGCTGGAGCGCGTTGGCGTATTCCGACGGGTACGACACCGGGCCGAACCGGAGTTCCTCGTTCGATACGGGCCGAACCTGCTGGGTGTGGCAATGCCAGCAGGCTTCCGCCACGTACACGCCGCGTCCGATCCGCAGGGCGCGCGCGAAGGCGGCGGTATCGGGCTCGCCGAAATATTTTTTGAATTCATCCGGATAATCGTCCGCCATCATCCTGAATGTCGGAGGCACCGTTTGGGCGATCTCGTCGATGCTCTTGTACGGCAGATGCCGCAGACTCAACCACGGCGCCACCGCCTGCCAGAACGTGCCGAACAGAAAAAATAAGAGGCCCGCGACCAGCACAATGGGCGCGAACCGTTCCATCGATGACGAACTCATGCGGATCCCGCGCGGCCGGCCGACGGCGCCCGGCGGCTCTCCGCGATGTGGACCAGATACATAATCATCCCGGCGATGATCATCGTCCCGGTCGCGGTCCGGATCGCCCAGAACGGGACGGAAACGCGAACCGATTCCATCCAGGGCGCCAGAGACATCCAGCTCACGCCTTGAACGACTCCGGCGATCAGCAGGTCGAACCACATCAGGATCGTGCCGATCGTGATCAGCCAGTAAGCCCACTCGCCCGCGCGCGTCGAGCGCGGCTCAAGCCCTTTAACCTTCGGCGACAGGTAGGAAAGAATTCCGAAAATCCAGAATCCGAAAGTGCCGAACATGATGAGATGCGCGTGGCCGACGACCCAGTCGGTGAAATGGATGATTTTCTGGCTGGTCAGCAGAACCTGGATGGCGCACTGGAAACAGGTGATCGCGTAGTTCAAAATCCCCGTATAAATCCAGCGCAACGGCAGATCGTTCGCGAGTTGACCGAATTGTCCCCGGAGCGTCAGGACGAAATTCACGATGACCGTGACGACGGCGAGTTCAAGCACCACCGTCGATATCACCGCCGCGTATTGAGCGTACATCGGGATCGGGCTCCACAGAAAATGATGGACTCCCTGGAGCGGATAGAAAAACGCGAGTCCCCAGAATCCGAGCAGGGACATCGAGTGTCCCCACACGGGTTTTCGAAGAAGGATCGGAACGAAATAGTACATCAAGCCCCAGCCGATCGGCGTGACGAACAGTCCCACGGCGTCGTGGATCCACGTGCCGGTGATCGCCGCGCCGGCGATTCCGGGAACAAAAAATTGCGGGATGTAATTGCCCATCACGTACACCATCGGAACCCAGACGCATCCGGCGACCATGTACCACGCGGCGACATACATCGGCCCGGATTTTCCGTACCGGTAGATCGGGATGCCGAACTGAAAGAGCGCGACGATCAGCCACACGACGATGAACGGATCGACGAAAATCGGCGTCTCGGCCCACTCGATACCCTGCGCGTATCCCGCCAGAAGCCCGACCGCCGTCGCGAGGACCGCGGCCTGGAGCGCCCCGAACATGAACCAGCCGACATACTTTTCGTTCCACACGCGCTGGCCCGTGAATCTCGGAATCGCCCAATATAAACCGGCCGCAAATCCATTGATGATAAATCCGTAGACGGCGCCGTTTGTGTGAAGCATTCGAAGCCGGCCAGGCGACAGAAATTCGACGTTCGGAAACGGGAAGAGCGACAAAAACTGCAGGGAATACAGCATCCCCGCGAACAGGACGATCACGATATACGCCAATGACGCCAGCGTATGCGCCCACACCAGCGGCCGGCAGACTCCGTCCCGGCTACTCGTCGTCATCTTCGGCCGCCACTTCGTATTTGACTTTGCCCATGATCGTCAGCACGTAGGAGACAAGATTCCATCGGTCATTTTCCGAATACGCCGTCTCGTGAGCCGGCATCCCCGTGCCTCCGACGCCAAGCGTGATGCTGGTGAATATATCTTCGACGCGGGAACCGCGTTTGAGCATGCCGTACGTGAAATTCCTCGGGCGCACGTGGTATCCCCAGGTGTCCATCTGGTCTCCGGCCGATGTTCCATCGCCCTTGCCGGTTTTGCCGTGGCACGAGATGCATCGTTTGAATATTTCCTCACCCTTGCCGATCGATACCGGCGTGCCGACATACGCGGGAATCCGGCCGGCGACGAACGGCGCGGTATCGTACGCCTGTGGGTCCTTCCAGCGGTCGGAAAACGATTTGACATATTCGATGACCGCGCGTTTCTCGGGTTCGGTCATCAGCCGGAATGGCGGCATCGCGGTCAGGGGTATGCCGTTATTCAACGTGTTGATCAAATCCTGATCAGTCGGCATCATGGCCCCGCGGCTCGATTTGAATTTGAACATCCCGCGAGTGAAATCCCGCGGCTTGGTCAGAAGGTTCCCCGCTGCGTCGCCGTTTCCGTCTCCGCGCGTCCCGTGGCATCCGATGCAGTTCTCCTCGTAAACCCGCCGACCCGTGCCCGAAGGATCGTCCGCCATGGACGGCAAGGCAATAAGAATCGAAACGCATGAGATCAAAATCCGTGTGCGCCAACGCATCCGTTTCTGTCTACCAGATGGATACGGGATCACCAAGCAAAAAAAGAACGTTTTTTAAACTATTGGGAAGACTGCCTTCCCCGGGGCGTGGCGATATTAAAAATGAAACACAAGAAAACATTCGGAACGGCGCAAAAAGGCGGAAAACTGGCTGTTAGAAGCTCTATCGATTTGGAAATACGAATAGAAGGCCGGTGGATTCGAGGCGAAGTTCTGGTTGTGCCGGCCAAGGATGGCCAAGTGTCGAACGGGACATGGATGTCTACCGTTCGACCGCCGCGTCTGGGTTCGGACATGCTGATCGGTGCGGGCCTGATGCAAATGTGGGACATCTCCATCCGGAACAAAAACGGACATACGAAAATTCATGTCGGCCATGACATGAACGACCCGGATATCCAAACCGTTTTATAGGCTGACAAATTAACCCGGATATTTCACTGATGGAATCCGCGCAGAAGCGCCGGCAAAAAATTCACGGCGCCGAATTGGCCGCTGAAGTTTGGCGCGGGGTAAAATTTGTCGACGGGGTTCAAGTCATAGAGCAAGAAAGGATCGCCGCTTGATCATGCGATCCACAACATTTGACAATATCTCGATATACGGAAAGGCGAAGAATCTCCCTGAAGCTCCTGAATCGCACTTGACATTCTACACACGGAGGAACAGAATATATACATGAAACGGGGTCCTCAACAGCGCGGTCAAACACAATGGATTGTTCGGGATAGTACGCACATCGGCGGCAAGCCGAGAATTAAAGGAACGAGAATCTCCCTTGTTTTTCTCCTGGATATGCTCTCCCAAGGCATGACGGTTGATGAAATCGTCACCGATTATCCGAGTCTGGACAAGCGGTCCGTTCTGGGCGCCCTGCAGGAACTCAAAGAGTCTTTCGATGGAAAAACAGGTCGAATCCCCCAACTCGCCGGCCGTTGAATATCTTCCTGGACGAAAACATGCCCGAAGGATTGGTGAACGTACTCCGAAAGAATGGACATACCGTTGAATCCATAAATTCCCTGCACAAAAAGGGAATAGACAACGGTTTGGTCCAAAAACATACCGAAGGAAAATTTGACATTCTCTTCACGAGAGACGCCGAATTTTCAAGAAGATTCAAAAAGCAACAACAGACAAAAATAGTGCTTGTGACCATACAACAGGGCAAGGCCAAAGCTTTCATACCGATATTTATGGAACATTTTGAAGAAACCGACTGGTCCCGCATACGTACCGGTGACCCGTGGCCTTTCGTTGTTCCGGACTGATCGCCGCCCAAACGTGATTTCCGCCGTTGACCGGCCGGTTACATTTCGCGCCGGATTCAAGAGAGATAAATTAGAACCGTCCCCATTTACACAAGCATCCTATACAATGTTGTTCAAGGAATCAGAACAGACAACTTGGGCAAATTTGGAAAAGGGGCAGCCGGTTTGGTCTCAACCGGTAGTGAAGTGGCTGCTATTAATTTACTTGGAACCGCCGGCGCTGGAGCGACCGCCTTCGGTCTTGGAACTGGGGGAGTCGGATTTTTAATCTTGGGTACCGCTGTAGTTACGTATGTGGCCGAACAGGCAGGTGCGTTCGACGCACTGGCCGAATTCATTGTAAATTTCTAAATTTATGAAGAAATATTCATCTAAACTAAATTTTATTGCGTTATATTTTATATTCTTTTACTTCCTCGGTTCGGTTTTATTACTGTTTGGATTAAATAAATTTAGTTACCAATTAGAAAGTTATCGGATTGTCGGTGACGTTATTACATTGTTTTTTTCGGCTGGTGCATTATTTATGTTTGTATGGGGAATAAAATTCATAAACGATTATGTCACAGAAACAATCATAATCGACGAAAAACATCTCGTCATTAAAAGATTGTTAAACAAAACCGTTGCTGTACCTCTGGCGGAAATAATTTATGCCTATATCAAACCGACGCCGCTGGTTGATCCGATAATATTGGTATTAAAAAGAGGAGATGGTGTGGCTATTCGAAGCAGTAGAAAAACCCATATCGATGAATTGATGTCATTTTTAAGGGTACTGTCAGATAAAAACGCAGGAACTGATTCAACCTTCATTGCCAAACGTGAAGCCGTAGATCAACAGATTAGAAAAGAATATGATTCGTTGGTGTTGTACACCATCGCGACAATACTGTTGATCCTGTTAAAAGTTTTTGTGTGGTAATGTCAGAGGAATCAAGGAGATGGGATAAATGAACCCCGTTGATGGTTATCTGATGAGTCTGGACAAGAAGATTAAGAAACTTGCCGGCCGGTTGTTTTCTGTTCTGCCGGAAGAACGCGCGCGTACGATCAATCGCATCGAGAAGTTAAAACAACGACGCAAAGACTTGGAAATCCACGAGGCAAGAGAGCGATACGCAAATGAGTGAAGCAGAATACACAAGGAACTCCACGAGCAGAGGTACCCCAATTGACGACGCACATGAGAAGTTTATGCGCGCCCGATTTGGCCTTTCGGACTTTTCTCACTCATCATCTTCAGCCTGATATTTCGGGAGGCTGATGAGATAAGCCAGAATATCGCGGATGTCGGCCGGGGAGAGGACCGGTCCCCACGTCGGCATGAACATGGGCGGCGGACCCGAGGGTTCCTTGATTTGCGCGGGATTGCCGTTCTGGATGATTTTGACGACCGCCGTGTACTGGGCTGAAACCACTTTCGGAATATTGATGTCGTCGCTGTCGATTTCTTCGTCGAGGCCCTGTCCTGACGACAGCACGGCCAGCGCCGATTTTTGGGTTTCGAGGTCTCGGATGAACATCCGAGTGGCCAGCGTCGATAGTTGGGGATAGGTGTCTTTGATGTAATTGTAATTCGGTACGCCGCCTTGCCCGTTTTGGCCGTGACAGACGTAACAACCGGTCCGTTGAAAAATTTCCCGACCCCGGCCGATCGCGTCGAGGCCGTTCAGGACGCTTCGGTCCCACGAACTCGACGGCATTTGAGGAATCGGCACGCCGGCCGTCCACCATCCCGCGCCATGTTCGGTGTTTCCCGCGGACACAACCTGATTCATCGCCTGGTCGATCGACTCGCCCTTCCCCGAGCCGGCGAGCAATGAATCTTCGTACGTGTGAATCGCCGCGAGTTCTTCCGCCGTCGTCAAAACAGGCGGGGTGTCGGACGGCGCGGCCTGTGTAACCGACGCGCACAGCAAAATAGCCAAAAGAAGGATCGCCGCGCGAATCATCCGTGAAGGAATGTTCATATCAGTGATTCTCGAACGCGACCGACGCCGCAAGACGCGGGTCTTTTTCCGGAACCAGCGGGTAGCGGGCCAGCCGGTGGAAAAATAATGCGACGTACGCGCCGCCGAACCCGATGACCGAGGTCATATCCGCCGCGACCAATCGCGCCGCGCCGTGGCTGAACGCGGGCCGGATCAGCCAGAAGACATCCACGTAATGCATGACGAGCATCCAGACCGCGCCGGCGAGCAGGACACGCGGATTGCGTTTCATATAGCGCGACATCAGAGCGAAAAAGGGAATCACGAAATGCCCGAACACCAGCGCCAGGCTGACCCACTTCCACGATCCGTCCCACCGGACCCTGAACCAGACCGTTTCCTCGGGAATGTTTGCGTACCAGATGAGCATATACTGCGAAAAGGCGATGTAAGTCCAGAACACGACAAAGGCGAAAATATATTTTCCGAGATCGTGATCATGTTCGACCGTGACCGTGCCGTTCAACGAACCCCGCGAACGCAGATATATGACGATGACGGCCAATGACGCGTTGATCGCGAGGAACGACCCGGCGAAATAATAAATTCCGAATATCGTCGAATACCAGTGCGGCTCGACCGACATGATCCAGTCAAACGCGGCGAACGTCTGCGTCAGCGCGTAAATCGCGATCCCCGGCGCGCTGATTTTCACCATGGACTCCACGTGTCCGATCGATCCGTCCCCGTCCTGTTTGATCGAATGACGGAAGAGCGCAATCGCCAGCGCCGACCAGACGATGAAGTAGAATGCGGTCCGGCCGATGAAGAATGGAACGTTCAGATACGGCGCCTTGAACGTCAGGACAGCGTCGCCGGTCACGAGTTCCGGATGGCTCCAATCGTACAGGTGGTGGATGCCGCACATGACCGGGACGGCGAGCACCGCGACGTAGACGATATTCATCATCAGGTGTTCCGCCAACCGGCGGACGACGATGCTCCAGGTCGTTCCGACGACGTGGTTGATCATCACGAAAATGAGCGCGCCGAGCGAGATGCTCGCGAGGAATGCAAACACGACGAGAAGCGATTCGAAAAATTGTCCGCTTCCGAAAATCATGCCCGAACAACCGACCGCGATGAACGCCGCGATCGCGCCCGGTTTCGCGAACGCGGGCGCGCCGATCCGCAGGCCAACCGGAGCGGTTCGCATCCTACGGCCCCCCCAACCGGCTCTTTTGAAGAGCCCGGACGTACGAGACGATCGCCCATCGGTCCGCCGGGGCGGTTTGTTTCCGGTACGGCGGCATGGACCGAACACCATTCGTGATGACATTGAAAAATTCCCCGTCGCGGAAATTCCGGATCCGGGCCTGGTGGAACGTCGGCGGCGGGACGATGCCGCGTTTGGCCACGATGCCCTGGCCCGTTCCGGCTCGGTCATGGCACGGAGAACAGAAAATATTGAATCGGTCGCGGCCGCGGGCGAGAAGGTCGGCGTCGACCATCACCGGTATTTTTTCGACCCATTGGCTGTCCGCGCTGATCCCCCGGTAAAACGCGTCATCCTCTTCGAGCGTTCCCCACGCGACCGTGCCCGGCGGCGGCATCCGCATGGCGGCGCTGTCGGCGTAGAACGCGTTTGTCGACTGCGCTCGGAACTTCATTTGGAAATCCATGTCCGGCACGACATTCACCGGCGGATTGGGCGAGATGCATCCGGCGAGGATGACCGGCAACAACCAGCATGCGGCGCGGCGCGCGGTCTTAATCATGCACGTCCTCAATTTCTTTCGCGCCGAGCGACTCGAACAATTTGCGCACGTCCTCGGCTTTGAATTTTTCGTCCGACGACTCGATGACGATGAAAAATCCGTCCCGCGCTACTCTCGAAAACGGCCGATTCTTGAACAGCGGATGATACAACGCCGGCAGGCGGTTGAACGCCAGCATTCCGAACACCGCGCCGAACGCGGCGAACAACACGGTAAGCTCGAAAATAATCGGCACGAACGCCGGCAGGCTGAACAGAGGTTTGCCGCTTAGGATAAACGGATATCCTTTTCCCATCGCCCATCCCTGCAGGCCGACCGCGGTCGCGCAACCGAGAACGGCCATCCCGAGGATGACCCAGGGCAGACGCGTATCGCGCAATCCCATCGCGCGATCCATGTGATGGACCGGAAACGGCGTGTGCACGTCGAACCGCCGGTACCCCGCGTCGCGCACCGCTTCCGCCGCGCGGAGAATCTCCGCGGGCGTTTCAAAGACCGCGACGATGCCCCACGCGGGCGCGCTCATTCATGTCCTCCGTGCGGTTTCGCCTGCGGCAGGACGCCTTTGACTTCGGACGCGGCGATGATCGGAATAAACCGGATGAACAGGAGAAACAGCGTGAAGAACAGCCCGAAACTGCCGACCAGCGTCATCATGTCCACCCACGTCGGCGAGTAGTAGTCCCACGAACCGGGCAGATAGTCCCGGTGCAGGGACGTGACCACGATGACGAACCGTTCGAACCACATTCCGATGTTCACGAAAATCGAAAGGATCCACATCCCGACGAGATTCGTGCGGACCTTCTTGAACCAGAACAGTTGCGGGGTGATGACGTTGCACGTCACCATGATCCAGTAAGCCCACCAGTACGGACCCATCGCGCGGTTGATGAACGTGTACCGTTCGTACATGTTGCCGCTGTACCAGGCGATGAAAAACTCGACGAGATAGGCGTATCCGACCATCGACCCGGTCGCGAGAATGATTTTGCACATGTTTTCGAGATGCCGCTTCGTCACGAAATCTTCAAGCTTGAACATCGTCCTCGATGGAACGATGAGCGTCAGCACCATTCCGAATCCGGAGAAGATGGCGCCCGCGACGAAATAAGGCGGAAAAATGGTCGTGTGCCAGCCCGGAATGACCGACGTCGCGAAATCGAAACTCACGACCGAATGGACTGAAAGAACCAGCGGAGTCGCCAGCGCGGCGAGGATGAGATACGCGCGTTCATACACATGCCAGTGCCGCGCCGACCCGCGCCAGCCGAGGGAGAATACGCCGTAGAGGATTTTGCGCATTTTTGTTTTCGCCCGGTCGCGCAGGGACGAAAGGTCGGGGAGCATGCCGACGTACCAGAACATCACCGACACCGTCGCGTAGGTGCCAACCGCGAAAACGTCCCACAACAGGGGACTGCGGAAATTCGGCCACATTTTCATCTGGTTGGGAATCGGAAACAGCCAGTACGCCAGCCACATCCGCCCGACGTGGATGCCGGGGAACAGTCCCGCGCAGCAGACCGCGAAAACCGTCATCGCTTCCGCCCACCGGTTGATGGACGTCCGCCAGTGCTGGCGGAACAGGAAGAGGATGGCGGAGATGAGCGTACCCGCGTGCGCGATGCCAACCCAGAACACGAAATTCACAATCGCGAATCCCCACGCGATCGGCATGTTCAAACCCCAAACGCCCAGACCCGCGAGCACGAGGTAGGAAACCATCGCGAGGAGCACGCCAAGCAAAGTCAGCGCGATGCCGAACGCCACGTACCACGCCCGGGGCGTTTTCCATTCGTTGATTTCGCAGACGCGGTCGGTCACGCTGCCGAAATCGTTCGAGCCCAGCACAAGCGGAGCGGGCGTCACCGCGTCCTCCACGGGATGGCCGGCGGTCAGACCCATTGCGGGTTCGGGTTCCGCAGGCGCGCCTGATAGGTCACGCGCGGCCGGACGTTGAGTTCGCCGAGGACTTCATATCCGCGGTCGAGGTTCCGGAGTTTCGCGACGCGGCTCGCCGGGTCGTTCTGGTTTCCGAAAACGATCGCGCCGGCCGGGCAAACCTGCGCGCACGCGCTGACCGCCTCGCCGTCTTCGACCGTCTCGCGTCCCTGCGCCTTGGCTTCGATTTTCGCGCGGGTGAGCCGCTGGACGCAGAACGTGCATTTTTCCATGACGCCTCTTCCGCGCACGGTCACGTCCGGGTTGTAGGCCATCTTGATCGTTCCGTTCGGATCATTGCGGTAGATTCGCCGTTCCATCAATTCTTTGATGAACCCGCGCTGGATGAGGTCGTCCGATCCGGTCCAGTTGAAATAATTGAACCGGCGGATTTTGTAAGGGCAATTATTCTCGCAGTAGCGGGTGCCGATACAGCGGTTGTAGACGATGTCGTTCAGTCCTTCGGTCGTGTGAGACGTCGCCGCCGCGGGACAAACCTGCTCGCACGGCGCGTTCTCGCAATGCTGGCACGGCATCGGCTGGGACATCGCCACCGGATCGCCGTCGACTTCCTCGACGTATCGGTCGATCCTCATCCACTGCATCTCGCGGCTCATGATGACTTGTTCCTTGCCCACCACCGGGACATTATTTTCCGATTGACACGCAACGACGCAGGCGTTACAGCCGGTACAGAGACTCAAGTCGATCGACATCGCCCACTGGTTGCCCTGATCATATTTCCGTTCTTCAAACAGAGACTCCATGTTTTCCGTCTTGACCATCTCGCGGGCGAATTCCGGATTTTTCCGGTACTCCTCCTGCGTGCCGTGCCGGAGAATCGGCCGGCCTTCCATCAAATCGTGGGATTGCGCGCGCGCGATCGCAATCTTGCGGCCGGTCTTTCGCACCGAACCGCCGGCGGCGAAATACGGTGCGGCCGAATCGCGAATCGTGTATGTGTTGAATCCCGCGCCGGCGCCGACCTGCCCGGCGCTCGCGCGGCCGCCGCCCAAGGTGAGGGTGATCGAGTTGTCGGCAATTCCGGGAACGATCCATACGCCGATGACGAGACTTCGGCCGGCGTTGGTAATTTCAATTTCGTCCTCGTTCTCGATCCCGAGCGACGCGGCGGTTGCCGTGCCGATCAGCGCGGGATTGTCCCACGTGATTTTTGTGATCGGGTCGGGACATTCCTGGAGCCACGCGTTATTGGCGAACCGGCCGTCATAGACCCGCGCGTCCGGAGCGAAAACGATTTCGATGCCGGATGACGCCGGCGTCACGGAGGCCATCGATTGGACAACTGCGCCGGAACGGACCGCAGGCTGGATCAGCGGATACGCCGACTCCGCGATGATCCCGTCATGGACAACTTTCCGCCATGCGGCGGCGTTTGCCAGTTTCGGAATTCGGGCGGACCAGAACGTCTGCAGGAGCAGTCGCACATCAGGCGCGGGCGCCGCGGGAGGAGGCGCCGCCGCCGTATCCGCAGAAGGCGCAGGTGATGTCCCGGCATCAGCGGGCGCGGCAGACTGATTCCATATCGAGAGAAATTCCACCGCCGACTTGCTCGCGTACAGCGGAAAAATCAGGGGCTGAAACAAACTGACCGTGCCGTCATGAGCGCGGGCGTCGCCCCACGATTCGAGATCATGAGACATCGGCAGATGCCACTTGGAGAGTCGGCCGGTCTCGTCCAGACGCAACCCGAGATGGATCGTCTCGGGAACGGATTTGAGCGCGTCCGCAAACGCGAAATCCGCCGGCGCGTCATATGCCGGATTGACGCCGGCCATCACCAGAGCCGTCACCTTGCCGAATTTCATCTCTTTGACCAGATCCCCGAGTTGCCCGGCCGGACTTTCGTGGGCCTGCGTATAGGTCAGCGTATGCCCAACCGCGCCTAGCGCGTCATTCAACGCGTGGACTATCGCGTGAACCGCCGGTGGCTGGCGCCGACCGCAGACGACCAGCGCCCGATTTTTCCGTGCGGCGGCCGCGAGGTCAGCCGCGATGACCGTGATCCGTTTCTGAATGTTTTGATACGAGTCCAGCGCGTCCGCCGCCGGCACGGGCAAATTAAATTCCTTCATCAATCAATGCGAATTC
>JAHFCY010000181.1 GCA_023249255.1 Candidatus Lindowiibacteriota bacterium | reverse complement strand
CCTCCGGAAATCTTTGAAGAAGTAAATCGCGCCACGCCGCTCCTGGCGAACGCGAAGTCGATACGCCGGACGGGTTCAACCTCCATGAAACGATGCCTGATCGGACTTGGAATTTTTCTTGCCTCTCTTGCGGCCACGTACTTTTTCGGCGTGCCCGTGTTGAAACGGCTGGTGAAACAAGAAATTGCGCGTCAGGTGCAAAGTTTCATCCGCGAGGGGACCATCGAGATCGGCGATATTTCAGGTTCTCTTGATCGCCGGCAGATTCTGATCCGGGACGTTCGAATCGACGATCGGTCGGGACATCCCGTCATCCAGATTGACAAAATCCAATTGACCGTTCATCACGGCGAGATTTGGGATGGCGTCGAATTCCTGCTCCACAGCAGCCGCCTGGCCGCTTCCGTACAGGTGTTCATGCCGCGCTTCGAAATCCATGAAAATTGTCTGGATGACTTGAAACGGCTGATTCGGACCGAGGCGTTTTACGAGGAAAGCCGGCTTGACGTCGATAGTTTGGTCGTTTCTGACGGTCGGATCGCGCTCGATATGCCTTCTGCTCTGGTCGAACCGGAGACGCTGACGATTGAAATGACGGCGGTGCCGGAACGGAATATCGGTTGGTGGATCAACGCTGTATCCCACGGCCCCCGGACAGATTTTCAAAGCGCGTTTGTGCTGATGACGGCCGAATCGCAGCCGCTCGTTCCTCCGGGCGCGTACGTTGATCTATCGACGTCGAACAGCGTGGCGTTCGCCCCGCCGGATTCGTCCGGCCCCGATCTGCCCGTCCTTCGCGTCCACCTGACTTCCGTGGATACCAATCCCATCTCGGAAATTGCCTGGGATGTAACAATGGGAGGACGGCAGTTTGACGCGACGGTGAAAGGCGCGCGGCCGGCGTTCGATTCGGAGCCGGCGGTCGCCCTGGACCGCATTGAATTCACATATGGCGACGAAATTCTGGTTGGATTTGACAATCGAATCAAGGCGCGCAACCGGCGGATGTGGATCACGGCCTCGCGGTGGATTCGCCGCAGCACGGGATTGTCGTTGAGCGATGTGGACGTGTCGGCTGACGCGTCGTCCGCGGAAATTTTTGGCCGGATCGAAGGATATCCGGTCCGCGCGAGCTGTTCGTGGGGCGGCCGGCCCGGCGTGATGCTGGTGGGGGTGAAGGCCGACACGATTTCGACGGACGTGATTTTCCGTGAACTGGGCGAAACATTTCCGCTGACAGGATTTGTCGGCATCGAAGCCTCTGCCGTATTCGGCGAAACCTCGGCGGGGCAGGCGGCGTGGCAGATGAATATCCGCTCGCCAGATCTTCGCGCCGGTCCGGCATTCGGAAAATTGTCATTTCGCGCCGATCTTCGAGCGCACGGCGTTGACACACGAGTTGATGATGTTTCCGGAACGATCGAACCCGCAGCCGGAGTGACGGTGTCGATTCGAGGCCGGACAGAGGGGCGGGAGTTTACCGGCCGGGCGAGCATGCGCGACCAGTCTCTGAAGGACATACAGCTTCTAGCCCAGTCGTTCGGCAATGAATTTCCGTTGTCCGGAGATTCGGGCCACGCCGCGATGGACGTTGACTTTCGAATGACGCCGGAATTAGAGTTGTTCCTGAACGGACGGCTTCGCATCAGCGGCGCGACGTTGCGTGCGCCGGGACAGCCATTCCGGATTGACGGGCTGGATGCGGATATTCCGATTGAGCGGTCGCCGGACACGGGTAGAATGGTTCTGGACGAGATTCCGTCCGGGACAATTCGCGCGGGTCGCGTCACGATCGGACCGTATCAGATCCGCGATTTTCAGGTGACGACGAAATCCCACGGCGACAAAATGTATGCCGACATTGCGCCGTTGCATGTCTTTGGCGGGACAATCGAGGCCAAAGCGCTCTTTTATTTCTCCGACGCGCCGCATGAGGTCGATCTCACGATTGACAGCGTGTCGTTGAAACAGGTTCTCGCCCCGATTCCGAAAGCCCGCCGGTCGATCTCAGGCCTGGTCCACGGCGGCGCCCAGGTATCGATTCGGGGGACCGATCTCAAGTCGCTGAGCGGCAAACTGTGGGTGAAAGCGACGGAAGGGCCGGGAGAACTGATGATTGTATCGCGGCCGTTTCTGGAGAACATCGGCGGCGATGTGATTCACAAGTTGAATTTGCCGAAAGAGGTTCCGTACGAGCGGGGCCGGTTGCGGATTCATTTTGAGGAAGGCCGGATCTGGTTTGACGAGGTGACGCTGGAGGCCAAAACGCTCCTGCGCCGAATTCGGACCGGAAAGGTGATCGGATCGTATCGCGTCCGCGATCTGATCGATGAGATCACCAGCGTTTCGAGTGAAAACGTGAAAGTTGAAATCGGAGGAAAAAAGAGAAAATGAAAAAATTCATGGGCCGTCTGGCATGGATTCTGGCAATTCCGTTTCTGATCTCCTGCGCGACCATCACAGTCAACGTCTATTTCCCCGACAAGGATGTTGAGGCGGCGCTTGAAAACGTCGAGCGCGGACTTGATTTTGACGTCGTGCCGACGCGCAAAGACACATCGGCGGCGTCGCCGGCGGCAAAACCGAAAACGAAAAGCCAGTCCCTGGACATGTTCAGCGCGTCCACGGCATGGGCCGAAGGCAAAACCAGCATCAATGATGAACTTCAGAAAATGGATGACGTCCGGGACGCACTGGATCGGCGCAAGGACCGGATTGAAATGTTGAAGACGCTGTTTGAGTCGCACCTCGTGGGCGCCGACAAGACCGGCCTGATCGCCCGCCTGAACGTGCTGGACGCCAAAGAGGCGAAGGAAAAAATCAAAGCGGCGTTCGGGACGGATGATGCAAAGGAAACTGACAAGACCCGGGATGGCCGGTTCGCACAGTTCATCACGGACGAAAACAAGGACCGTAAAATTCTCATTCACGGCCTGACCGTCGCCATGCTTCGCGCCACCGAACAGGACGAGAAGGACAAGGATGTGGTCGCGCAGGCGCTCGAGAAAATGGTCTCGCAATTCGCCGAGTCGCAGATCAAAAAACTCCAGCCGGGCTGGTATTACCAGAACG
Source organism: Candidatus Lindowiibacteriota bacterium (assembly GCA_023249255.1). Lineage (GTDB taxonomy): Bacteria > Lindowbacteria > 2-12-FULL-62-27 > 2-12-FULL-62-27 > 2-12-FULL-62-27 > JAHFCY01. Next base: position 3,841 of record JAHFCY010000181.1, on the reverse strand, counting down.
ACGAAGGCAAATGGACGCAGGTTCCGGCGCCTGAAGAAAAGAAGGAAGAGTAGAGCAGAGTCACGTCCATTCTTAAAAAACTCAAAGAGCCGCACCATCTGCGGCAGCAGTTCGGAATTCTCTTTTTTGCCGTGCTGATCGCGACGGTAAAATCCGCCGCGCCGGAATGCCGCTGGATAGTCCCGTCCGGACTGGCGTTGTTCGTCCTTGGATTTTTCGGCCGCGTCTGGGCATCCGGCTTTCTTGTAAAAAACGACGCGCTGACGACGGTCGGTCCCTACGGTTACGTTCGAAATCCCATCTATGTTTCCAACATGCTTCTTGGCCTGGGGATTGTTTTTCTCAATGGCCGATACTGGACGCTGGCAATTTTAATCGCAGTGTATGCGGTCTGTTATGTGCCGGGAATGCGGGTGGAATCGGAAAATCTGCGCCGCCGGTACGGGTCGGCGTTTGACTCGTACGAGGCCGCCGTGCCGCTGATCGTACCGCGATGCCGGCTCGCGCCGGGATTCGGCGGCGGCTGTTGGACGATTCAGGCCTATATCGGCAATCGTGAAATCTGGGTTACGATCGGACTTCTGATCGGCCTCGGCGTGATCGTGTTCAAGCGGATTATTTCTCCGTGACCCCGCACGTCCTTCTGCCGTTTGACACCGAATATCTCCCCGAGCGCCGGGCGGACGTGCTCATCGTCGGTGGAGGTATCGCGGGCCTGTCGGCGGCGCTGGCCGCGCCGATCAAAACCAGAATCATCATTGCCTGCAAAGGCCACGCGATTGACGCGAACACGTATTTCGCCCAGGGAGGCGTGGCCGCTGCGCTGTCGCACAAAGACAGCGTCGAGCGGCATTTTGACGACACGATCCGCGCCGGTGCGGGACTGTGCGACAGAGAGAGCGTCCGGGTGCTCACGTCCGAGGGACCCGCGGCGATTGAGGCGCTTCTCAAACTGGGCGTGCCGTTCGACCGGCGTGGCCGCGAGTTGGCGTTCACGCGCGAAGGCGCGCACTCCGCCGAACGCGTTCTTCACGCCTCGGGCGACGCCACGGGCCGCGTCATCCAGACGCGCCTTCTTGAAAAAATATCGAGCCTGCCCAACATCGAGATTCTGCCGCATCTGTTTCTCGTCGACGTCCTGCTCGACGGAGGCCGCGCGGCCGGCGCGCTGTTTCTGTCGTCGGCCGGCGCGCTGTCGGTTGTCCGCGCCGGTTCGGTGATCCTCGCAAGCGGAGGATTTGCCCGGCTCTACCGCGAGAGCACAAATCCGCCGGGCGCGACCGGCGATGGCGTCGCCGCGGCTTACAGGGCCGGCGCGGAACTTTCGGATCTCGAGTTTGTCCAGTTTCATCCGACGACGCTGTATCTGGCGGGCGCCCCGCGATTTCTGATTTCGGAGGCCGCTCGCGGGGAGGGCGCCGTGTTGATCAACTCCAGCGGCGCCCGATTCATGAAAAAATATCACGCCGGCGCCGACCTTGCGCCTCGCGACGTGGTCGCGCGATCGATCCTCAAGGAAATGCAAAAAACCGGCGCGACGTCGGTCTTTCTCGATATGCGCCCGCTCGGCCGGTTTCTGGGCCGTCGATTTCCCACAATCCGCCGCGCGCTTCAATCGTTTGGTCTCGATCCGGCGCGCATGCCGATCCCGATCCGCCCGGCTGCGCACTACACGATGGGCGGCATCCGGACGGACCTGAACGGACGGACGAGCGTTCGGGGACTCTATGCGGTCGGCGAAGTCACCATGAGCGGTGTCCACGGCGCCAACAGGCTCGCGTCGAATTCTCTTCTTGAAGGTCTGGTCTTTGGCCGCCGGGCGATGCGGGATGCCGTCGCCGCACCGCCGCGGAAATCACGCCGCCTGGCTGCGCGATTGACCGGAAAAACCGACGGCCCGGACGTCGACGTCGAGGACATCCGGGTGAGCCTCCGGTCGCTTCTCTCCCGAAACGTCGGCCTCGAACGATCCGCCGAATCGATTCGGGAATCCGCGGACCGGATTGACTTCTGGGAACGCTACACGCTGAACCGCCAGTTTCGATATCCGGCTGGCCTGGAGATGCAGAACATGCTGACGCTCGCCAAACTTCTCGTCCGAAGCGCGCTCTGGCGCAGAGAATCCCGCGGCGCGCACTACCGCTCGGACTTCCCCCACCTGGACGACCTGAAATTCAAACGCCATTCGGCAATTTCCAAGAAATAGAACCCCCAATCCCCCCGGAAATTTTTTTGCCGTTGGTGGTCATCCGTGTGTGTCAGTCAGTGTCTGTCTGTGGCTCCGGTTTGTATTTAGTTTTTATTCATGCGCAGCGGACAGCGGAAGGATGAACTCGCCGTATTGTCCCGGATGGTAATGCTCCTTGTATTCGTCGTCTTCTGAACGTTTGACCCGGATGCCCGTCACGCCGGCCTTCTGGGCTTCCGTGATGTCGCCGTCACTGTCGCCGAAAAATACGATGGTGTGCCGGTCTTTCAGGACCTGGGCTTTCTCCTTCGTCATGTAAACGTCCTCGGATTTGACGCCGTAGGTTCGTTGGACGTGCGTGCGGAAAAGATCACCATTGACTTCGTTTCGGGCCGTGATCACGATGGGCGTGTAACCGAGGAGTTTGGACAGAGAGACAAGCCAGGCGATGTGTTTTCTTTTTTCCAAAGACAGAAGCCGGCCGTTGATCAAATCCCAAGCCAGTCGGTCCGCCGGATCCTCCGTTCGCTCGGCTTTGAAATTCGGCGTCGAAAAAGACAGAGTCGAGTCGTAATCGAACCCGACGGTCTTCTCCGTCATCTTGTTTGTGCCGAAAAAAATCAGGAAGACCAGAACCATCAGAAAGAAAATAATTTTTTTCATGTCTGCAACGCGCCCTGCCGCTTCCTCTGAAACGATCGGTCCACCCAGGCAGACCGGCTATCCTAACGCACCTCGCCCCTGTCGTCAAATGTCACACGAAAATTTCCGGTAAATTTCCGCCGTGCCGCGGACAGGCCTGGATCGGCCAAAAGCGTCTTGGAGGAGGTCGGCCGGTTTCCGCTTGACATTTTTCCCTCGTAACGTATAAGCGTACCGGGTCGAATGACAACGCGATGCGGGGTGGAGCAGTCTGGTAGCTCGTCAGGCTCATAACCTGAAGGTCGGCCGTTCAAATCGGCCCCCCGCTACATTTTTCGATGACCGGGGCGTGAAGTCCCGGACAACACAATCGTTTGGCAGGAGGGGTTAGCATGGCAGGAAAGAGAAAACCCAGCGCGGCATTCATGAAGCCGGTTCAGCCGGACGCGGCGCTGGCCGCGGTGGTCGGGAGCAAACCGGCTCCGCGGACAGAAATCACCAAGAAGTTGTGGGCCTACATCAAGAAGCACAAGCTTCAGGATCCGAAAGCCCGGCGGAACATCATTCCCGATGCGGCGCTCAAGGCGGTTCTCGGCAAGGCCAAGGTTGACATGTTCGAGATGACCAAGATCGTCAACAAGCATCTGAAATAGGAATCGTCGGAACGATTCGGCCTCCGGCCGCGCCCGCCAGCCGACACGGCAGAAACGGGCCGGCGGGAATGGCCTTTTGAGTGAAGGGGGTTTGTGGGGTTTGCCCGTGGGGTCTTCTTTTCGCTTTCCTGGAGGAGTCGGCCGTTTTTCATTCGAGGGGGCATTCCGCAACAACCGATGAATACGACAGGCGAGACAGAAATGGGTGAAATCGTCGCGCGCGCCGCGAAGAAGGATTTTGCTGTGCCCGGCGACGATTTTTTGCCGGCGCGATTGTGCGCGCGGGTCGTGGCGGCGCTGGTCCTCCTTTTCTCGATTGTATCTGTGCAGCCGGCGCAGGGAGATGACACATTCCGGA
>JAHFCY010000180.1 GCA_023249255.1 Candidatus Lindowiibacteriota bacterium | reverse complement strand
AAGAGGGGGAACACAGTCGGATGATCCGAATTGTTCGAGAGGTGGGACCGAAGGGATTTGTATCTCTTCGGGCGTTGGGACATGCTGATTTTGGCAGTCGCGGCAACGATATTGTGTGTTCCGCTGTTTCCGCGTTGCTTCAGGCATGGTTGCGAAATTTGATCGAGCTTCTGGGCGATCGACTCCGCGTGGAACTGGACCGGAAGGCCGGCCGGATGGTGTTTGTGGTTCCGGCAGACCTGGAGCCGGATGCGCGGCAGGATGTGGAACGGCTGGTGAAATATTTTTATCCGTCCGTTACGCTCCTTGCCGATCAGTATCCGGACAATATTCTGGTTTCCGAGATCGGCGCGGCGGAGGAAACAGTCGCACAGAAGCGGGAGTGATCGAGAATGGCTCATAAAAAAGGCCAGGGATCAACCAAAAACGGGCGCGACAGCCAGTCCAAACGGCTCGGCCTCAAGGCGACACACGGGGAGTACGTGTCGGCCGGCAGCATTCTTGTGCGCCAGCGTGGGACGGCATTCCATCCAGGCCGAAACGTTGGAATCGGCAGGGATGATACGCTGTTTTCCTGCATTGACGGGTATGTCATGCATATCCGCCGCATGGGCCGGCGGTTCGTCAACGTGCTTTCACAGCCGTTGACGGCTTAGCACCTCCCTTCCTTCTTCCTTGTGTTTTTCGTTGACGAGGTGGTTCTGCGCCTGCGCGCCGGGCGCGGCGGCGGCGGCTGTGTTTCGTTTCACCGGGAGAAGTTTGTTCCCAAAGGCGGACCCGATGGCGGCGACGGAGGCACGGGCGGCAGCATTTTTCTGATCGGCGATCGAAACCTCTCCACTCTCTCGGATCTGAGTCTTCATCCCACCTTTGTCGCTCCGCATGGAGAAAATGGCGGACCCAAACAGTGCGCCGGCAAAGCCGGCAAGGACATGCAGATTCGGGTGCCGCTTGGCACAGAGATTTTTGACGTCCCCGAATCCGCCTCCTTGGAGAAGTCCCGGGGCGAACCCGCCTCTGCAGGACGGTTTGTCGTCGACATTGTCGCGCACGGACAAACGGTCTGTGCGGCGCGCGGCGGCCGGGGCGGTGGAGGCAACGTTCGTTTTTCGTCGGCGCGGCATCGTCTGCCGAGATTCGCCCTCCGGGGCGCACCGGGCGAAAACGTGAATATCCGTCTCTCCTTGAAACTTCTCTCTGATCTGGCGATTGTCGGCCTGCCCAATTCCGGAAAATCAACGCTTCTGTCGGCCTTGACCGCCGCGCGCCCGAAAATCGCCGCTTATCCATTCACGACGCTCACACCCAATCTCGGTGTGATCCGGGGTGAGACGGCGGCGATCATCCTCGCGGATATTCCGGGACTCGTGAAAGACGCGCATGCGGGACGCGGCCTTGGAAATCGCTTTTTAAAACACATCGAGCGCAGCCGCGCACTGCTCATTGTACTGGACGCCGATCCATCTCGCGCCGGTTCAACCCGGGGCCGAGCCGCCGCGATCGGTCGAATCCTCCTTGCGGATTATCAGCTTTTGCGTGATGAAATCTGTCATTTTAACAAGGCCATCTGGGAGCGCGCGAGGCTTGTGGCTGTGAACAAACTTGATTTGTACCCAAAGGCCCCGGTGAAAATCTGGAGCAAAACAATCGGCGAAAATTTAATCGCGGTCAGCGCAAAAAAGGGGACGGGCGTGCCCCCGCTCTCAAAAAAAATTGACAATCTCTGGTCGGCCCTGCCGGCCGCGGAACGCACGCAACCGGAGACGATGCTCCTCGAATCCGGCGCGGCTTTTGTTTCAGCGGAGTCGGACGGCGGATTCCGGATTGTTTCGCGGGAGTGGGAGGAGCTGGCGGCCATGCTTCCGGCGGACAACACCGAGGCCCGGCAATGGTTTGTCGAAAAGCTTCGCTCGGACGGCGTGTTCCGGATGCTCGCCATGGAAAAATGCGCGCCGGGGACGCCGGTGCGTGTGGGCCTGTTACAGATTGAGTATTTGAGCGCTTGAGATATAGTCCGGTCTGATGTCAACACAGGAGACTGAATCTTTCCGGCGAAATTTTGAATTCGCCCGCCGGGTGGTCGTCAAAATCGGCACGTCAATCCTCCGCCGGGCTGACACAGGCGTGGACCGTGCCTGTCTGCGCGCGCTTGCGGCGCAGATTGCGGCGATCCGTCAGGGTCCGCCGCGCCGCCAGGTCGTCCTGATTTCGTCCGGCGCAGTTGGATTTGGCATGATGCATCTGGGATTGTCACGCAGGCCGTCCGACGTGGCGAGTCTTCAGGCGACGGCAGCCGTCGGACAGCCGAAACTCATGCAGGCGTGGACGGATGCGTTTGAATCACACGATGTCACCGTCTCCCAGCTATTGCTGACAAACGACGGCTTGCAGGATCGCCACCGGTATCTCAACGCGAAGAACGCGCTGACGCGGGTGCTGGATCTTGGCGTTGTGCCAATCGTGAATGAAAACGACACGGTCGCCGTGGAGGAGCTGACGTTTGGCGACAACGACAAACTCTCGGCGCTTGTAGCCGCAATGTTGGATGCGGATCTTCTGGTGATCCTCACCGACGTCGACGGATTTTACGATCCGGCCGACAGCGGCGCCGGCCGGCGCGTGATCCGGACGGTCAGGTCCATCCGTCCTGAATGGATTCCGGCGGCGGCCCGGCCGAACCGGAGCGGCCGGCGCGGATTCACCATCGGCGGGATCTCGGCGAAGTTGAAGGCGGCGCAGGTGGCTCTGTCCTCCGGCGTTCCGGTTGTGATCGCCAATGGCCGCACCAAGGATGTTTTGAAGTCGGTTCTCGCCGGCGATCCGGCTGGAACTTTATTTTTGCCGAGCGAGAGAGCGCTGAAAGGGAAAAAAATCTGGCTTTCATTTTTTCCAGCGTCGGCGGGTGAAATCGTGGTTGACCGAGGGGCGGCGGCGGCACTCACGAAGAACGGAAAGAGTCTCTTGGCCAGTGGAATCGTCCGGGTCGTCGGGACGTTTCCCCGCAATGGCTGTGTGTCCGTGACAACGGAAGACGGCCGCGAAATTGCGAGGGGGATTTCGTTTTATTCGGCGGAAGAAGTGGCGGCCATTGCCGGTAACCCCTCCTCCGCCATCCGAAGCCGCCTCCATCTGTCCGACAAGGATGATGCGCCTGCGGAAGTTATTCACCGCGACGATCTGGCAGTGATGAAATAAGGGAGAGTGATCATGGCGGATCTGATTCACAGCTTTCTTGGGCGAATTCGACGGGCCAAACAGGCCCAGCTGGACATTGGCGCCGCGCCGCCTCGAAAACGGACGGCGGTGATCCGGCGGGCAGCCGATCTTCTGATGAGACGGCGAACCCATGTCCTGTCGGAAAATAAAAAGGACATCGCAAGCCTGCAAAATTCAAAAGCGTTCATGGATCGCCTCATGCTGAATGAGGAGCGCTTGAAAAAGATTGTCGATGGTGTTCGCGCTGTGGCGGCCCAGCCCGATCCGGTCGGTCAGATCATTATCTCCCGAAAGCGTCCGAACGGACTGCGGATCGACAAAGTCCGTGTTCCGATTGGCGTGGTCGCGATCATTTACGAATCACGGCCGAATGTCACAGCTGACGCCGCCGCGCTGGCAATCCGGTCCGGAAATGCCGTCGTGCTTCGGACGGGCCGGGAGGCCATCCGGACCAGCCGCGTGATGGCATCCTGTTTTCGTGACGCGCTTTGGGCCGAAGGATTTTCCCGGGATTGCGTGCTATTCGTGGACAATCCGGACCGGCGACTCGTGAAGGCCATTTTAGGCGCCGAGGGGCTGGTTGATGTGGCGATTCCGCGCGGAGGCCCTGGATTGATTCGGGAGGTTGTCCGGTCGGCGAGGATTCCTGTTATCAAACATTACCTTGGGATCTGTCACGTCTACGTGGACGAGGCGGCCGATTTGTCTGTTGCCCAGAAAATCTGTTACAACGCCAAAGTTCAGCGGCCCGGGGTCTGCAACGCGATGGAAACCCTCCTGGTGCACCGGAACATCGCGGAACGGTTCCTGCCCGCGATCGGCCGGTCATATGAACTTGTCGGGGTCGAGATTCGCGGTTGCCCCGGAACACGTGGAATTTTGAGTCGAAAAGGTGTGGCCGTCCGCCCCGCGAGGGCGGATGATTTTGGGAGGGAATTTCTGGATTTGATCGTTGCAGTGAAAGTGGTCGATTCTCTGGATGCGGCAATCGATCACATCAACGCATTGGGCAGTCACCACACGGATTCGATAGTGACGCGAAACGCGGCAGCCACGCGCGTGTTTTTGGATCGGGTTGATTCGGCCACGCTTTTTGTGAATGCCTCGACCCGCCTCTCCGACGGAGGGGAATTTGGCCTTGGCGCCGAAGTCGGCATCAGCACGGACAAACTTCACGCTCGCGGGCCCATGGGCGCGGAGGACCTCACGTCCACGAAATATATCGGCTACGGCACCGGCCAGATTCGCGTGTGACGGAATGCGTGTTGGAATCCTCGGTGGATCATTTGATCCGGTGCATCTCGGCCATTTGATTGCCGCCGAATCCGTTCGAGACGCCCTTGACCTTGAAAAAATCCTCTTCGTTCCGGCATTTCAACCGCCGCACAAATCGTCCGCGCCGATTGCGCCCGCCCGCTTGCGCCTGAGAATGCTGGAAGCCGCCCTGCAGGATCATCTGTCGTTTGAGGCCTCGGACAACGAAATTCAGAGGGGCGGGGCGTCGTACACGGTAGACACGCTTGCCGAATTAAAACGCAGTCGTCCATCGGACGAATTGTACTGGATTATCGGCTCAGATCTCGTTGCGGCGTTGGCTACCTGGCGTTGCTGGCAGGACATCGTCAGTATGGCGAAAATTGTGGCGGTGCGGCGGCCGGGCGCCGAATTGGCTGCGCCACCCGAAGAATTTCGGCCATTTCTTCGGATCGTGGACATTCCGGGGCTGAATATTTCTTCGACGGATATCCGGAACAGGATTGCAGAAGGAAGCAGCATTCGATATCTGGTTCCGGAAGCGGTTCGTGTCCTGATTGAATCGGAGGGACTTTACCGTGGCCGCTCCTGACCGGCACCAGATCGAAATCAGTCTTCGATCGAGGATATCCGTGAAATTGTTTGAGCACAGTCTGGAGGTTGCGGCCTATGCCGAACATCTGGCAAAAGTCCACGGCGTGGATCCAGACTGGATCTATGCTGCCGGACTCTACCACGATCTCGGAAAAACCATGGATCTGGATGCGATGCGCCGGACGGCAGAAGAAGAAGCGATCATTTTTGATGAGGATGAGTCGAACAGCCCTTCGCTTCTTCATTCGGCCGCCTCGGCCGCCCTGTTTCGGAAAGAACACAACCCGCCGGAGGAATTTATACGGGCTGTGCGCGGCCACACGACCGGATTTGCGCCGTTCGGCAAAGAGGAGCAAATTCTCTACATCGCCGATTTTGCCGAACCGACAAGGCCTTATGAGGAATGTGCTTCGGTTCGCGCGACGGCTGAGCGGAATTTACGGCTGGCGGCGCTGGAGGCGGTATCGTTCAAAATCCGATTTTTAATTTTGAGAAACAAGACAATCCATCCCAAGTCGATCGCGCTCTATAATCATCTGCTGAAACTGGAAAGTCCCGTGGTTCCCGCCGCGAAGGGAGGATGATGGCGTGATCGGCCGCATCGCTCGATTTATCGGCGTTGTCCTCATCGTCGCCGTTGCGTGGTGGATGTATTGGAGTTTCGCCGAGCACCGGACCCCCAAGGATGTCGGCCGGGTCCTGGACGAGGGCCGCCGGGTAACAGCCGTGGTGCTGTTGCCGGACAAAGATGAATCTCTGCGCAGCGCCGCCGTGATTTCGTACGAACCCCTGTCGGGTAATCTGTTCATTTACCACGTTCCGATTTCAATCTGTCTCGAAAAATCGCTCGAGGACTCCCTCTCGATTTCCAACCGGGGCTCCATGCCGCTGACCCTTGAATCAGCCTACGCCAAAAATAGTTTCGAAGAAATCCATCGGCGACTGCAGATGTTGTTCGGGCCGGATTTGACGTTCACGGCCGTGTTGCCGATGAGCCATTTTTTGCGGCTGATCGATCTCATGGGAGGAATATTCGTCGATGTGCCGGCCCGTATCAGTTTTCGGTCCTCCCCGACCGGCGCATTTGACCGGTTCTCCGACTGGGTGGAGATTCCGCAGGGCGAAGAAATCTTTTTCGATTCGGACAAGACACAGATGTATTTGTCATACCGGTTTGACGGCCTCGGACTACGGGGGCAACTCTTTCGGGGGAAACGTCTGGCCGTCGCAGTTCTGCGGAGGTTGAAACAGCATCTATCCTACGATTGGTTTCGCCACGAACTTGTATTGTCGTTCACGCACATCTCATCGCCGTCCATTCTGAAGTTGTTTACAGCCATGACAGACGTGCCGGTGTCATCGCTCGACGTCAAATCCATTCCGGGCCAGTCCGATATCAACGGGGCGGTGTACTGGCTGTCGTACCGGGAGTTCGTTTCATCGTTGCCGAAAGAGCTTAAACCGCTCATTCAGGCCTCAGCCCCGAAATCCCGGATCACCGTCCAGCTCCTGAACGGCTCGGGCGCGCCAAACGTGGCGGCCCGCATCCGCGAGCAACTGGATGAATATCCGGATATCGACATCGTCGAAATGGGAAACGCCGACCGCCGGGACTATGAGGTCACGCAGATCGTCGACAGAGCCGGATATCTTCGCTCCGCCGAACGCGTGCGGGAACTGGTCAACGCCGGGGTTCTCCGCCAGGATATCAACCCCAAGTGGATGGTAGACGTGACTGTGATCATCGGGCGGGATATCCGCTGAATCCGCTGTGGGGGGAGGCCTGACGAAGTGATATCATGATATCATGATATATATCATGATATCATGATATCATGATATCATATGCCGGAT
>JAHFCY010000179.1 GCA_023249255.1 Candidatus Lindowiibacteriota bacterium | reverse complement strand
CAATCCCCGCCAACGCCGCGGACAATCCGTTTGACCTGTATAATGATGGCCGACAACAATATTATTCCGGAGAACTGGAAAAGGCGGCCGATCTGTTTTCAAAAGCCGCAGGCGAGAAGGGGATGGATTTGGGAAGCGATGCGCTTTACAATCTGGGAAATGTCCACGTCAAACAGGCCGAGCGCCTCAAAGACTCAAACGTCGACGCGGCCATTCAGTCGCTTCGAATGGCGGAATCGGCCTATACCGAATCGCTGGACCACCGTCCGGGCATGGATGACGCCAAACACAATCTTGAACTCACACGAAGATTGTTGAAACAATTGGAGGAACAAAAGAAAAAACAGGAATTGCAGAAAAATCAAAAGCAGCAGGGCGGACAGGGCGACACAGGATCGGGCAAACCGGAAGGCGATACGGCCGCGGCACAGCAACAAAAACAGCAGGGAGCGGGACAGGGGCCGAAGGATCAGGGAAGATCCTTCGATAAGCAGGACGCGGAAAAGAACATGAAGGACCGGCTGAAGGATATCGAGGAACTCAAACAGCGCCTCATGCAGGCCGCACGCCAAAAAGGCATTGATCCCGAAAAGGAACAGGACAAACCCGCCGGCGTCATCGTCGGCGGCAGTTACAAGGACTGGTGAGGGGACGATGAGAATGCGCGGCTTTGCGATTTTCTTGGCGATCACACTGTTGCTCCTTGCCGGGGCCGCTTCCGGCGAAAATTTGTCAGCCACCGCGGTGATCGAACCTTCATCGGTGTATCTCAGCGAGGCGGCCACGCTCCGGATCACCGTGACCGGGGCCAATTCCGATCCCGCCGCGCAGATTCCGGCCATCGACGGGCTCGCCATTGCCGGCGCGGGTGTGTCACATTCGACCAGCCAGAGCATCACCATCATCAACGGACAGATGAGCCAGCAATCCCAGACAACCTATTATTTGAATTATCGCGTGACGCCGGCCCGTGGCGGGAGCTTTCACATTCCGGAAATTTCCGTGAGCGCCGACGGACAAACGGTTCAAACGGCCGCGCTGAACCTCAACGTCACTTCGCCCGGATCGGACGACCGCGCATGGATGGAAGTCGAAGTCAGGCCCAATCCGGTTGTGATCGGCGACGACTTCACCGTGACGTTCAAACTCTATCTGGAAAAATTGACGTATCAAAATCAGGTTCTCGGCATCGAGCCGTTCGTCGCGCGACAGCCGCCGGCGCTGTCTATCCCGTGGTTTGAGTCGCTGTCCAACACCGAGACCAAGGATTTCCGATCGTTTGCGTCCGGCTATGTCGGCAATCCCGGTTTCACCATCAACGGCTACGCGCAGGAGGATTTTTTCAGCCGGAAGCTGATCACGTTCCGTCTGCCGCGCGAGGAAACGACGCATCAAGGGAAACCGTATTTTGTCTACCGGATCGACAAGACGTTCCGGGCCGTCAAACCCGGAGACGTCGAAATTTCGCCCTGCACTCTGAAAGGCTCATTGATCGACCAGATCGTGGGGCCGAACGAGGGCACGCAGAAAAATGTCTATCAAGCATCAAACGCAATCACCCTTCGGATCACCGATCCTCCGGAACAGGGTCGGCCGGCTGAATGGAGCGGAGCAATCGGCCAGTTCGATGCGCGCGCCGACGCGGCGCCCACGCAAATCAATCTCGGCGATCCGGTCACGCTGACGCTGACCGTCCACGGCGACGGGCTATGGAGTACTGTTGACGCCCCGGACCTCGGCAAACAGGATGAATTTATCAGAAATTTCAAACTCCATGATCGGACTGTCCAGGGCGAAGAGACCTCTGACGGCAAGATTTTCCGTTACACCATTCGGCCGATTCAATCCGACATTCAGGCGGTGCCGGCCGTTCGCTTTGCGTTCTACAATCCCAAACGAAAATCGTACGTTTCCATCAAAACCGCTCCCATCCCGATCCAGATCCGCTCGACCGAAAAAGTGCGGCTTGAGGAAGTCGTGGAGGCGGAGGCGAAGAAGGCCGCGCCGGAGATGAGAGAAGTCGTTGAGGGACTCTATGCCAATGAATCAAATCCGGACCGCCTTCTCTCGATCCACGGCGCAAGCGGAGGCTGGGCGGGCTGGGCGATGACCCCAATTCTGTTTATGGTGGCCGGCGCCATAACCTTCACGCGTTCCCGGCGCGATATGAAACGAGAGCGGGCGCGACGCGCCGCCGGCGATTTTCAGGCAATTCTGCGGCAATTGGCCCGGGGACAGGACATTTCCGATGACCGCTTCGTGTCCTCCATTCTGTCGGCCGCTTCTATTTTTGTTTCCATGCGTCTTGACCTGTCCATCACGTCATTGACGCCGCCCGAGATGATCCGTCATTTGCAGGATTGCGGTGTTTCGTCAGCGGCCATCGACCGGCTGAAAAAAGTTTTTACCGATCTCGAAGGGTTCCGATACGGCCGGGCGCAGGCAGTCGATCGGCAGATCGTGGCTGAAGAGATGATCCACGTGGTCGGCGATATTGACGGTGAAGCGAGGCAGGCAACATGATCGATGGAACAGGAAAATTTACAGCTGCGGCCGCCTGCGTCCTTCTTGTCATGTTCTCTTCAACCGCGCGCGCTGAAACGCTTTCTCAGACGGACGCGGCGGCGCGGGCGGCGCAAGCCGGCGCGGAAATGGAAAAGGCGGCGGCCTCGCGCAGTTTCGAGGAGAGCGAGCCATATATTCAAAGCGCTCTTGGGCGATACCGGCATCTGGTGAGCGGCGGATATCGCAACGGCTATTTGTATTACAACCTCGGCAATTGTTTCCTGCGACTGCACGACGTAGGTGAGGCCATGTATTGGTTTCGGATGGCCGATCGATGGATTCCGGGAGACAGCCGCCTGCGCACAAATCTCAGATTCGCCCGGACCAAAGTCCAGAGCCAGTTTCCGACGCCTGCGTCATCCGAATTGCTCCACACGTTTTTCTTCTTCCATTTTTTAATTCCACCCAACATCCGCTGGGCCATCTTTCTCACGTTCTGGAACGGTCTGTGGCTCTGGCTGACCGCGCGGCTGTTTTGGACCGCCTTAAAGCGCGTCAGGCCGGCCATTCCGATTCTTGCCGCCGGCATGATCATCTTCGGCTGTTCGATCGCGTGGGATCTGCACCGGGAAAAAATCATCGAAGAGGGCGTCGTCCTGCGGGAGGAAACCGTCCGAAAAGGGGCGGCCGTCACGTACGATCCTGCGTTCACAGAGCCTGTCAGTCCCGGCGTGGAGGTCGACATCGTCGATCGCCGGGCAAATTTTGTCGAAGCGCGGTTTACAAACGGTTCGATCGGATGGATCCCCGCGTCCGCGGTCCGGGCAATTGCCGCAGACCCCGCTCTCTGATCGTCAATCGCTTTGACCCACGTGGCCATTGCCGCAAGCCGTGAAATGAAATAGTGTCGCAGCGCGATTCGCCGAGGTAGCTCAGTCGGCAGAGCAGCTCCATGGTAATGCCAAAGTTTAGTATTTAATACGAATCACCCGTTGCGTCCAAGTCCTATTTAATCCATCACGCTTCAACCTGTTAGATTCTTGTTTCTCCGCTCCGGACACATCCCGCAAAATCACGCTTTTTAGTGCCATTTACCAACCAAAAGGTCACAAAAAGGTCACTGTTTTTTGCGGATGAATTGGTCGTAAGTCGACGTCTACGTGGCGGAGGCGTACACATCGATCAGCTCAATCCTGTCAAATCGAGTCTGCTTCTCTGTGCAAAGATCTTTTGACGCGGTTCAAATTCTCCGGGATAATTTAAAAAAATCCTGACATCTGACCGCCTCCCATTTCAATGAATTTTTGAGGGGGTGTAATCTCTATCGAGGAGGCGCGCGGTGAACCAGTCGCAGACGAAAGTAGTTTGCAGCACGTAACGCAGCCACAAATATAAACTCCGCAAACGCATTGGGAAATCCATTATGGCTCCATGTTTTTTTGCGCCGCCTCGTTCAAGGTTGTGATTTAGCGATATTTGGAAATTTGCCAATCCAGAAAATTTTGAGCGGCCTGCTGATTCCGCCGGTGGATCAATTGCTCATGATTCTTACCGCACTCGGCAGGCAAATGGCCATCAATGACGAGGGATCCTCCTTCGTTATGACCCTTGTGTCGGCCGGCAGCGACAAGCGCCCGGGAAATGCGATTGTACTGTTCAAGATACGGCAACCGATTATTGGCATAGAGGATTTAAAGGATCACCAACAACGAGCCGTTGTGGCGCAGGTTCAGTACTTTCGACTTCAAAACAAGGAAGAGCTGCTTGGAAACTTCAGCACACAGGTAGACCCAGAACCCGATCCACAGCCAACCTTACCTGGAACGTGGGACGTACTCGTGGATCAAGAAAATCGTGGCGGTAAAAGCACAGTATTTCCAAAGCCAAACTCGTAGCGCGTCCCTGGGTAATTTATACGGAAATCGACACGGCCGGTTTGTATGACTTTTCCAGATATTCATCGAGATCGGTCTTTTTGAAAACGCGGCGGCGGCCTGCTTTGGCAAATGGAATTCGTCGGGCTGAGACAAGATTGGCGAGCGTCCCCAACGACAACCGCAAATAGCATGCGGCCTCCGGAGTATTTATATAGGGCCCGGCGGGAATAGGCACGTCCGGAATACCCGATTTACTTTTCTGCGCTCTCTCACCTTCCGTTGATCCCATAGGTTCATTCTTCTGGTCCATGATGTTCGGAAACACCTCCCGTAGATTTGTCGAATCTGATGTCGAAACTTTCAACAATGCTTATCAATGGTTAGTCCTTTAGTCAATCTATTAGTATTAAATATTACGTCCATGAATCTTCCGGCACATGTACTGAAAGCTCAAGCGGCGCATGCCTGAATGAGGCGGTGCGCGCGCACCGCCATAAACCTCACCGCAGACTCACGCGATACCGCACGAGCACGTATTCCGCCTCGCATCTACGCTCCACTGCCCTGCGTCGGTTCCCTCCGCCACCCGAGATCGCCGGCGGCACTCGACCCGCACAAACCGGCGGGTCGAACCCGCCCACGTCTGTGCTTCCCGTCCAACCTCGACGGCAGATGCTATACGCGAACCCGCGATCGTTGCCGCAACGTCGGCGCTCCTTCGCAGACGTGGTGATTTAAACGCGCGCCAACTCGCGGACATTCCTATGCGCGCGAAAGACAGCTTTCGGAGGGGCTATCCCAGGAGCCAGCTTGCTCGCAGATAAACAGCCAGCGGTACGCCGCATTTCGCCCGAATTCCCGCCGTCGTCGCTCTTGGCGTCGTCCGTTGCGCGCCTCACGGCGCTCACGGCGACGTCCATTCGCTCGGTCGGCGGCGGCAAGGGGCATCGTCCGCAAAAATAAAAGGTATTCAAAGGAGACGTCCACGGCCGCCGGAGATTTGAAAATGTGGCCATCTCCAACCCCGCTGTTGGTGCTTTTATTTTTGCGGCGATCCCGCGCCCCTTGACCCCGACCCTCCGGTGTGTGGCGCTGACAATCTGCGGCGCATTTTACACATCCTCGGGTCGGCGTTCTGCATTTGGCGTATTTCATCCGAGGTGTTCCCCTCGTGCTCCCCGCATCCCTGCATCATTCCGGCGACATCCCTGTCGCCGGTTGTGTGGAGACGTCTACGTACCCGATTACATCATTTGTTGATTTTTTCCGTCCGCCTCAGTTGAGCAACTGATGAGGCGGACGAAAAAAATTTTCGTCGCCACAAAATGAAAAGGGAGGGATTAGACATGAGACTAGCTGTTACCGGTTCACGTTGTTTGACAGGCGATCGTTATCGCGCCGCCGTCTTTGCCGCTCTGGATTCCATCCACAGCGTTACACCCATCACCGAGGTTATCTCCGGCGGTGCCGCCGGCCCCGACACATTCGCCGACTTGTGGGCCCACTGGCGCCGCGTTCCGTCCCGTGTCATTCGCCCGGACTGGGACGCCCACGGCAAACGCGCCGCTTTGCTTCGGGATGATCAGATCGTTGCCTCGGCTGACCGGCTCCTTGCGTTCTGGGATGGTCGTTCTCACGGTACGGCCTACACCATCCGCGCCGCCCGCGCGGCAGGTCTGCCGATCGACGTTCAGACGTTCCACTTGTTGCCCGTGCTTGATACGGAGGACGGTCACAGGATCGCGCACGTTCTGATTGACGAGAGCTTTTCACGAGGTCTCGACGGCAAACGCCGCCTTGCCAATTTGAACGACATGGCCTACCTCTCACGAGGTCAGACGGCTTTGACTGTGGGGGACGTGCTGGTCACGACCAAAGTCAAACGCATGTTCGGCACTCTCGACATTGAGACGCGCCGCTATTCCGTGCTTCGGACCAGAGGCGGACTCCGAAAGACCAACGGCAAAACGGTTGACCTCGGCTCTCACATGGTCCTGATTGACGCGGTAGGTATCGACCGCACTCTTCACGACATCCTGCTGGACATTCGACAGGCGAGCCGAAAAAACGTCCATCCCAAAAATGAGACGCCCGAGGACAGAGCCCGCGCCGCGCGCATGCAGTGGCATTACGACCCGATGACGCATTACGTCCCGCCCGAGTGTCGTGCCACAGCGTCGATGTTTCGGGATCCCGCAGACATGCCCGCGCGGTTGGCACAATTTTCCGACGGCACGGTCAGGGCATTGACGGCGGACGAAATTTGCGAGCCATACCCGGACTTGATGCCCGACGCTGGTGAGCCGTCGCCATTTCCGGCGGTCGCCAGAGGGGAGAGCATCGACCCCCATGAGTTTCAGATTGATCCGGACTCGGACCGTGAATTGAAATATGGCCACTTCGACCTGGCGCCCGTCGTCCGATTCCTGCACCGCCGCCGTTACTTGGAGTGGCTTGCCGCCTGATCTGACCACGAGCGGTTCCATCCCGCTTGTGGACACCGTGGAAAAGCCGGGCCCCCGAACCCCACTCCCCTGCGCCCCTCGCCCCAGGGCGAGGGGAACTGGCCGCGTG
>JAHFCY010000178.1 GCA_023249255.1 Candidatus Lindowiibacteriota bacterium | reverse complement strand
AAGCTGGCGCGCAGATCGGGCAGATGGGTTGCGAGGGCGCCGAATTCCTGTTTCCTGAGACACAACACGTCCATCGGCTCGATGCACCGGACACTCGCGCCGCGTGTGGTCTTGTTGAGGAGGGCCATCTCGCCGAAATACTCGCCGGGGCCGAGTTCCGCCAGAGTTTTTTCGTTCCCATCATGATCGGTCACCAGCACGCGGGACTTGCCGGAGATCATGATGTAGATCCGGTCGCCAAGATCCCCCTGGTGGAAGCCCTCCTCGCCGGGTTCGTAATGCTCCTGTTTGACGGCCTTGTGTCCGAACAATTTGAGCTGGACGAGGGCGGGCGGAAAGAAGAAGTCGAGAATCCACGCGATGGCGACTTTGACTTTGCGGTCGAGACCGGGCAGTTTGGAAAGATAGATCACCCGCCACATCAGCCACGCCAATATTCCGGAAAAATGAAGTCCCATGATCTCCGCAACGCCACTCTGATGCCCAAGGGAACACATGGACCCGAGGCCCTTGAACCCGAATTTTTTTCGGGATCCGCCGCGGATCGACGCAACGATGTTGTGCGCCGCGATGGGACCCTGGCGCATCCCGAACTGCGCAGTCGGCGGACAAAATCCCTTGCCGCTCGGATGCGGGATGACGGCGCAGTCGCCCAGGGCCCAGACGTGGTCGCTTCCCTCGACCTGCATTTCCAGCGAGGCCTTGATGTGTCCTCTGTCTTTGGGAATATCCAATTTTTCGATGATGGGATTGGACGACGCCGGCACGGTCGAGATCAGCGTCCGGGTCGGGATTCGCTCGCCATTGGAAAGAATGGCTTCCGTTTTCGTTGCCGCCGCCAACCTTGTATTGAACCTGATTTCAACTCCCTGTTTTTGGATGACCCTCTGGGCAAACCGCCCGAGTTCCTGTGACAATTCCGGCAAAATCCTGTCCTGCGCGTGCAGGAGAATCACCCGGATGTCTTCAGGCGCCACCCGCTCGTAGTGGTGTTGCGCCGTGTGCCGAAGGAAACTGTTCAGGTCAGCCGCGGCTTCCACGCCGGAAAAACCGCCGCCGGCGATGACGAACGTCAACAGTTCCCGCCGCAGTTTCGGATCCTCCTCGATGTCGGCCTCCTCGACGGCGTGGATGGTGTGATTGCGGATATACAGCGCGTCACCCAGATTTTTGAACGGAATCGCGTGCTCGGGCATCCCCGGCATTCCCCGGAAATGCGTGACCTTCCCCATCGCGATCACCAGATGGTCGTACGGCAAAATGTGGGGTTTGGGCACGAATCCGGGGCTGGTGTAGACCAGTTTTTCTTTCAAATCGATCTGCTCGACGTCCCGGACATGAATTTTTGTTTTTTTCAGAAGCTGTGCGATGGGCGTCACGGCATCCATGATCCCGATGCTTCCCGAGATCACTTCAGCCAGCATCGGCTGGAAGACGAAATAATTTTCGTGATTGACCAGGTGGATGTCGAAATCCGGATTTGACCCGAGGAATTTTTCAAGCTGGATCGCAGTATAGACTCCGCCGAAACCCCCGCCGAGGATGACAACCTGTTTCCGTCCATTTGTGCTCATGCCGATGCACTCACTATACTTTCGAATTTTCCAAAAAACAACTTGCCATAGTGAAGAGTTGTAGGTATGTTTCGGCGCATGCGACGGGTACAGACTGAACGTGTCAACCTCTGCGGGTGGGTTGTGCGGTGACGGGCGGCGTTTTCATTCCCGCAGCTCCGCCGATCCCGCTTCCGATCTGGCCGCAATTTCTCCTCGTCATTGGTCTCATTACGCTTGCCGTCCATTTCGTCCTGGTCCAATCGACGCTGGCGAGCGTGCTGGTCGGCGGGCTTTCCCGCAACCACGCGCAGGTTGTTTTGTCGCGCGCGCCGATCCTCGTCGCGTTTCTGATTAACTTCGGAATCCCGCCCCTTCTGGTTGTCCAATCTCTCTACGGCTCGTTTTTCTATTCGGGGTCGCTCATGATGGCCGGGACCTGGCTGTCGGTCGTTTTCATGCTGATGGCTTCCTACGGGCTCGTCTATTTCGCGCGGTACACCAGCCGGCTCGACTGGTCTCGCTGGGCGAGTTTACTCGCGGCGCTCGGTATTCTCACCATCGGTTTCATTTATTCGAACGTGATGTCGTGGATGATCCACCCGGGCGGATGGGCCGAAAATTATCAGACGGTCGGCGGCCTGCATCTCTATCCGCGCAGTTCGGAGGCCATTCTTCGCTGGGCGTGGGTCCTCGGGCCGGCGCTGTGCTGGATGGGCTGGCTCTGGACGGAACGGTTTCGTCAATTCTTTTTTGCGGGCATCCTCGTCAGCGGCGCCGCGTTTGGGCTTCTGATGACGCACATCGGTTATCCCCTCTCCACCAGCCAAAAAATGTTCCAATGGTTGTCGTTCGGGCTTTTGACGCTGGTCGGTTTATTCGGCGTCGATTCGACCGGCAAGATCCGGTGTTCGGTGACCGTGATGGCGGCCCTGTCGATTGACGCGCTGTCGAAAGTTTTGACGCGGCACTTCATCCGCGAGGCGCTCATCAGCGACTACCACAATTTCATGGCCATTCCGATCCGGATCCAGCATTCAGTCATCGCGGCCGTATACGGCGCGCTGTTGTTGTTCGTCGTGCTGGGCCTGTGGCTGTGGCGTGTCGTTCGCAAGGAGGGGATTGCGCTGTGAACATGAATCGGCGTCACTGGCTGGACTGGGTGTTAAAGGGAGTGACGGGCCTGTACGGACTGGTCCTCGCTGTGCCTCTCGTGAAATTCCTGCAGAGCGGCGAGGGAGAGACGGAGGAGAAAGTATCGCAGATCAAGTTGGAGAAAAATGTGGTTCCGGAACCAGGGACATCGAAAATATTCAAATTCGGATCCAAACCCGGCATCCTCATCCGCCGGATGGACGGCACGGTTCACGCGCTCACGGCGACGTGCATGCACCTCGGATGCACGGTCGACTACAGCAAAGAGGAAGACCGCATCGCCTGCGCATGCCACGGCGGACGCTACGATGCCAGCACCGGGGCGAACATCTCCGGCCCGCCGCCGGCGCCGTTGACGCAGTTGAAACTTGAAGAAAAGGCCGACGGATTCTATGTCAGCAAAAACTGACCGATGAACATCAAGGACTGGATCACCCGGTTTGTCGAGGAGCGATTGCCGGTCAAGGCGTTCAAGGATCTCTCCGCGCACAAGACGGTGCCCGAGCACAAGCAGGATTTCTGGTACTACTTCGGCGGAATTTCGCTGTTCTTTTTCATCCTCCTTGTTTTTACCGGCATGGTGCTTCTGTTCCAATACCAGCCGGGCCTTGAGAGCAGTCACGCATCGGTTCTGCGGATCGTCACGAAAGTCGATTTTGGCTGGCTGATCCGTTCGATCCATTCCTGGGCGGCGAACCTCATGCTGGTGGCCGTCATCATTCACATGTTCTCCGTCTACTTTATGAAGGCCTATCAAAAACCCCGCGAGCTGACGTGGTTCACGGGGCTGGGGCTCCTGGGACTTTGCATGGGGTTGGGATTTACCGGCTACTGTCTGGTCTGGGACGACATGGCCTTTTTCGCGACAAAAATTGGTATTCAGATCATGGAAACCGTCCCCGGCGGATCGTACGTGGCGAACATTCTGCGCGGCGGTCCGGGGATGGGCGGGCTGACGATTCAGCGCATGTTTGCTTTGCATGTCGTGATCATCCCGTGGATTTTCATGGCGCTTCTGGGCGCTCATCTTTTTTTCCTACAGATTCACGGCAACAAAATTCCGGAGGGAATCGAAAAATCCGGCAAGTATGGCCGCGTGCCTTTTTTCCCGAATTTTATCCTCAGCGATCTCTACGTCTGGCTCATCGCGCTGAATTTGCTTGCCGTTCTGGCCGCGTTATTTCCGTGGCCGCTTGGCGGTGAGGCCGATCCCCTTGCGCCGGCGCCCAAAGGGATCAAGCCCGAGTGGTATTTCATGGCGATGTTTCAACTCCTGAAACTCATGCCCGCGGAGGTTGGTCCCATCAATGGCGAGTTGTTCGGCAATATGCTGTTTGGCATTGCGGGAGCCATCTGGGCCACCGTCCCGATCTGGAATCCGGCAACAGCGACGGGCCGCCGCGGCAAAATTGCGGCTTATATCGGATTTGCGGGGATTGTCTGGCTGATCAGTTTCACCATCTGGGGCTACGTGGCAAAACCGGTATGAATTATCCGCAGTGGGTGATCGAGGGAGTCGGCGGGCCCGGGGTGATTGGTCTCATTGCTGTCAGCCACGTGTTCATTTCGCAATTTGCGGTCGGCGGCGGAGTCTTTTTGCCGGTGACGGAGTATCTCGCCCGAAAGCGGGGAGATGCCGAGATGCTCGAGTACTGCCACGCGCATTCCAGATTTTTTGTGATCCTCACGTCCGTCGTCGGCGCGATGTTCGGCATCGGCATCTGGTTTGCGATTGGTCTGGTGAATCCGGACGCCACGGCGTTTCTCATTCGAAATTTCGTTCTTGCCTGGACCATCGAATGGGTCTGGTTTTTCCTCGAAGTTCTTTCGCTCGTCGTCTACTATTACGGCTGGAAGACGCTCTCGCCCCGTACCCACATGATGGTCGGCTGGGCCTACATGTTCACGTCTCTCATGACGCTGGTGACGATCAACGGCATTTTGACGTTCATGCTGTCGCCGGGAAACTGGGTCCAGGACCACAGTTTCTGGTCGGGGATGTTCAACCCGACCTACTGGCCGTCGCTCATGATGCGATTTCTCGTGTGCCTCGCATTGGCCGGCCTCTACGGCCTGATCACCGCGTCGCGGATGCCCAAGACGCACGGCATGCGGACGCACATGCTGCAATATTCCGCACGGTGGTTTATTCCGACGTTTGTCCTCATGATTTTCGGGATGGCCTGGTATTATTTCAAACTCCCGGAAGCCCAGCAGGCGATGCTCTACAGCGGCGTGTCGGGATTTGCGCGCGGAAACCTCGCGATCCTCACCCGGATATCGATGCTCACGGTTTTCTTCACCTGCACGATGGGATTGATGATTTACTTCGGCGCCTACGCAAACCCGGATGAATTCACGACGGGCAAGATCGTATTTTTGATGCTGTCGGCGCTTTTTGTGACCGGAGCCGGCGAGTGGACGCGCGAAGTCCTGCGCAAGCCGTATGTCATCGGGCAGGTGATGTACTCCAACGGCGTACTGGCCGCTGACGCGCAGACGATGGAAGACGCGGAAAGACCGATCGTGCCGAAGATTCACTGGCGCCGCGCCGGCGAAAGCGACGGCGAAGCGATGTTTCGCACGGAATGCCGAAGTTGCCACACGCTGGACGGCTATCGCCCCCTCCGGGAATTTCTGAAAGGCCGGGACGAGAAATCAATCCTGAACCTCCTGCGCATCATGCGCCCCGGCGACAAAAATCCCTACCGCCACATCATGCCCCCCGTTGTCGGCTCCGACACGGAACTGGCGTCGCTCGCGCATTATCTCGGCATGGAGGTCGCGGCCGCGCCGGCGTCACATTGATTCGCAGAATTACGGTTTGACAATCAATGCAAGACGGCCATGCAAAATCAAAATTCCTTACATCCCCGTGGGCATCTCCGATCCGCCGGCACGTAAAATTCGTGATAGAAGGCGAATTTTTCACTAAAAATACATGTTTTCATTGGATTGATTTATGTCCTTCGCAGGTGAACACTGATCGTTCGGTAACGTAGACTCGCATACGATTTACACGGGCCGGGCTTGTTTTGGGTTCTTGTCTGACGTTATGACTTCTGTATTTCGAAGGGATCGCCAATGAACCGAAACCGAGTTGTGGTGGCCGCGTTCGTAGGTATCGTGTTGATGTCCATCCTGGCATATGCTCTTATCACTTCAGTCAATTACAAATTGCCGGCTGACGTCATCTCCACCGGCGGAGATACATCATCATCGACCGGTTATATCCTCCACTCATCCGTCGGCCAGCAGGGAACGGACACTTCTTCCAGCGCGTCGTACACGCTCAAGATGGGATTTCTCCGACAGCGCAATGCTTCTTCCGCCGCCGCATCCAAATCCGGCGATTCAATCATTCTAATCAGCAGCCGGCACGATGTCATCTCCAACGGAGATTCCGTCCTCATCCTGCTCGATGTGAAAGACTCCCGCGCCGGCGACATGGCATCCGGCGCCGATGTCAATTTTCACATCGAATATGAAGGCTCATCGATCGGATCCGGCTCGGAAACCTCCGACGCCAACGGACGCGTGACCGAGACTCTGACGCTGTCAAGCGGAGAGGGCGTGTATGTCATCACGGCGTCACTCTCCAGCGGACGCGGCACCGATGAACACATCGTCATCTACACGGACAGGCGGGCGGTCCCCGCCGACAAGTGGACGATGTTCTCGCCGCTTGAGAAACCGGCTTCGGGTGTGAACGGTCTCGCCGTGAACGGTTCTGCGGGGCTTGGAAGCATGATCGTTTACTGGTGGGATCCCAACGCGCCGGCCGTCGCGTCATTCTCTCAATATAAATCGCCCTCGGGCCAGGCATCGCCGAACAACTCCGCCGCCGGTTCATTCGGCAATTTCGAAGCGGGCCGGGCGTATTGGGCCCTGATGAAAGGGTCGAACGCGGCAATCGGGTTGTCCGCCGGCTATTCGCCCTCGGATTCGCCGCACCAGATACGGGTCTACAAGGGCTGGAACATGATCGGCAATCCCTGCGAGCATTACATCGACTGGAACCTCGACGTGCGGCTCGACACGAACGCGGCCGACACATCTCTCCATGCCGTGCCGATGGGGTCGCTCGACACGTCGAACTATCACACGAAATTATACTGGCGCAAAGAGTCCGCGGGCGGCGGATACATTTTCGGGCCGTCGACAGCCGTGTCCGGCAGTTTCACCACCTACGACACGACCGTCCAGTTGAAGCCGTGGGCTGGATTCTGGATGTACATTCCGTCGTCGACGCCGGGATGTGCGAGCGGATGTACGCTCGCGTTTTATCCGAACGAGCGGATTCCGCAGACGACGCATGTGAAACAGCAAGCTCCGGTGTACGAT